>NZ_CP108882.1:5582500-5937500 GCF_036347055.1 Streptomyces sp. NBC_00820 | reverse complement strand
CCCAGTCAGCGGGAGTTGTCTTCCCGGCCCTTCGGCCGTTCCGACGTCCCAAACTCTAGCGGATCCTCCCTGCGGCTCCTAATCGGGCCACCGAGTTCCGATGGAATTACATTCGGACATACCGAATGACATCCCGATCGGGAGATCGTGCTGATGGTTGGGTGCCGCTCTCGCGGCGAGGTGCCACCACAGAACCGTACGGCTCCGGGGCAGACAGAGAACATTACGGATCCACCGGGGCAGCGTCAAGCCCTGTTGTCAAGATTTTTTTGGCCGGGTAGGCGAGTGGGGCCCCTCGACACAGGTCGAGGGGCCCCACTGCTGGTCAGCGCGTCGGAGGTCAGACCTCGACGACGACCGGAAGGATCATCGGACGCCGGCGGTAGGTGTCCGACACCCACTTGCCCAGGGTCCGGCGGATCAGCTGCTGGAGCTGGTGGGGCTCCATCACGCCGTCCTGGGCCGACCGCTCGAGCACCTCGGTGATCTTCGGAAGGACCTCCGAGAAGGCCGCGTCGTCGATGCCGGAGCCGCGGGCCTGGATGTGCGGGCCACCGGTGATCTTCCCGGTGGTGGAGTCCATGACCAGGAAGACCGAGATGATGCCCTCGTCTCCGAGGATCTTGCGGTCCTTCAGGACCGGCTCGTTGACGTCGCCGACCGAGAGGCCGTCGACGTACACGTAACCGGCCTGCACCTTGCCGGCGATCTTCGCCTTGCCCTCGACGAGGTCGACGGCCACGCCGTCCTCGGCGATGACGATCCGGTCGTGCGGGACGCCGGTCGCGGCACCGAGCTCGGCGTTGGCGCGCAGGTGGCGCCATTCGCCGTGCACCGGCATCAGGTTCTTCGGGCGGCAGATGTTGTAGAAGTACAGCAGCTCGCCGGCCGAGGCGTGTCCGGAGACGTGCACCTTGGCGTTGCCCTTGTGGACGACGTTGGCGCCCCAGCGGGTCAGGCCGTTGATCACGCGGTAGACCGCGTTCTCGTTGCCGGGGATGAGGGACGAGGCCAGGATGACCGTGTCGCCCTCGACGATGCGGATCTGGTGGTCCCGGTTGGCCATGCGGGACAGGGCCGCCATCGGCTCGCCCTGGGAACCCGTGCAGACCAGGACGACCTTGTCGGCCGGCAGGTCGTCGAGCTGCTTGACGTCGACGACCAGGCCCGGCGGGACCTTCAGGTAGCCGAGATCCCGCGCGATGCCCATGTTGCGGACCATGGAGCGGCCGACGAAGGCGACCTTGCGGCCGTACTTCTGGGCGGTGTCCAGGATCTGCTGGATGCGGTGCACATGGCTGGCGAAGCTCGCCACGATGATGCGGCTGTGCGCGCCCGCGAAGACGTTGTCCAGCACGTTCGCGATGTCGCGCTCGGGCGGGACGAAGCCCGGCACCTCGGCGTTCGTGGAGTCCGAGAGAAGGAGGTCGATGCCCTCCTCGCTCAGGCGCGCGAACGCGTGCAGGTCCGTGAGACGGCCGTCCAGCGGGAGCTGGTCCATCTTGAAGTCGCCGGTGTGCACCACCATGCCCGCCGGGGTGCGGATGGCGACCGCGAGGGCGTCCGGGATGGAGTGGTTGACCGCGACGAACTCGAGGTCGAACGGGCCGACCTGCTCGCGGTCGCCCGCCTCCACCTCGAGGGTGTACGGGCGGATCCGGTGCTCCTGGAGCTTGGCCTCGATGAGCGCGAGGGTCAGCTTGGAGCCGATCAGCGGGATGTCCGGCTTCTCGCGGAGCAGGTACGGGACGCCACCGATGTGGTCCTCGTGACCGTGCGTGAGGACGATGGCCTCGATGTCGTCGAGACGGTCCCGGATCGACGAGAAGTCCGGCAGGATCAGGTCGACTCCGGGCTGCTCCTCCTCGGGGAAGAGCACGCCGCAGTCGACGATCAGCAGACGGCCGTCGTACTCGAAGACCGTCATGTTCCGGCCGATCTCACCGAGACCGCCGAGCGGGGTGACCCGCATACCGCCCTTGGGGAGCGGCGGCGGCGGGGCGAGTTCAGGGTGCGGATGACTCAAAAGACTCTCCTGACCACACGCGCCACGTACCGGTGGGCACGTGGCGCGCATGACGATCGTGCGGTTGAAGTTGTCATGATCGGCGGGCACCGGTGGCCCGCCTTTTCGGTTGTCGATTCAGTTGTGAAGCTTCGGATGGTGAAGCTTTTGTGGTGCCAAGTCTGTTGTCAGAGCTGTACCCCGCCGGCGGCAAGATCGATCTTGAGCTGGGCGATCTCCTCCGGCGAGCACTCGACCATGGGGGCACGCAGCGGTCCGGCGGGCAGGCCCTGCAGGGCGAGCGCGGCCTTGGTGGTCATGACGCCCTGCGTGCGGAACATGCCGGTGTAGACCGGGAGCAGCTTCTGGTGGATCTCGGTGGCCTTGACGACGTCGCCCGAGGTGTAGGCGTCGACGAGGGCGCGCAGCTCGGGCGCGACCAGGTGGCCGACGACCGAGACGAACCCGACGGCGCCGACGGAGAGCAGCGGCAGGTTGAGCATGTCGTCGCCGGAGTACCAGGCGAGGCCGGACTGGGCGATGGCCCAGCTGGCGCGGCCGAGGTCGCCCTTGGCGTCCTTGTTGGCGACGATCCGGGGGTGCTCGGCGAGGCGTACGAGCGTCTCGGTGCTGATCGGGACGCCGCTGCGGCCGGGGATGTCGTAGAGCATGACCGGCAGGCCGGTGGCGTCGGCGACGGCCGTGAAGTGCCGGTACAGGCCCTCCTGCGGGGGCTTGTTGTAGTACGGCGTGACGACCAGCAGGCCGTGGGCACCGTCGCGCTCGGCCGTGCGGGCGAGCTCGAGGGTGTGGCGGGTGTCGTTGGTGCCGACACCGGCCACGACGCGCGCGCGGTCGCCGACGGCTTCCACGACGGCTCGTACGAGGTCCGATTTCTCCGCGTCGCTGGTGGTGGGGGACTCGCCGGTGGTGCCGTTGACGATCAGGCCGTCGTTGCCTGCGTCCACCAGGTGGGCGGCGAGCCGCTGCGCGCCGTCGAGGTCGAGTGCGCCGTCCGCCGTGAAGGGCGTGACCATAGCGGTGAGGACCCGCCCGAAGGGGGTCTGCGGAGTGGAGGTCGGAGCCATGGGTAACACGCTACTCGGTGCCCAATCCCAGGTCTGCCCGCGGGGTACGGGGAAAGTCAAGACAAATATGGATCCCGGCACTGCCTGCTCGGGGGTTCAAGCAGTGCCGGGTCCGTTTGATCAGGCTAGATGAACTTCTCTAAATGCCGCAATACGGACACTTCGCCTGGCTGATCCGTACATCCGTTCCGCAAGGGGGAACAGGCCTTCGTTACGGGGCCGGGCGGCGGTCACGGAGCCACGCGGCCGTTCGCGTTGAAGGCGGCGTACGTGAGCGGCATGAGCTTGGCCCACTCGGCTTCCATCTTCTCGCCGACCATCTCGATCTCCCGCTGCGGGAAGGACGGCACCTTGGCCAGCTCGTGCTGGGTGCGCAGGCCGAGGAAGTGCATCAGGGAGCGCGCGTTGCAGGTGGCGTACATCGAGGAGTAGAGGCCGACGGGGAGAACCGCGCGAGCGACCTCGCGGGCGACGCCGGCGGCCAGCATCTCCTGGTACGCCTCGTAGGCCTGCCGGTAGGAGTCGTCCATGACGCGGCCGACCAGTTCCTGCTGGGCCTGGCTGCCCTCGACGAAGACGTACTTGCCCGGGCGGCCCTCCTGGACCAGCTTGCGGGACTCGCCGGGGACGTAGAAGACCGGCTGGAGCTCCCGGTAGCGGCCCGATTCCTCGTTGTAGGACCAGCCGACCCGGTGCCGCATGAACTCGCGGAAGACGAAGATCGGGGCGCTGATGAAGAAGGTCATCGAGTTGTGCTCGAACGGGCTGCCGTGCCGGTCGCGCATCAGGTAGTTGATCAGACCCTTGGAGCGCTCGGGGTCCTTGTTCAGCTCGTCGAGGGACTGCTCCCCGATGGTCGACACGCGGGCCGCGAACAGCACGTCGGCGTCCGCCGCGTCGTGCTTGACCAGCTCGACAGTGACGTCGCTGCGGAAATCGATCTTGACATCGTCGCCCGGGGTGGGGGTCACGGTTCGGAGGGTCCTTCCCATCTCGTCTCTTGGCCAAGCCACTCTACGGCCCCGTCAAACGGGGCTTTCACTGCCGTGTCCGAATGAAATCGACGAAACCGGGCACCGTTCGCGGAGTTCGTTCGTCTGTACTGGTGAAAGTCATCCGTTTGATCCCGGAAAGGGAGCACACCCACGATGTTCCGTCGGCGCGAGCCCGTACCCTTCGCCTTCCTCGTCGAGGCCGACAGGTTCCGCAGCGATGTCACTCCCCCGCCCCGGCAGCGCGCGTCCTCCGGGGAGATAGCCGGGCGCTGGCTGCTGGGGCTGACGATCGTGGCCGGGCTCGTGGGCGCGCTCGTCCTCGGCACGCCTGCGCTGTCCACGCCGTCCGGTACGCCGGACCAGCCTTCCCAGGCCGTACAGGGGCACTGACCCTTCCGGACGCCCACAGGTGGTGAGCGGGAACACGGCCGGATAGCCTCACCGGGCACAGCCCACGCGAGGACCGAGTGAGGACCAGCCGTGCCCCTGCCCTTCCTGACGGCCGACCGCACCTTCGAGGTAGCGGCCGAGAGCTCGCTGCCGTACGACGACCGTGACCGCTGGCGGCGTCCCTACCGTCCCGGCCCGTGGCGGGTGGGCGGTGCCGCGCTGGTGCTGCTGCTCTCCTCGTTCGTGCTGTTCGCCGGCGTCCTGCGCGCCCTGACCGGCTCGGCGGCCTCGGCCGGAGTGGTCCTCGGCTTCGCGCTGGCGATCCTCGCCGGGGCGCTCAGGATGCTCCGCATGGGCGCGTGGGTGAGCGCGCACGGGCTGCGCCAGGTGTCGTTCCTGGTGACGCGTACGGTGCCCTGGCAGCGCGTGGCGGCGGTGCGTACGGCCCAGCAGCCGGTGCGCTGGCTGGGGCTGCCCCGCACGGTGCAGGGGCAGGCCCTGACGTACGTCCGCAGGGACCGCTCCTCGCAGGACACCACCCCGCTGCTGACCACACACGGTCTGGACTTCCTGAACCGCCCCGCGGCGTTCGACCGGGCGGCGGACACCGTGGAGGCGTGGGCCGCGGAGTACGGGCGCGGCTGACCGCCCTGGACAGGAAAAGGAGAGGGGCCGGTCCGCGGTGTCGCGGACCGGCCCCTCTTCTCGCGTGCGCGGGAAGGTCGGGCGGTCAGGCCTGGACGGGCCTTCCGTCGTGCAGGGCGATGGCACGCTGCATCGCCCTGCGGGCTCGCGGGGTGTCGCGGGCGTCGTGGTAGGCGACGGCGAGCCGGAACCAGCTGCGCCAGTCGTCCGGGGCGTCCTCCGTCTCGGCCTTGCGCCGGGCGAACACCTCGTCGGCCGAGTCGCGGTCGATCCGGCCGCCGGCGGTGCGCCTCAGCTCGTCGACGGGCAGACCGCCCTCGGCGTCGAGTTCGGCGGCGAGGCGGTTGGCCCGCTGGACGAACTGGGTGTTCTTCCACAGGAACCACAGGCCGATGACCGGCAGGATCAGCACGGCCACGCCGAAGGTGACGGTGAGGAGCGTGCCGGACTGGATGAGCATCACGCCGCGGCTGCCGACCAGGACGAAGTAGAAGACCAGGACGGCGGCCGTGACGAGGTAGGTGATCTTCGCGCGCATGACGTGTTCCGGCTCAGCTCAGGTCGAGGAAGTTTTCCAGGCCGAAGGTGAGGCCCGGGGTGGTCATGACGCGGCGCACGCCGAGCAGGATGCCCGGCATGAAGCTGCTGTGGTGCAGTGAGTCGTGGCGCAGGGTGAGGGTCTCGCCCTCGGCGCCGAGCAGCACCTCCTGGTGGGCCAGGAGGCCGCGCAGGCGGACGGAGTGCACCGGGACGCCGTCCACGTCGGCGCCGCGCGCGCCGTCCAGGGCGGTGACCGTGGCGTCCGGGGCCGGAGCGGTGCCGGCCCGGCGGCGGGCCTCGGCAATGAGCTGGGCGGTGCGCGCGGCGGTGCCGGAGGGGGCGTCCACCTTGTTCGGGTGGTGCAGCTCGACGACCTCGACCGACTCGAAGTACGGCGCGGCGATCTCGGCGAACTTCATGGTCAGGACGGCCCCGATGGAGAAGTTCGGCGCGATGAGCACGCCCGTCTCCGGCGACTGGTCGAGCCAGCCCCGAAGCTGTGCGAGGCGTTCCTCGGTCCAGCCCGTCGTACCGACGACCGCGTTGATGCCGTGGCGCAGGCAGAAGTCGAGGTTGCCCATGACCGAGGCCGGGGTGGTCAGTTCCACGGCGACCTGGGCGCCGGTCTCCGCCAGCGTCTCCAGCTTGTCGCCGCGGCCGAGGGCGGCGACCAGCTCCATGTCCTCGGCGGCCTCGATGGCCCGGACCGCCTCGGACCCGATACGGCCCTTGGCACCGAGGACCGCCACGCGCAGCTTGCTCATCTGTTGCTTTCCTTACCGCAGGGTATGGACCGGGTGGATCAGGCGACCGCGTCGTGCAGCCGCGCGGCCTGCTTGTCCTTCAGCGGGCCGATGACCGACAGCGACGGGCGCTGTCCCAGGATGTCGCGCGCCACCGACCGGACCTCGTCCGGGGTGACCGCGGCTATCCGGGTCAGCATGTCGTCGACCGACATCTGCTCGCCCCAGCACAGCTCGCTCTTGCCGATCCGGTTCATCAGCGCGCCGGTGTCCTCCAGGCCGAGCACGGTGGAGCCCTGGAGCTGGCCGATGGCGCGGCGGATCTCGTCGTCGGTCAGACCGTTCTCGGCGACCTGGTCGAGTTCGTCGCGGCAGATCTTCAGCACGTCGTGCACCTGGCTCGGACGGCAGCCGGCGTACACGCCGAACAGGCCGCAGTCGGCGAAGCCGGAGGTGTACGAGTACACGCTGTAGGCGAGGCCGCGCTTCTCGCGGACCTCCTGGAACAGCTTGGACGACATGCCGCCGCCGAGGGCGGTGTTCAGTACGCCCATGGCCCAGCGGCGTTCGTCGGTGCGGGCGAGGCCCGGCATGCCGAGGACGACGTGCGCCTGCTCGGTCTTGCGGCCGATCAGCTCGACCTTGCCGGCCGTGCGGATCGTACGGCTGCCGTCGCGCGGGGCGATGGGCCGGGCGTCCGCGTTCTTGAAGGCGCCCGCCTGCTCGAAGGCCTTGCGGACCTGTCGTACGACCTTGTCGTGGTCGATGTTGCCGGCGCAGGCGACCACGAGGTGGGTCGGGTCGTAGTGCTTCTTGTAGAAGCGGCGGATGCGGTCGGCACCGAGGGCGTTGACCGTGTCGACCGTGCCGAGGACGGGACGGCCGAGGGCGTTGTCGCCGAACATCGTGTGCGCGAACAGGTCGTGCACGCAGTCGCCCGGGTCGTCCTCGGTCATCGCGATCTCCTCGAGGATCGCGCCGCGCTCGACGTCGACGTCCTCCTCGCGGATGAGCGAGCCGGTCAGCATGTCGCAGACCACGTCGATGGCGAGCGGCAGGTCGGTGTCGAGCACGCGTGCGTAGTAGCACGTGTACTCCTTCGCCGTGAACGCGTTCATCTCGCCGCCGACCGCGTCGAGGGCGGCGGAGATGTCCAGCGCCGACCTGCGGGCGGTGCCCTTGAAGAGCAGGTGCTCGAGGTAGTGGGTGGCGCCGTTCAGGGACGGGGTCTCGTCGCGGGAGCCGACGTGCGCCCAGATACCGAAGGTCGCCGAGCGCACGGAGGGCAGGGTCTCGGTCACGATGCGCAGGCCGCCCGGGAGGGTGGTCTTGCGGACCGTGCCGATGCCGCCCGTGCCCTTGACAAGGGTTTGGGTACGGGCGACGGCCCGCGCCTCCGAGGAGGTGCGGGCCGTCGCCTTGAAACTACGGGACGTCACTGGTCGGCGTCGTCCTTCTTGGTCTCGTCGGAGCCGTCTTCGCCCTCGATCACGGGGATGAGGGAGAGCTTGCCGCGGGAGTCGATCTCGGCGATCTCGACCTGGACCTTCTGGCCCACACCGAGGACGTCCTCGACGTTCTCCACGCGCTTGCCGCCGGCGAGCTTGCGGATCTGCGAGATGTGCAGCAGACCGTCCTTGCCGGGCATCAGGGAGACGAACGCGCCGAAGGTGGTCGTCTTCACGACCGTACCGAGGTAGCGCTCGCCGACCTCGGGCATCGTCGGGTTGGCGATGCTGTTGATCGTGGCGCGGGCGGCCTCGGCGGACGGTCCGTCGACCGCGCCGATGTAGATCGTGCCGTCGTCCTCGATCGTGATGTCGGCGCCGGTGTCCTCCTGGATCTGGTTGATCATCTTGCCCTTGGGGCCGATGACCTCACCGATCTTGTCGACCGGGATCTTGACGGTGATGATCCGCGGGGCGTTCGGGGACATCTCGTCGGGCCGGTCGATGGCCTCCATCATCACGTCGAGGATGTGGAGACGCGCGTCGCGGGCCTGCTTGAGGGCCGCGGCCAGGACGGAGGCCGGGATGCCGTCCAGCTTGGTGTCGAGCTGGAGGGCGGTCACGAAGTCCTTCGTGCCGGCGACCTTGAAGTCCATGTCACCGAAGGCGTCCTCGGCACCGAGGATGTCGGTGAGGGCGACGTAGTGCGTGTCGCCGTCGACGTCCTCGGAGATCAGACCCATGGCGATACCGGCGACCGGGGCCTTCAGCGGCACACCGGCGTTCAGCAGCGACATGGTGGAGGCGCAGACCGAGCCCATGGACGTCGAGCCGTTGGAGCCGAGGGCCTCGGACACCTGACGGATCGCGTAGGGGAACTCCTCGCGCGTCGGCAGCACCGGCACGATCGCGCGCTCGGCGAGCGCGCCGTGGCCGATCTCGCGGCGCTTCGGGGAGCCGACGCGGCCGGTCTCACCGACGGAGTACGGCGGGAAGTTGTAGTTGTGCATGTAGCGCTTGCGGGTCACCGGGGAGAGGGTGTCCAGCTGCTGCTCCATGCGGAGCATGTTCAGGGTGGTGACGCCCAGGATCTGGGTCTCGCCACGCTCGAACAGCGCGGAACCGTGCACGCGCGGGATGGCCTCGACCTCGGCGGCCAGCGTGCGGATGTCGGTGACACCGCGGCCGTCGATGCGCGTCTTCTCCTTGATGACGCGCTCGCGGACCAGCTTCTTGGTCAGCGCGCGGTAGGCGGCGGAGATCTCCTTCTCGCGGCCCTCGAACTCCGGCAGGAGCTTCTCGGCGGCGAGCGCCTTGACGCGGTCCAGCTCGGCCTCGCGCTCCTGCTTGCCGGCGATGGTGAGCGCCTGGGCCAGCTCGGGCTTGACGGCGGCCGTCAGGGCCTGGAAGACGTCGTCCTGGTACTCCAGGAAGATCGGGAACTCGCCGGTCGGCTTGGCGGCCTTGGCGGCGAGGTCGGCCTGGGCGCGGCACAGCACCTTGATGAAGGGCTTCGCGGCGTCGAGACCGGCGGCGACGACCTCTTCGGTCGGCGCCTCGGCGCCGCCCTCGACCAGCTTGATGGTCTTGTCGGTGGCCTCGGCCTCGACCATCATGATCGCGACGTCGCCGTCCTCCAGGACGCGGCCGGCGACCACCATGTCGAAGACGGCGTCCTCGAGCTCGGTGTGCGTCGGGAACGCGACCCACTGGCCGCGGATCAGCGCGACGCGGACGCCGCCGATCGGGCCGGAGAAGGGCAGGCCGGCCAGCTGGGTGGACGCGGACGCGGCGTTGATCGCGACGACGTCGTACAGGTGGTCGGGGTTGAGCGCCATGATCGTGGCGACGACCTGGATCTCGTTGCGCAGGCCCTTCTTGAAGGAGGGGCGCAGCGGGCGGTCGATCAGGCGGCAGGTGAGGATCGCGTCCTCGGAGGGGCGGCCCTCCCGGCGGAAGAAGCTGCCGGGGATCTTGCCGGCGGAGTACATCCGCTCCTCGACGTCCACCGTCAGGGGGAAGAAGTCGAGCTGGTCCTTGGGGGCCTTGGAGGCGGTGGTGGCCGACATCACCATGGTGTCGTCGTCCAGGTACGCCACGGCGGAGCCGGCGGCCTGCTTGGCCAGGCGGCCCGTCTCGAAACGGATCGTGCGGGTGCCGAAGGAACCGTTGTCAATGACGGCCTCGGCGTAGTGGGTCTCGTTCTCCACTAGCGTTTTCTCCTCGTCTTCGTCCGCCCTCGCCCGTGTGGCGGGGGGACGGTGGTGGGAGAAGCGCGCCGTCTGGTGCGGGCCGGTCTTCGATCGAAGCACCCGGGGCTCGCTTCCCCCCGGGGGCCACTACCGAGGACCGGCGGCGGCGAGGTGCGCTTCACTCCCTCGTTCTGTGTCGTGCGTATGCGTTGTGCTACCACACTACAAAGCGTCGGTGACACTCCGCACGTTTCGGCCCGTACAGCACGGGCGGACACGTACGGACAACAGGCACGTACAGCAAAGGCACGTACAGCAAAGGGAGCGGCCCCGGATCACGCCGGGACCGCTCCCCTCATGGCGTCTTACTTGGCGCCGGCCGCACCGCGGCGGATGCCGAGGCGGTCGACCAGCGCACGGAAGCGCTGGATGTCCTTCTTGGCCAGGTACTGCAGCAGGCGACGACGCTGACCGACCAGGATCAGCAGACCACGGCGGGAGTGGTGGTCGTGCTTGTGGGTCTTGAGGTGCTCGGTCAGGTCAGAGATGCGGCGCGAGAGCATGGCGACCTGGACCTCGGGGGAGCCGGTGTCGCCCTCCTTCTGGCCGAACTCGGCGATGATCTGCTTCTTCGTAGCGGCGTCGAGCGACACGCGTACTCCTCATGAGTCTGTGAGTGGCCACCGAGCGCCCCCGGTCTACATCTCGGGAGAGCTTCCAGTACTCGGCAGGCCGGGATCCGTCGAGCGCGGCCTCCAGGGCGGCAGGCGATGCCTGCGATGCTTTGGGGGTGCGTACACGAACGGCCGCCAGTCAGGGTACCAGGATCGCGGGGCGGGCCTGGCCGGACCCCCGGCCGACGGCCTTGCGACGGCCTTTCGGCTGACTTGTGGCGCCGTGTGGCTGCCTCACGGCTGCCCGGCGACTGCCTTCTGCGACGCGACGGTCACACCTCGTCACGGGGATCATCTCCGCAAACCGCTGACCAGCCAGAACCCCGGCCAGTAGGGTGAGTTACCGCTCACCGGCACTGGAGGAAGGACCGCGGCTGCGATGACCGACGCCGATGACAGGGAAATCAAAGCACGCAAGGAACGGGAGCGGGACGAGCTGTACGCGCTCGACATCTCGGACGTCGAGTGGCACTGCGCGCCGGGCACCGAGCACCACGAGGAGCGCGTCGAGATCGCGTACCTGCCGGACGGCGCCGTGGGCATGCGCTCCTCCCTCGACCACGGCACCGTGCTGCGGTACACGGAGGCCGAGTGGCGGGCCTTCGTGCTGGGGGCGCGGGACGGGGAGTTCGATCTGAGGCCGGTACCGGACGAGGGCGGGCTCGCCGCCGAGTGACGAGGTCCGGGAAGGGCCGCGAGGCCCTTCCCGTCCGCCGGGTCCCAGTCCCACGTGGACGCGGAGGGCCCGCCCGGGCCCTCCGCGTCTCCGGGCCTCCGGCCCGTCCGGGGACCTATTTGCTGGTCATCGCGCGGGCGGTCGCGTAGACGTCGAACACCGCCAGGGTCAGCGGGATCAGCGTCAGCAGGACGAAGCCCTCGCAGATCTCCAGGAAGCGGCCCCAGAAGGGGGTCAGGCCGCCGCGCGGCAGGATCAGGCCGAGCGCCGTGACCAGCGCGGTGGCCGCGGCGATGACCGCGATCAGCCAGACCGTCCGGATGTCGAGGTCGGTGCGGTGCCCTTCGAGCGCCTTGCGGAACACCGACTGCGGCGGGTTGAGCGCGAGGCCGAGGCCGAGCAGGACCAGGGAGCCGAGGCCCGCGGCCAGGACCGGGGCGACCTGGGCGGTGTAGCGGAAGAGGTGGGCACGCATCAGCATCGCCACACCGGTGGCGAGCGCGAGCAGCTGGGCCCAGACGTCGCTGGAGAAGCCGAGCACCGCCGAGGCTCCGACGGCGAGCAGCGCGCAGCCGCCGACGAGGCCGACGAGCAGTTCGTGACCGCGGCGGGCCTGCGCCTCGATGCGCTCGGTGTCCACGGACTCCGGCGTGTGGGCCTCGTGGCCGTACGCGGAGCGGGTCGCGCCGCTCGGGGCCTCGAAGCCGATCGGCAGCCGGGCGAACCGCATCGACATCCCCGGCAGGAACGCGAGCGCGCCCACGGCGACCGGCGCGCACAGGCCGGCCGTCTCGATCGGGGCCCAGTCGAGCAGGGTCGCGGCGAAGACGGCGAGCAGGGCGACGGCCGAGGCGAACACGAAGGCGACGAACGGGCCGTCTCCGTGCGGGGAGGTCAGGGTGAGGATCAGGGCGGCGACCAGGACGGCCGCGCACGCCAGCAGGAACTGCAGCCTGCCGATGCCCTGTCCGTCGGTCAGCGGCAGCAGTCCGCTGCCCGCGACGCCCATGTTGGGCAGCGCGCCGAGGCCGAGCGCGACGGCCGAGGCGCGGTCGTCGTAGACCCGTGCGCGCACGGCGGAGAGCACCACCAGCAGGACGCCGGTGACGGCGGCGAGGATGCCGGCCAGGCCGTTCATGTCGTGGTGCGGGTCGGCGGTCCACGCGACGAACGCGAGGAGCGTCGGCAGCACGCCGCCGCCGACGAGGCCTGCGGCCCGGGTCAGGTCGCCGGTCCACAGCGTGTGCTGCTTGGTGACGGCGGACGCGACGGCCTCGGAGACGTCGTCGAAGACGGCCGGCGGAAGGGACTCCGCGAAGGGGCGCAGCGTCAGGAGTTCGCCGTCGAGAATGCGCTGGGCGGCGAAGGACCGGGAACTGTCCAGCACGGTGCCGTCGGTGCGGACGAGGTGGTACCCGACCGGGGCGCCGGCGTCGGGGCTCTGCTGGGACAGTCGGAGGATCTCCGGGTACAGGTCGGCGACCGGCACGTCGTCGGGCAGTGCCACGTCGATGCGGCTGTCCGGCGCGACGATGGTCACCCGGCAGAAACCGAGTCCTGTGCCGGCTCCGGCAGGGGCTCCCGTTCCGGGTCCGCCGGTGGCGGCGGCCGTCATGCTCACCTGCTGCTCCCCCTCAGTGGTGGTGGTGCGTCTACATCGTGAAGGTCCTGTGCCGATGACTCCCGCGCCTTCCACGTCGGCGGCGGCACGGGGGTCGTACGAGCGCGGTCCGGGCCATGTCCGCACCTTTTCGAGGTGGGTTGTCCCGTTTTATTCGACCGTACCGGCGTGTGCTCACGCGAACATTCGGCACCCTACCGCTCACCCGTGTTCCGTGAACTCAGTAGGATCGCGCGGCGGCCTGCGTCCGCCGACACGGGGCGGTGGGCGGAAAGCCTGGGTCGGGCAAGGGAATTGGTGAGCAGTGAGCCAGATTGTCGTAAAGCGCCCTCCTCGGGCGCTTCCGTCCGAAGTGCCCACGGAAGAGATCGCTGTCCAGCCACCGCCGGAACTACCGCGGGGCCATCAGGAGAGCGTCCTGATGCAGTTGCTGCCCACGCTCGGCATGGGTGGTTCCGTGGTCTTCTTCTTCACGAACGGACAGCCGTTCATGAAGATCATGGGCATGATCATGATCGCCTCGACGGTGGGAATGTCGATCGCGATGGTGGTCCGCTTCCGTCGCGGCTCCCAGGGGCAGCTGGCCGACCTGCGGCGCGACTACCTCAGCTATCTGTCGCAGACCCGCAAGGCCGCCGTGCGGACGGCGAAGGCCCAGCGGGACGCCCAGTACTACCTGCACCCCTCCCCCGAACAGCTCTGGGCGCTCGTCGCCGAGGGCAGCCGGGTCTGGGAGCGGCGGCCCGGCGACGAGGACTTCTCGCACGTGCGCGTCGGTCTGGGTCCGCAGCCGCTGGCGACCCCGCTGCTGGCTCCGGAGACGGGTCCCGTCGAACAGCTGGAGCCGCTGACCGCGGGCGCGATGCAGCGGTTCGTGTCCCTGCACGGCACACTCACCGAGCTGCCGATGGCGGTCTCGCTGCGCGCCTTCTATCACGTCACCCTCAGCGGTGAGCCGGAGTCCGTGCGCGGCTGCGCCCGTGCCCTGGTCGGCTCGCTGGCCTCGCTGCACTCCCCCCAGGACCTGGTCGTCGCGGTGGCCGCGGGGCGTGAGGCGCTGCCGCACTGGGACTGGGCGAAGTGGCTGCCGCACACGCAGACGTCCGGCGCGATGGACGGCGCGGGCAGTCGGCGGCTGATCGGCGGCGACACCCGCGAACTGGAAGACCTGCTGGCCACCCGGCTGACCGGACGCCCGCGCTTCCACCCCGACGCGGCGCCGCTGCCCGACGAGCCGCACATCGTGATCGTCCTCGACGATCTGTCGCTGCTGCCCGACTCCGTGCTCGCCTCGCCGGAGGGTCTGCAGGGCGTCACCGTCATCGAGGTGGTGCCGGGTGAGCTGACGGGCGCCGGGGGCGACCTGTCGGTCGTCGTACAGCCGGACCTGCTGCGCCTGGAGTCCGGGCACGGCATGGTCTACGAGGGCAGCCCGGACACCCTGTCGCACGAGTCGGCCGAGGCGCTGGCCCGGCAGCTGGCGCCGCTGCGCATGGCGTCGGGCGGCGACGACGACGAACCGCTGCTCGCCAACCTGGAGTTCACCGACCTGCTCGGACTCGGCGACGCGGCCTCCGTCGACACCAAGCGGACCTGGCGCCCGCGCGCCCTGGCCGAGCGCCTGCGGGTGCCGATCGGCCTCGGTGAGGACGGCCGTCCGGTCATGCTCGACCTCAAGGAGGCCGCGCAGGAGGGCATGGGCCCGCACGGCCTGTGCGTCGGCGCCACGGGTTCCGGCAAGTCGGAGCTGCTGCGCACGCTGGTGCTGGGCCTCGCGGTCACGCACTCCTCCGAGACCCTGAACTTCGTCCTCGCCGACTTCAAGGGCGGTGCCACCTTCGCCGGCATGGCCCAGATGCCGCACGTCGCCGCTGTCATCACCAACCTGGCCGACGACCTGACCCTGGTCGACCGCATGGGCGACTCGATCCGCGGTGAGCTGAACCGGCGCCAGGAGATGCTGCGCGACGCCGGCAACTACGCCAACATCCACGACTACGAGAAGGCGCGCGCGGCGGGCGCCCCGCTCCAGCCGATCCCCTCGCTCGTCCTGGTGATCGACGAGTTCAGCGAGCTGCTGACCGCCAAGCCGGACTTCATCGAGATGTTCGTGCAGATCGGCCGCATCGGCCGTTCGCTCGGCGTGCACCTGCTGCTGGCCTCGCAGCGCCTGGAGGAGGGCCGGCTGCGCGGCCTGGAGACGTACCTGTCGTACCGGATCGGTCTGCGGACGTTCTCCGCGGCCGAGTCGCGTGCCGCGCTGGGCGTCCCCGACGCCTACGAACTCCCCAACGTCCCCGGTTCCGGCTTCCTGAAGTTCGGCACGGACGAGATGGTGCGGTTCAAGGCGGCGTACGTCTCCGGGACCTACCGCACGGGCAGCCGGCGGACGGCACTGCCGGGAGGCCCGCTGCCGGTGGACCGGCGGCCGGTGCTGTTCACGGCGACGGAGGTACCGGTGCAGTACACCGCCGTGCCGCAGCAGCGCGTCGAGTCCGCGCCGGACGTGGACGACGCGCTGGCCGACACGGTCCTCGACGTGATCGTGCGCCGGCTGGAGGCACAGGGGCCGTCGGCACACCAGGTGTGGCTGCCGCCCCTGGAGAGCCCGCCCTCGCTCGACGCGCTGCTGCCCGGCCTGACCGCGGTGCAGGGGCGCGGTCTCACCCAGCCCGACTACGAGGCCTCGGGACGCCTGGTCGTCCCGGCCGGCCTGGTCGACAAGCCGTACGAGCAGCGCCGCGACCGGCTGCTGCTCGACTTCTCGGGCGCGGCGGGCCACATGCAGATCATCGGCGGCCCGCAGTCCGGCAAGTCGACGCTGCTGCGCAGCCTGATCTGCTCCTTCGCGCTCACGCACACGCCGCACGAGGTGCAGTTCTACGGCCTCGACTTCGGTGGCGGCGGCATGGCCGCGGTGGCGGACCTGCCGCACGTGGGCGGGATCGCGTCCCGCCTGGACCCCGAGCGGGTGCGCCGTACGGTCTCCGAGGTGTACGGCGTGATGACGCGCCGCGAGGAGTACTTCCGCTCGGCCGGCATCGCCTCCATCGCCGACTTCCGGGCCCGGCGGGCGCGCGGGGACATCTCCGTCACCGACCAGCCGTGGGGTGACGTGTTCCTGGTCGTCGACGGCTGGGGCAACTTCCGTACGGATTACGAGGGCCTGGAGCCGGCCGTGCTGGACATCGCCGCGCGCGGTCTCGGCTACGGCATCCACGTGGTCATCACGGCGTCGCGCTCGATGGAGGTCCGGGCGAACATGAAGGACCACCTGATGAACCGCCTGGAGCTGCGCCTGGGCGACGTCATGGACTCCGAGATCGACCGCAAGGTGGCCGTGAACGTCCCCGCCGGCGTCCCCGGCCGCGGCCTCTCCCCGCAGAAGCTGCACTTCATGGCGGCGGTGCCGCGGATCGACGGCCTGACCTCCGACACCGATCTCGCCGAGGCGACGGCGGCGCTGACCGCCGAGGTCGGGCGGCACTGGCAGGCGCCGGGCGCGCCGCAGGTACGCCTGCTGCCGCGTCAGCTGGAAGCGGTGGAGCTGCCGCCGGGCGACCGCTTCCCCCAGCGGGGTGTCGCCTTCGCGCTCGACGAGGACAACCTGGAACCGGTGTTCCTCGACTTCGACCAGGACCCGTTCTTCCTCGTCTTCGGCGAGAGCGAGTCCGGCAAGTCCAACCTGCTGCGGCTGCTGATCAAGCAGCTGACGCAGCAGTACAGCGGCGACGAGGCCAAGTTCTTCGTGGTCGACAACCGCCGCTCGCTGCTGGACATCACCCCGCCCTCGCACCTGGCGGAGTACATCCCGATGTCGAGCCAGATGGACCACCACATGGCCGCGCTCGCCGACCTGATGCAGCGCCGGACCCCGACGGCCGAGGTCACCGCGCAGCAGTTGCGTGAGCGCAGCTGGTGGCGCGGTCCGCAGGTGTTCGTCGTCATCGACGACTACGACCTCGTGTCCACGTCCAGCGGCAACCCGCTGAGCGGCCTGACCGAGATGCTCCCGTTCGCGCGGGACGTCGGCGTCCGCTTCATCATCGCCCGCTCCTCGGCGGGCGCGGGCCGTGCCGCGTACGAGCCGTTCGTCCAGCGCATGAAGGAACTGGGCGCTCAGGGCCTCATCATGGCGGGCGACCCGACGGAGGGCGACATCCTGGGCGGGGTCCGGCCGCGGGCGATGCCGGCGGGGCGGGGCGTCTTCGTGTCCCGCAAGCGGGGCAAGCCCCTGGTTCAGACGGGTCTGGTGGACGTCGAGTACTGACAGACCCTCGAGGGTGGCGAATCCGGCGGTCCTGGGGACCGCCGGATTCGGCGTTTCACGCGCGGCCGCGGGTCACCCGTGGGAGCGGTTCGGGTCAGAACACCGGCAGTGCGTACAAGGCGGCGCCGCTTCTCGCGAAGACGCGGTTGCCGTCGGCCGCGAAGGCCACATCACTGCCGCTGGTGAGTTCGTAGGACCAGATCTCGCGCGCCCTGCCCACGGTATCCATGGTCGTCAGTGTGGGGACCGTGCCTCTGTCCATGATCCAGATTCCGTTGCCCTGCGTCAGGATCGGGTCATCGCTGTTCTTCACCGCGATGCCGGCCTCCCACTGCTTCTTCCCGCTGCGGACGTCGAACCCGTAAGGGTGGCCCACGTCGCTGTCGCAGGCGCTCGCGTACACCAGGTCGCCGTACAGGCCGGGCCGGGACCACTCGTAGTTCTGCTCGTCGTAGTAATGCTTCTCCGTGTGGGTCCACAGCTCCTTGCCGTCGGAGATCCGGCGCGCGGTGAGCGCCTTGCCGTTGAGGTGGACGACGCCGTTCCTGGCCGCCGGGACGAGCAGCCGTTCCTTCGCCAGGTCGCGGGCGGTCCATTCCGTACGGCCGTTCTTCGTGTTCACGGCCATGGCGTGCCCGGTGCTCGTGGTGAGGACCAGCCGTCCCTGGTCGGCGGCGGGCTTGGGCACGATCGTCTTGCGGAAGTCCTCCGGCAGCCGTACCGTCCAGCGGATCCTCGCATCGGCCCGGCTCACGGCACGCAGGCGCTGGTCCTTGGTCAGCAGGTAGATCTGCTCCCCGTCCGCGGCCAGCAGGGTCGCGGCGTCGGCCCGTGCCGTCCACTTGGGCTCCCCGGTGGACGGCACGAAGGTGTGGAGCGTGCCCTGCTCGTCGGCGGCCACCACGAGCCGGTCGGAGAGCGAGAGGTAACGGGACCTCATCCGCATCGCCGGAGCCTTCCAGCGGAGCTTGCCGTCGACGGCGTTGAGCGCCACGACACCCCTGAGGAGGTGGCCGACGATGACGACGTCACGTATGGGCAAGGGGGCCGGAGACCCGAAGTCCGTCGCGTCGGGAACGCTCCACAACGGTTTCGGGGAGCCCCCGATGATGTAGTCGCCGTCGTCGGCGGAGAGCAGCCGCGCCGTGGGCGTCTTCACCGCGGCCGGGTAGGTGAAAAGGCTCTTCCGGCGTGCGCCGCCCCCGTCCCCGCGCAGCAGCCACCAGCCCGTGCCCGTGCCGCCCGCGGCGAGTACGGCCCCGCCGGCCGCGAACCCGGTGAGCAGGCGCCGTCTGCTCGGCCCCGCCCCCGTCTCCACCGTGGCCAGGAGCGGGGCGGTGAGGTTCCGTACGTCGTGCTCCCGCTGTCTGATCGCGTCGGCCACCGGGCCGCTCTTCCACACCGCGCCGTTCTTCTTCGGCGGGGTGAAGGCGGCGGCTATCTGGTCGGGAGTGGGCCGTGCGGCGGCGTCCTTCGCCAGGCAGGGCGCGATCAGCGCGTGCTGCTCGGGCGGGATGCCGTGCCAGCGCGGTTCGCCGTGAACGACCTCGTACTGGACGGCGGCCACGTGCGCACCGTCGAACGCCCGCCGGCCGGTGGCCGCGTAGACGAGGACGGCACCGAGGGAGAAGACGTCGGCGGCGGTGCTGACCCGGTGGCCCAGCACCTGCTCGGGGGCGCCGTACCCGGGGGTGACCGGGATCTGTCCGGTGGTGGTGAGCGTCAGCCCGTGCTCGGGGCGCGCGATACCGAAGTCGATGATCCGCGGGCCGTCGGAGGTGAGCACGATGTTCGGCGGCTTGAGGTCACGGTGGACGAAGCCGGCCGCGTGGATGTCGCGGAGGGTGCGCGCGAGGGACACCGCCAGGGCGCGCAGCTTCGCGTCGTCGAGAGGGCCGTGCCCGTCGACGATCTGGTCCAGGGTCGGTCCGGCGAGGAACTCGGTGGCGATCCAGGGCCGTCCGCCCTCGGTCTGCGCGCCCAGCACCGCCGCCACGCCGGGACTGCGCACGGCCTGGGCCGCCAGTGCCTCGCGTACGAAACGCTGGGCGAGGCCGGTGTCGTGGGCGAGTTCGGGCCGGAGCACCTTGACGGCGGCCGCGGTGCCCGCGTGGTCCTGGCCGATGTACACCTTGCCCATGCCGCCCTCGCCGAGCACGCCGAGCAGCCGGTAGGGGCCGAGCCGGAGGGGGTCGCCGGTCTCCAGGTGTCTCATCGCTGATCGCTTTCTCTTCTCGTCACCGGGCGGCTCACTGCAGGGGGAAGGCCGCCAGGAAGCCGCCGCCCTGCGCGATGACCCTCTTGGCGTTCTCATGGGCGATGAAGCGGTTGCCGGTGGTCCGGTAGGAATGCGCCGGGGTGCGGGAGGAGAGTTCGACGGCCCAGAGTTTCGAGCCGCGCCGGCTGTACGCGTAGCCGGTGCCGATGACGGGCGCGCTGTTCAGGTCCGCGTTCTTGCCCTGGCCGCCCTTCTCCTCCCACTTGACCCGGCCGCTCACCGGGTCGAGGGCGACGAGCCCGAGCCCCTTCTCGACCGCGTAGAGAGTGCCGTCCTTCACCGCCGGCGGCCCGTAGGTCCGGCCCGGCCGGGCGGACTTGGAGTCCCAGGCCACCTTCCCGTCGTCGAGCCGCAGGGCCCGCAGCCGGCCGACGCCGGCGTACAGGTACCGCGCGTCGGTGGTCAGGGGCAGGCGTACCCGGTCGGCCTCGACCCCGTCGAGCGGCCGGTCCCAGCGGACGGCACCGGTGCGGGTGTCGCGTACGACGGCGTGCACGGTGCCGTCGTTGGCCTCCTGGAGTGTCACGAGGTGGGGTCCCACGACGTCGGCGGAGAGGAAGTAGAACCGCTCGGTTCCCGGGCGGCGCGCGGGCAGCGGTGTCTTCCACAGCAGCTTGCCGGTGGCGATGTCGACGGCGAGCAGGTACCAGGTCTGGGCGGCCGAGAAGGTGTTGTGGACGTACCGGCCGCGGCCGGCCGCCACATAGGCGACACCGTTCGCGGTGCACACCATCTGGTCCGGGAAGAGCTCGCCGTTGAAGTCGGACAGGTGGGCGAAGGGTTCCCGCATCTCGCCCTTGAGGGGGTCGAGGGACGTGATGAGCAGCGCCTCCCCGCCGGCGTCGCCGCGGTCCGCCGGATCGCCCGAGGACGTCAGCGCGACGAGACGCCGGCCGTCGGAGGCGATCTGCCAGGCCATGTCCATCCCGGACACCGTCCACGCGCGCTGCCCCGTCTGCGCCATGACCCCGGCCAGGTCACCGGTCACCGCCGTCACCAGGTTCGCCAGGACGTGCGGGTGCGAGGGCATGCTGCTCTCGAAGCGGTCCTGCTCGCCGATCTGGATCTGCCAGACGGAGTCCACCTCCGGCTTCGCCAGGAGGCTGTTGCTCGGCCCTGGTGTGGGCCGCGGTGCGGAGCCGCCGGTTCCCGCGGTCACGGCCCACGCCCCGGCCCCGGCGGCGGCCACTCCCAGTGCCGCACCCGAGGCGGTGAGCAGCACCCGTCGGCGCGACCAGCGCACGGGCACGGCCGTCGACGCCACGCCGGTCTGGTCGGGCTCGTCGGGCGGGGCCGGCAGCCGCTGCGGGGTGATCTGCCAGACCTCGGTGGCCCGCCGTCCGACGTCGGCCAGGAGCGCGGGCGGCAGATGATCGGCGAACTCGCCGGATCCGTCGTGGAGTTGTGCGGCCAGCTCGCCGGTCGTGGGACGCCGGAAGGGGTTCTTGTCCAGGCACCGGGCGAGGACGGGGCGGAGACCGTCGGGTACGCCGCTCAGGTCGGGTTCGGTGTACTGCACCCGGTAGAGCAGGTCGGCCGGCTGCCCGTGGCCGAAGGGCGGGTGCCCGGTTGCGGCGAACACCAGCACGCTGGCGAGGGCGAAGACATCGCCCGCCGCGCTGTGTTCCTGCCCGCTCGCCTGCTCCGGCGACATGAAGGCGGGGGTGCCTACGGCGACTCCGACACGGGTGAGACGGTCGTCCCCGGCCGCGCGGGCGATGCCGAAGTCGATGACCTTGGGCCCGTAGGCGGTGATGAGGATGTTGGACGGCTTGAGGTCGCGATGGACCACGTCGGACCCGTGCAGCTGGCCCAGCGCCCCGCACAGCGCCGCACCGAGCACCCGTACGGACCCCTCGGGAAGCGGACCGCACAGCTCGACGGCCTCGTCGAGGGGCGGCCCGAGCACGTACTCGGTGGCGAACCAGGGCGTGTCGGCCCGCGGGTCCGCGTCCACGACCCCCGCGCCGAACCGCTCCCCCACGACCCGGGCAGCGTCGGTCTCCAGCCGGAAGCGGGTACGGAAGGCCGGGTCGGAGGCGATGCGGGCGTGCATCGTCTTCAGCGCGACGGTACGGCCGCCTGCCGTGCGGGCGAGGTAGACGGTGCCCATGCCTCCGCTGCCGAGGCGGGCGACCGGCCAGTACGGGCCGATCGCCTGAGGGTCGTCGTGGGTGAGGGGGGAAGGCATGGGGGCGGTCGTCAGTTCCGGCTGAGGGACGGGTGGGCGGGAGGAGAAGCGGGCGCGGACGCGGACGCCAGTCCGGCGGGGATCTCCGCCATGAGGACGGCCGCCGACTGATGGGCGAGGGCGGCGATCACACGGCCGGGGAGCCATCCGGGGGCGAACGGGGGCGCGTTGCGGGGCGCGGGGGAGGTGCCGGCGGGGGGTGCATCGGTGGAATGTGCGCCGGTGGAAGGTACATCGCTGGAGGGCACGTTGCTGGATGGCGCGTCAGCGGAAGGGGCGCTCTCGGTCAACGCAACTATCAGCTCGGCGAGTTGGGGGCGGTTCCCCGGGTCACGCGAGAGGCATCGGGTGATGACCGTACGCAGGGCGGCCGGGAGTTCGTCGCGCTCCGGGGTCGTGTGGCCGGTCGCCGCGTAGGCGAGCGTCGCGCCGAGGGCGTACACGTCGCCGAGGGGGCGCGGGCGGCCTCCGGACGCCTGTTCCGGGGGCAGGCTGCCGGACTCCAGTCCCGGCAGTCCGGAGCGCGGGGTGCCGTCCGGCGCGGCGGCGCGTACGGCTCCGAAGCAGGAGAGGCGAGGGCCTTCGGCGGTGAGCAGGACGGCCGCGGGGGACACACCCGCGTACGTCAGGCCCTGCCCGTGGATGACGGCCAGGGTCTCCGCGAGGGCCACACCGACGGCACGCACCGTCCGCTCGGGCAACGGGCCGCCGTGCACGGCGAGGGCGGTCGGCAGCGGCAGGACGGGCAGGTACGGGCGACTGCACCAGGCGGCCTCGCCCGGGGCGGCCAGAGCGGTGACCGGGGCGGCACAGGGGCCGAGGAGGTAGCGGGAGGCTTCGGCTTCCGCCATGAAGCGCTGGGCGTCCGATCCCGGCCGGGGGAGGGAGAGCAGCACGGTGTACCGCCCGTCGGTGCTGCGGGCGATGTAGCGCCGCTCGGGGACCGGGAGCCTTGTGCGGGGATCGTCCAGCTCGGTGATGAGGCTGTAGGGCCCCACCCGTCGCCGCGTCCCGGCGGCTCCGCCCGGTCCTTCTCCGGTGGCCGCCTCCGGGCCACCTCCTGTGGCGTGCATTCCCCGTCCCGATTCGTCGTCTGCACTGTCCCGGCCTCCGGCACGGCAGAGGGTGGGCACCTCCCGTGCGTGCCCACCCCGCTACCGCGTCCTGCCGGTCAGCTCCGCTCGCGCGGTCTTACATGTAGTAGCTGGCGGCCTTGCGGTCGCCACCCTGGTAGTCGCCGCCGGCCGCGTGCACGACCTTGCCGATGGCCATGAGGGCCTCGTGGATGCCCTTGGCCTCGCGGTCCCAGGCAGCCTGCTGCTCGGCGTACGCGGAGTGGGCCTCGCCCTCCCACATGCTGGCGACGCCGGCGACCTTCTGCTTGATGGCCTCGAGGCTCTCCTCGAGACGCTTGGCGTGGTTCGCGAGCTGAGTGGCGGTCTCGTCGATACCGCTGTAAGTGACCTCGAGCTCGCCGCTGTTGTTGACGCCCATGTTTGCTCCGTTGCTGAGAAGTTGTGGCCTGGTGGGGATCAGTAGCTGGAGAGGGCGGAGTGCGAGCCGCCGAGGTCCACGTCGATGCCCTGGACCTGGGAGCGGACCTCGTCCTCCGTGCCGTCCTTGATCTTCCGGGTGTTCGTCATGGCCTCGATGAACTTGGCCAGGATGTTGCCGATGCGGACCATGCGCTCGTTGATCTCGGTCTGCTTGGTGTTGAACGCACCGGCGCCGATGCCCTTCCAGTGGCCCTCGAGGCTGTCGATGATGGCCTGGAGTTCCTTCAGCTGACCCTTGATGCCCTCGAAACGGTGCAGAAGCTCCTTTTCGAGGACGATAATGTCCTTGTCGCTTACCTTCTGGCGCTGCGCCATTTCCATGCCTTTCTCTGTGAACTGACCTTGCCTCGTGCCGAGTTCGACGTCGGCACCGGCGGCAAGCGGGCCCCGCTCGCTCGGCGAGCGAGCGGGTCTGGGGAAAGCGCTCAGGCGTTACGGCGTGCGCGCAGCACGGCGAAGCCGGCGCCTCCGGCGACCAGTACGGCTGCTGCGGCGCCGATGATCACCCAGGTCTGGGTGTTGTCACCGGAGTCGGACTTCTTGGCGGCTGCGGAGTTGGAGCTGCCCGAGGAACCGGCTTCCTTCGCGGGGCGGCCGGAGGAAGGAGAGGGGCTGCTCGGCGGAGTCGGGCTGCCCGAGGGGCCGTCGTAGTTCTCGTAGGCGAGCGGGTCTTCGTTCGCCGGCCCGGGGTTGATGTTCTTGGCGATGAGCACGCGCCGGGGGCGGACGATTCCGTAACCGAGGTAGTTACTGGGCTTGCTCTTCGGCCAGGAACGGCCGGCGGTGTCGATGAGGGACCGCAGGACCTGGTTGCCGGTCCAGTCGGGGTGCACGGACCAGACGAGGGCGGCGGAGGCGGAGGCGATGGCGGCGGCCTGGCTGGTCCCTCCGCTGTCGCAGTACTCGGTGAATGTGCTGTCACACCAAATGGGAAGGTCGACCCCTGGCGCCGCAAGGTCTACATCGTCACCATGGGTGGAGAATTTACCCACGGTTCCGTTTTTGTCGAGCGCCGCCACACCATTGGCGTACGGATAACTGGCCGGATATTCGGACTCGTTCTTCCCGCTCCCACCGTTGCCGACGGAAGCAAACATCAACTTCCCCTTGGATGCCGCATATTTCATGGCATCCTTCATCTCCGAATCAGGATATATCCCACCAAAGGACATATTGATGATCTTGGCGTCGGTGTCAGCGGCAGCACGTATCGCGTGGGCCTCGTCGGCCGTCTTGCTTTTTTCCTTGGCGTCCTTCAGTCCCCCGAGAGCGACACGAAAAGGAATGATCTTCGCGTCCGGAGCAACGCCCTTGATTCCTCCACCTGCTCCGGTACCCGCGATGAGTTCGGCCATGGAGGTGCCGTGCCCGTCGTAGTCCTGAGTGACGTGATACGCGACCGACGTCGGGACCTCGTCGACCAGCACCTGACCCTTGAGGGACGGAGTTTCCGGATTGACCCCGCTGTCGATCACGGCAACCTTCACCCCCTTGCCGGTGCTGATCTTCCACAGCTCCTGGGCGCGCATCGTGTCCAGGTACCACTGCTTCGACCGGATGTCGACGGCAGCGGCTTCGGGAGCCAGCGTCGCCGAGGTGATGACCAACGCGCCCAGTGCCGAACACACGGCACCCAGACGTCTCGCATTGCGCCTCGTCAGGCGGGCAGTGGTCGTGCCGCGCCGGCGGGTCCCTGGCTTCATGCCTGTCTAGTCCTCGTTAGTGTTCAGTCGCTCTTCTGGGGCGTCTCACGTCGCTGCTTGCGGGACGAACGGTGCTGTTCCTTCTCGGACGGTCCACCGGCACGACCGGTCCCACCTTCCGGGCCCTGCCGCTCCCCCACGACACCACGACCGCGCCCCCGGCCACCACTACCGACCGCCGGATCTTCGGGGGACGAGGCGGCACTGTTCTTATTACGAGGTGCGCCGACCACACCCTCGGGGTTGCCGGCCGAACGCAGGACCTGCCGCGCGGCGCCCGGTTCGGCCTTGGCGGCGGGAGCACCCACGACACCCCGCTGACCGAGAGCACCCCTCACCGGGGTGGAGGAGGCCTGTTCCTCGGCACCGACGACCGTGCCGCGCGGCATACGCGGGTTGGATCCGGCAGTGCCGGAGCGACCGGAGACCGGCTTGCCACCCACCACGCCATTGCGCACAGGACCACTGGAACCAGCGGTTCCGGTGCGCCCGCCCGGCGAGTTGGCCGGCCTCGGGGTACCGCCAGTGACAGCACGCCCCATGGGCGAACGGCCCGCCTCCGTGGCACCCCGCATACCCGGCTGACCGGTCGGCGTCGTGCGCCCTGCAGCACGCCCCGCCTGCCCCAAGGGGCCCTGCGTCGCACGACCGCCGGCCGTGGCACGCCCGGCCTGCCCTTCGGGCCCCTGCGGGACCCGTCCGCTCGCGGTACCGGACTGACCGGGACGGCCCTGCGTGGACAGGGGAAGCCGGCCGACCGGGCCGTAACCGCCGGAACGGCCGACGGGCGGGGCCATCGGCGGCGCCGACGGGCCGGTGATCAGGGGAGGTGTCTGCCCGCCGCCTCCACCCGTGGTGGGGAGAGTCGGCGTCGGCGTGCCATGCTGCGCGGGCGCCTGAGGGGGCAGCGTGTCCACCGTGTCGATCTTCGTGCCGACGTCGTCGCCGGGACGCGTGACGGGATCGTGCACATCATTGACGGGACGTACGTGCCCACCGACGTCGGTTCCGGTCGGGGCGGAAGAAGCGTGGTGCCCCGCCACATCCTCCTGGATCGCGGCGGTCCGCACCGGCGACGATCCCGAATCGTGCCTTCGGTATGCAGACTCGACATCCCGCGAACTCGGCTGAGGCACTCCGACATTGGGCATCGCCGACAGCGGATCCGGCTCCGGCTGCTTGTGCAGCTCCGTCGCCGACACCTGATAGAACGACGCCAGACGGTTCATCTGGTTGATCGCTTCTTGCCGGTTGTTCTCGACCTTCAGCGCGGCCGCGTAGTCAGGGTTGCCGTCGACCTGCTTGGTCTTGGGTAGTTCGGTGGGGAGCTTCTGGTCGGCATGCGGCCGGGTGTCCCGAGGTGGCATGGCGCTGCGCACGGAGGCCAGACCCGTGGCCGCCACGGACAGCTGGGTGGCCGCGTGGTCGGCGTAGCCCGCGAGCTGGTGGGTGTAGGTCAGGAGATTCTGGGTCCAGCCATGGAAGGCGGTGGCGCCCTCACCCTCCCAGTCGACACCGAGATGCTTCTCCAGGTCCACCGCGGCCCTGCGAATGGCGGTGCCGGCGTCCCACAGGGACTTGCCGGTCAGCTCGAGGTGATCGGGGTTGGCATGCTGGACCAGGTCGATCATCTCGTTGAGATCGTGGTCCTCGAAGTTCGTCGAGCCGAGGAGGTTGACACGGACACCACCGAAGAACGGCATGTGCGCCAGCACGTTCTGCGCGGTGGTGACAGGCGTGACCTTGCCGTCGACCTCTTGGCCGACCTGCTGCACATCGGACTTGTACTGAGGCTTCTTCTTCCAGTCGTCGCTCATGCCTGGTCCGCCCCCACCGTCTCGTTGTGGCCGCGCCCCGAGTCCGCCTTGCCGCCGTGGTCGCCCGTCTTGGCAACCTGGTCGTGCTCCCGCTGCTGCTTGACGGCCTGCTGATAATCGTCATCGAGCTGGTGCTGGATCTGCCAGAACCGGCGCCGCACCTCGTCCTCGGTCCCGTCGTAGGTGACATCGGCCGCGTGCGTGGCGAGCTTCAGGGCCTCGATGTGCAGGCCCAGCGTTTTCGAGAGGTGAATGAGGCGCTCATGCACGTGCTCGTATTGCGTGTGCAGATTGCCGGCCTCGTCGAACTGGGCATTCACACCACCGAACGACGTACGGCCGAGCGCCTGTTCCTCGATCTTGGACGGGCTGCCGGGAGAACCCTCGAAGTCGCCCAGCGCCTTGTCGATCTGGTCCTTGAACGCCGACAGCGCGTCGACTCCGCGCCTCACGTCCGAGCCGCCACCGTCACCCACTGCGACCCCTTCCCCGTTTCCCCGTTTGTACAACTTTTGACGGCCCAGGCGGCGCGCACCGCACACCCGTACCTTCATCGACCACTGTAGTCACTGTGTAAATCGCGGCCAACTGAACTCTGCGACGGTTCAGTTGCGATGCCGTCCCGAAGCGGTCGGTCACAAGACCCCAAAAACCCGCAATCGGTATGGAGTAGACAGAGGGATCCCGACATCACCGCAGAAGATTCACATCCGCCCTGTGGCCGGGTCCACTCGATCCGGTCACGGGTGAACTTTGCAACCACAAAACCTCACCCTGCGGAGGTCACGCCGCCTTGTCGAACAGTTCGACCAGGTCAGGATCGACGCGCAGGGCGGGGACGCAGGACTCTCGTGGCGACGGGACGGACGTGCCCCACTCGCCTGCGGAAGCGGGCGCCGCCCGTCTCCTCGGAACCTTCACGCGCGGCGGACATCACACCTTGACGGTGACGGAGATTTCACGCGGGCCCCGTTGCTAACTTGACGGCACACCGGAACGTCGGCACCGCCCCGCGTCTCTCGACGGGAAGACCGACGGGGGTCACAGGGGAAGGGGTCCACCCGATGGCATGGGACGAGTGGGAACAGCTCAAGGCTCAGGCCGCCGAGCGGCCGTCGACCCACACGCGCCTCAATCAGCTGGCACCGGACGGTGGTGGCGGGGGCGGGGGAACCGGCGACCTGGTGGTGTACCAGGACGACCTGGGTGCGGTCGGGCACGAGGCCCACCTCCTGTACGACGACGTACGGAGCCAGGCCGACATCGCCGGGGCCGGGGCCGGCAGCGGAGGAGCCGGCTCGACGGCGCAGGCGGCGTCCGCCCTGAAGTCGCACGGCTTCCAGACGGGGGGCGCCCTGGAGACGACCGTCGAGATCTGGACGTCGCAGGTCAAGTCCGTCCTCCAGGCCTGTGCGCACATCTCCGACCACCTGGACTTCACGAAGAAGCTGCACGCGGAGGACGACGCGAAGATCGGGACCGTCCTGCGCGGCAGTGACGGATCCACCGTGTCGGTGTCCCAGCTCAACGAGTACTTCAAGTAGGGGAACTCCAGTGGCTCTCACGTTCACGGACCTCGTCGAGGTCGACCTCGGCAAGCTCGCCACCGCCGTGGCGGACTGGAAGAAGACCGTCGACGGTCTCGCGAAGTCGGCCGAGAACGCGCGCAAGGGGATGCGGGCGAAGTCGGACTCGGCCCACTGGGCCGGTGTCAACGCGACGGTGACGCGGGAGTTCATCACCAAGACGACCAAGGAGATCTCGGATCTCCACGTCGAGGCGAACAGCATCTACCAGGTCCTCGACGACGGGCACACCGAACTCGAGGCCCTGCAGAAACAGATCAAGAAGGCGGTCGAGACCGATGCCCCGCATCTGGGGATCCGTGTCGAGGACATCGGCGGCGGAAAGGTCCGCTGCTTCTTCCCCCACGTCCGTGGTGACACCGACGAGCGCACTCCGGAGCAGCTCGACGCCAGGCAGGAGCTGGAGGGCCGGATCAACCGGCTGCTCGCCCACGCCGAGGAGATCGACGCCTCTGTCGCCCGCGCCCTGGCGAAGAGCCACGGCAAGGACGGCCACGACGCAGGGCACAGCGCGTACGGGTCCCTGAACGACGCCGAGGCCGAGCGCGCCGTCGAACTGGCCCGCAAGGGGACCAAGATGTCCGACGCGGAGCTGCGCGAGCTGAACCAGCTGCTGCGGTTCAACTCCGCGGAGAAGGACGGGGAGTTCGCGACCGAGTTCTACCAAGGTCTCGGCGGCCCCGACAAAGCCCTTAAGTTCTACGCCCAGATGTCACTCGACGGCACCAGCGGCCACGTGTCCGCGATGCGTCTCGACGAGGTACGGGACCTGCAGAAGGTCATGGGGTACACGCTCGCCAACGCGACGGACCCGGACCACACCCATCACCTGGCCGACAGCTGGGGCACGGAGTTCCGGCGCCTCGGCACCCAGCAGATCGGCTGGGAGCGGGGCCAGATGGACAAGCCGTTCGGCTACCAGGTGCTCGGTGGCCTTCTCCGTTACGGCAATTACGACCCGCGGTTCCTCACGCCCATCGCGGAGCACATCACCCAGGTCCACAAGGAGAACCCGCACTTCTTCGCCCCGGGTGGCCATGCCGACAACCCGGACCTCTACGGCTACAACCCTTCGGGCAAGCTCGGCACCGGCAACGACCCGCTGAACAGCGTCCTGGAGGCGCTGGGGCACAGTCCGGAGGCCTCGGAGAAGTTCTTCACCCAGCCGCCGACCGCCTACAACGAGGACGGCACGGTGAAGCAGGGGGGCGACCCCGGTTTCACGTCGTACCTCGACGTGTTCACCGACAAGGACTTCGAGTGGACCGTCGACACGAACGACACGAACATCATGGTCGACGAGGACAAGACGCAGAGGGCCCTCGGCTTCGGACCCCAGGCCCTCGGCCACGCCCTGGAGTCGGCGACCAGCGGGCGACCGTACGACTCCGACGCGACGGCCGACGCCATCAGGCACACCGAGGCTCGTGCGCACCTGGTGAGCCAGATCGTGGACAAGTTCGGTGAACACCCCGAACTCATCAGGCACAACGAGAACGGGGATCTGGACGAGGAGAGCGGCCCCCTGTACGCCCTTCGCGGGAGCCTCGGAGACATCACCGCCGAGTACATGGGCGACTTCCAGCAGGCCATGTACCAGGAGGACCCTCACAGCGGCCTCTTCCCGACATTCGGCGCCGCTGCCGACCTCGACTCGAATCATGTCTCCCGTTTCCTGGGCGAAGTCGGCCAGGACCCCGACGCCTATTCGTCCATCACGACCGCGCAGCAGGCCTACACGAGCGACGTCGTGGACCACGTCATCAACGACCCGAGCCATTCGACGGCGTCCCTGGACGGGCGTGTGGGTGCCGCGGTGGCCCCCGGTTCGGCGATCGCCGGCATCATGAGCGACGCCAGGGCCCATGCGATCCACCACTACCACGTCGCTTCCGACACGGAGTTCAACGAAGCCGCCGCCGAGAAGCAGAAGTGGGTGAACCGCGTCCTGGGCATGGGGCTCGAGAAGGCGGCCGAGCGGGTTCCCATCGCCGGCGCCCCTCTGGAATGGGCTTCGGAGGACATCCAGGAGTCCATCATGAAGAGCATCGAGCAGGACACGTCGGACGAAGCAGACACAGAAGCCGGCCAGGAGTACACGGCGGGACGGAACGCGGCCCTGAATTCAGCCGCCGCTGCCGTCGACCACGCCCTGGCGAAGAACGACACCATCAATGCCGATACTGCCGAGGATCTGCGGAGAGCGGCGCGCACGTCTGCCGGCCACAGCCACTCGGACGGGGCCCAGTGGAAATCGGAGAGTGGCAAGAATTGAAGTCCGCATCCCACGCCCTGCGCGCCGCGTCGCTCGTCCTCGCCGGACTGGTGGCGGCCGGCTGCTCCACGAACGAGCCGAAGCGGGAGTTCAAGGTCCCGCAGGCGTTGTGCGGAACACCCGTCCCGGCCGACGCGCTCTCCCGCCTCCTGCCGGAGTCCGGCAAGCGCCTCACGGCTCAGCACACCGGCAGCCTGACCGACGGTTCCGCTCTGTGTGACGTCAAGGTCGACGGCGACACGGTACTGATGATCAGCAGCGAGCGGATCGACGCCGGTGACTCGGCCCGCCACATCCTGCAGAGCCGCCTCTCGATCCAGCAGCAGAAGTCCGCGGAGGACGGCTCCATCGCCTACGCCGACCGTGCTGCCGTGTCGCTGGTGAAATGCCGCGGAGCGGATGTCGAGAAGGAGGACATCAGCACGCTCGTCAAGCTGCTGGATCCGGCGCGGAAAAATGAATCCGCCGTGAAGAGCATGATTGACGGCTACACGACGTCGCTGAAGGATCAACACCCCTGCCGGCCGACGTCCTGAACCCATATCCAGAATTCCACCCGCCCACGGCGGAACTCACGGTGGCGGACGCCAATCCCCAACTGGGTCCGGCCGAACCGTCCCCCGACGGAACCTTCCTGCACAGCGGGACGGGTGCCGTGATGCGCGTCAAGGGCTGCGCGCATCCCGGCCGGCCCGGGTGGGTGCCGTACGTCTCCCTGCGTGTGCGCGCCTCGGACCTCGGAGATGCCACCGCGATGAGGAAGTTGGCCACCGCGTACTCCCGTGCCCTGGGGAACAGCGGTGAGTGCGCGTAGGCCGCGTGTGGCCGATGGCTGTTGAATCTGCCGTCCAGCGGGGCGTGAAGGCGACGGAGGTCGTCGTCTTCGGTGGGGTCAGGCTCGGGCTTCCAGTCCTCGGCGCCTCCTGCGCGCGTCACGCAGGGCCACCGCGCCGCCGCTCAGGCCCGCCACCAGGACTCCGACGCCGATGGCCGCGTACGTGGCGATGCGGGCGTTGCGTTCCTCGGGGGTCTCGCCGAGGGTGAGGCGGGCGGGGGTGGGGGCCTCCGCGTGGGCGAGGCCCGCGTCGGGGTGGGGGGACTCGATGGGGTGATCGTCCTCGGTGAGGGCGCGGACCGGGTCCACCACTCCCCAGCCGACGAGCCGGTCGTGCCCCGTGATGGAACGCTCCGCCGTCTGCTCGATCTGTGCCACGACCTCGCGGGCGGTCCAGTCGGAGTGCTTGGCCTTGATGAGCGCGGCGACGCCGGCCACGTAGGGGGCCGAGAAACTCGTGCCGTTGTCGGAGCAGTGGCCGCCCTTGGGAACCGTGGAGATCATGTCGACGCCGGGGGCCGCGACGCCCACGAAGTCGCCCGACTGGGAGAACGCCGCCCGCTCGTTGTTGCGGTCGGAGGCCGCAACGGCGAGGACACCGGCGTACGACGCCGGGTAGGTCTTCTTGTCGTTGCCGCCCAGGCCGTCGTTGCCCGCGGAGGCGACGACGACGATCTGCTGCGCGAGGGCCTCGTCGACCGCCCGGTGCAGGTCCTCCGTCGGGGCCGCGGCGTTCGCGGTGTCCTGGGAGATGTTGATGACCTGGACCTTGGCCTTGATCGCGTGCCGGACGGCGGCGGCGAGGGAGTCGGCCGTGCCGTGGCCCTCCGCGTCGTTCTGTTTGATGGGGACGATCGTGGCCTGGGGCGCCAGGCCGACGAAGCCGGTGCCCTTCATCGGGCGGGCGGCGATGATGCCGGCCACGCGTGTGCCGTGGCCGACGGTGTCCGTGGTGGCCTTGGACTTGGCTCCGTCGACCGGCTGGCCCTTGTCGTCCTTGGGGGGCAGCAGGTTGACGCCCAGGGCGCCGTCCACCGCGTGGGTGAGCTGTGGGTTGGCCGTGTCGACGCCTGTGTCGATGACGGCCACCTTGACGTTCCTGCCCTTCGACTGGCTCCACAGCTCGTCGAGCATGACCCGCTGCAGGGCCCAGGGCGTCCCGGCGTACTTGTGGTTCGTCCGGGAGAACGTGCACTGGTCGGATCCGGAGTCGGCGGCCGCGACGGGCGCCGTCAGCAGGGTGCCGGCGGCGGCCGTGGCCAGCGCCGCCGCCAGGGTCGTACGCGTGCGGAGCCGGGGGTGCGGGGTGATGCGGCTGGAGGTCATCGGCGTGCTCCTCACGAACCCTGCGGCTGGCGGGCGTCCGCCGTGGACAGGCGGGGGCCCGTCGGCAGGAACTTCGACCAGGCCGCGGGAATCGGCGCGGGACGCACGCCCGCGTATCCGAGGTGGGTCTGCGCCAGCTTGGCTTCCTGCTGGAGCTGTTGGCGCTGCTTTACGGTGACGCCGATGCCCGCGCTGCCCGTCTCGCCGTCGTCGTTGGACTGCAGGGCGTAGCGCAGGCCGGTGTCGGTGACCAGGAAGACCGGGCCCGCGGCGGCCTCCGTGCCCTGGAACTGGCGGTAGAGCTGGCCGGAGCCGGCGGTGACGTACGCGCTGGAGGAGCCGGTGGCCAGGACCGCGGGGAAGTCGGTGCCCGCCCAGGTGCTCAGCGTCGTGGCACCGTTCTTGGGGTCGACGTGGCGCAGGACGGTGCAGACGGTGTTGCGGCTGCCGGCGGCGGTGGAGGCCTCGTTGACCGCGGTGGGCGCCTCGGTGGGCCAGGTGTGCTCGGCGCCGAACGGCTCGCCCCGCACGATGGCACCGGGACTGACCTCCGTCTCGTGACCTGTCTGGCCGACCGTGACGAGGTCCTTGCTGGTCAGCAGCAGCTGGGCGACGAAGGGGGAGACCGGGGCGACCCGGTGGGGCAGGACGACGAAGTACTGCTCGCTGCCGTTGATCCGGGCCCGCAGCACCATGCCGACGCGGTTGGTCCGGCTGTCCAGCTGTCCGGGGGCGCTCGCCGGTGTCCCCGGAGTGCCGTCGATCACGGGGAAGTCGACGGGGTCGCCCTGGTGCAGGGTGTCGATCCACTCCTTGGTGACGTGCTGGGGTTCACGCGTCGTGCCCACGAGGGTCTGCAGCAGCAGCGGGTCCGTGCCGTCCACCTTGTACGCCCAGCCCCGGGCGTCCACGATGTAGCGCGCCTTGTCGGGTGTGGTGACGTAGAGCAGTTCGCCGCCGTGCAGCTTCTGCCGGGCGCCCTCGGTCCTGCCCAGGTCGCGCGTGGCCAGGACGAACGCGGCCTTCTGGATCGAGTCGCCGCTGCCGCTGGGGCGTTCGCAGACGGCCCAGCGCTTCTCGGCTCCCGCCTCCGTGTCGGACGGCAGCCGGTCGGGCGCGTAGGGGATGCCGATGGTGACGCCGTGCGGGATCTTGCCGTTGTCGAGGATCGACTCGTCGACGGTGACGACGTCCACGTCGTCCTGGGTGCCGAGGACCAGCTTGGCCGAGGCCATGTTGAGCACCGGGTGGAGCTGGACCTTGCCCTTGGTCTTCAGCACCACGTACCGGGTGGTCGACTCGCTGGCGATGATCACCTTCTGGCCGGGAGCGTCCCAGCCCTCCGGGGCCGTCGGCCTGAACATGCCCCAGGCTCCGAAGGCCGCCAGGACGACCACGCCGACGATCGCGCCCGGCAGCACCGCGCGCAGCGGTCGTGGAGCCCCCTCGTCCGAGGCATCCGGTGACGACTGCACGAACGACGCGAGCATGCGGCGCTTCGCGAAGGTGTAGGCGTTGAGTTGGTCCCGCCGAGATGCCATCTGTGCCGTTTCTCCCCGTGTCTCACGCGGAGCGCGCCCGGGGACCACGCTCCCCCGCCCTCCGTTGTCGGACCCGGCCCCTACTATGCCTGGTGCGGGACGAGTCCTGCGGAGCGGGTAGGGTACCTGGGCCCTCAAGGGGCCTGTGCGTTCGCGTGGTTCCCATGAGTTGTGAGCAAAACGGGGGGATGGAGTGATGACTTCCGGAACGCGGACGCGTTCGCGCGGCCGGTCCGCGGCACGTGGTCGTACGGCCGAGTCGGCGCCGGGTCCACGAGAGACGTCCGGTCGGTCCGAAGCGCCGCGTCAGGCGGTCACGCTGGGCCCCGGACACCGGCCGGGGCAGGCCGGTTCGTTTCGTCTGCAACGACTCGTCCTGGTGGAGATCGCGGCCGCCGTCCTGGTCGTGGGCTGGGCGATCGGCACGCTGGCGCTGGTACCTGCCGCGATCGTCGCGGTGGCCCTGGTCCTGCTGGCCTTCGTACGGCGGCGGGGGCGCTCGCTGCCGGAGTGGCTCGGCACGGCCCGTGAGCTGAAGGCACGTCAGCGGCGCGCCGCCGCGACCCCGGTACCGCCTGGCACGGAACCGGCGCTGGTGCCCGCCCTCGAGTGCGAGCCCGCCCTGCGCACCTACTCCTACGGCGGCCGTGACCGGCGCCCGGTCGGGATGGCCGGGGACGGGACCTTCCTGACCGCCGTCCTCCAGGTCGAGGCCGACACCACGGCGCTGCGGGCCGAGCGGAACCGGCAGCCGCTGCCGCTGGGGCTGGTGCGGGACGCGCTGGAGGTGGACGGGATCCGGCTGGAGTCGGCCCAGGTCGTGCTGCACACGCAGCCGGCGCCCGCGCTGCATCTGCCGCAGCAGTCCGTGGCCGTCGCCAACTACCAGCCGCTCCAGGAGCAGACGGGCGCCCCGGCGGTGCGCATCACCTGGATCGCGCTGAAGCTCGATCCCGAGCTGTGCGCGGAGGCGGTGGCGGCGCGCGGTGGCGGACTGCTCGGGGCGCAGAAGTGCGTGGTGCGGGTCGCGGACCATCTCGCGAGCCGGCTGACCGGCGCGGGGTTCCGGGCCAGCGTGCTCGACGAGGAGGAGCTGGTCTCCGCGCTCGCCACCTCGGCCTGTGCCAACCCCCTGGTCACCGCCGAGGCGGCGCGCGGTGAGGCGCGTGAGCGGCGTACGGAGGAGTCCGGGCGCAGCTGGCGGTGCGACAACCGGCGGCACACGACGTACTGGGTCCGGCGCTGGCCCCAGCTGGGCGGCGCCCGGGGTGAGTCGCTGCCTCAGTTCGTCGCCCGGGTGACGGCGATTCCGGCTTTGGCCACCACCTTCAGCCTCACGCTCGCGCGCGGCGAGCGGCAGGAGGTTTCGCTGTGCGGGCACCTGCGGGTGACCGGGCGCAGCGACGACGAGCTCGTGGCCGCGCGCCGCGCGCTGGAGAGCGCGGCGCAGCAGGCCGGTGCGGGTCTGGCCCGGCTGGACCGCGAGCAACTGCCGGGCATGCTGGCCACGTTGCCCCTTGGAGGTGCGCGTTGACGATTCCGACGACTACGGCTCCCGGCGGTGCGGGCGCGGCCGGCGCGGGAGTGCCGGACGCCTCCGGGCTGGCGCGGGCCGGTGAGCGGCTGCGGCGCGGGCTCGGACTGATCGGGCCCCGGCACACGCGGCACTCGCTGCCCGGGCAGCAACTGGACGCGCTCGCCCTGCCGATCGGTGACGACGGCGTGGTGGCCGGTGTGGACGCCGAGGGGCAGCCGGCCGTGCTGGGGATCAACCGGCCCACTCCGTACGACATCGTGCTGATCGGCGGCCTGTGGACGGCGCAGGTGCTGGCGCTGCGGACGGCGGCGACGGGGGCGCGGGTGGCCGTGGAGACCGGCCGGCCGCAGGCCTGGATGCAGATGGTGCACGCCATGGGCGGCGGGCAGAACGGGCTGTCCGTGTTCGACGTGGGGCGGGTGCCGCCCCAGGGCGCGTCGGCCGGGACGCCCGTGCTGGTCGTGCGTGACTGCGGCATGCGGCCGCCGCGCGGACGGGTGGTCGGCGGCCCCTGGCAGTCGGTGCTGACCCTGCTGCCTTACCTCAGCCCGGTCGCGCCCCGGTTGCTGCGGCAGGCGCGGCTCGCGGGCATCCAGCGGGTCTCGCCCGACGAGGCGGCGGAGCTGGGGCGCACGATGGGGCTGTCCCGGACCGAGGTGGAGTCGTTGCCGGCGCTGCCCGACGGCGTCACCCTGTGGTGCACCGACCGTGACCGGCAGTACGTGCTCACCCAACCCACCGATGCCGAGATCGGATTGTTGGGCACCCCGCGCCGGATGGACTGAACTGACCTTTATTGTCCGGTTTGTTCGGCGCGTGTGCGGCGATGGTGCGCCGCCGGTTCGCCCTTTGTCCGCTGTTTTCTGCGTGATTGCCGTGACAGAGTGGCGGGTGGGCGGCGGTATGTGCCGGTGCGCCGTGGGCCGGTGGTCACGTGTCGAGTGGTGGGCGGGCCTGCCGTCGTACGCCTCACGGTGATTAGGCTGGGAGCGGGCGCGATGCCGGAACCCGTGGAGCGGGCGTCGCCCCAGGGGGAGGGCCGGGGGACCGGACTGCCCCACCACTACGGACGACTTGAACGACACGACTTGGTCGCCCCGGCACGCCATGAGGGTGCGCGACCACACCAGGAGGAACTGTGAGCAGCGATCGGGACGGGATCCGCGGGGGCTGGGCGACACCCGACGATGACCAGCCCGACGCGGAATCGGCCTTCGAGACCACCGGCGAGTTCACCATCGACTACGCCCCGCCCGCCTGGTACACGCAGAACGCGTCCGGGGCCTCCGGGACCGCCGCGGGTGCGCCCGCGGCCGGGATGGGCGGTTTCGCCGGTTCGGGTTCGGGTGACGGGCAGGGGGAACCGGCCGGTCCGGGTGCGGCACAGCTTCCGTCGTTCGCCCCGCCGCCCCCTGCGGCGCCTCCCACGCCTCCCGCCCCCGCGCCGACGCCGACGCCGGGCATGCCCGGCGCGCCTTTCACTGCTCCCGCTCCGACTCCGGCCCCGCCGCCGGCTCCGACCGGCGGTCCGGGCGCGCCGTACGCTCCGCCCGCTCCCCCGGTCGGGAGTCCCGTTCCGGTGCCGCACCTGCCGGCCGGCTTCGAGCCGCAGCAGTCTCAGCAGACCCCGCCTCCCTCCGTCCCGGCCGCACCGGCGCCCGAGGCCGACAACGGCGACCTGGAGAGCGGCGCGACCATGCGGTTCTCCGCCGGCGCCCTGAAGCGGGAGATGGCCGAGATCGCCGAACGGGCGGCTGCCGCCAACGCCCAGGGTGCCCAGCCGGCGGAGGCGAACCCCGCGGAGGGCGACGCAGAGGGGGCCGCTTCCGCCGAGGTCGGTGACGGTGCCGAGGGCGGCGACAAGGGGCTCGCGGAGAACGGGCCGGCCGCCGAGGCCACGGCCGGGACCGAGGACGAGTCCCACACCGGGGCCGCGGCCGGGGCCGAGGTCGGCTCCGGGCCTGACGGTTCGCCGGTGGCGGAGTTCGCCGAGGCCGGCTCCGAGGACACCTCGGTGCCGGACGGGGATACCGCGTCCTCCGCCGGGGCCGCAGAGTCGCCCGTGTCCGCCGAGGCACCCGCGTCTGCCGAGTCCTCCGACCCGGCCGAGCAGGCCGAACAGAGCACGCAGGACACGCAGGGCACGCAGGAGGCCGGTGACGGCGATGCCGAGGGCGCGCCCGCCGGTTCGGGTGCCGCGGTGTCCCAGGAGGGCTCGGCCGCCACCGACGCCGCCACGTCCGGCGGGACCGGTGTGACCGAGGGCAGCACGCCCGGGGACGGGGCCTCACCGGAAACGGACCACGCGGCCCCCGCCGCTCCGCCCGCTCCCACCCCCGTTGCCGCTGCCACCCCGATCCCCCCTCAGGGTCCCGCTCCTGCCGCTCCTCCGGTGCCGCAGGGCGCGCCGCCCGCCTGGACTCCTCCGCCCGCGCCGCAGAGCGGCGTGCCGCCGCTGCCGCCGTCGTACCAGCCCGCCGCCCCGGCCCCGGCGGCCCAGTGGCCCGCTCAGGCGGCGCCGCCGCAGCCGGGCCCGACGCCAGGTCAGCCCCAGCCGCAGCAGGCGGATGCCGTGGACGCGCTGGGGCAGCAGCCGCCGTTCCAGCCTCAGGCGCCACAGCCCGCGCCCGCCGCGTGGAACCCGCCCGCGCCCCAGCCCGGCCAGCCGTACGCCCCCGGCATGCCCGGCGCGCCCGAGGCCCCGGGTGTCCCCGCTGCTCCGGCCCCGCAGACCGGGGCAGCGGCACCGCAGCCGGCTCCCACGGGTCCCCTCCCGCCCGGCGGTTACGGCTTCCCGCAGCAGCCGGGTCCGAACGGGCCCGCGCTCGTGGCCGGTTACGGCTTCCCGCCGCCGGGAGCGCCCACTCCCCCGGCGCCGCCCGGTGGTTACGGGTTCCCGCTGCCGACCCCGAACGACCCCAACGCTGTGGCCGGCTACGGCTTCCCGCCGCCCGGCACCCCCAACCCGCACGATCCGCAGGGCGGTTACGGCTTCCCGCAGCAGGGGCAGGCCCCCGAGGGTGCCCCGGTCGACCCCCGCGCCGGTGCCGCGTGGCCGCAGCCCATGCAGCACGACCAGCGGCAGCCGACCAACCCGGGTGCCGCGCCGCTGGGTTACACCGCGGCCGTGGAGCTGTCCTCGGACCGGCTGCTCAACAACAAGCGGCAGAAGGCGAAGAGCGGGCGTCCCACCGCCGCGTCGTCCCGGTTCAAGCTGGGCGGGAAGAAGGAGGAGGCCGAGCGGCAGCGGAAGCTGGAGCTGATCCGCACGCCGGTGCTGTCCTGCTACCGGATCGCGGTCATCAGCCTCAAGGGCGGCGTGGGCAAGACGACCACGACCACCGCGCTGGGCGCCACCCTCGCCTCCGAGCGCCAGGACAAGATCCTCGCCATCGACGCGAACCCGGACGCCGGCACGCTCGGCCGCAGGGTGCGCCGCGAGACCGGGGCGACCATCCGTGACCTGGTCCAGGCGATCCCGTACCTGAACTCGTACATGGACATCCGCCGCTTCACCTCGCAGGCGCCCTCCGGTCTGGAGATCATCGCCAACGACGTGGACCCGGCCGTGTCGACCACGTTCAACGACGAGGACTACCGCCGCGCCATCGACGTGCTCGGCAAGCAGTACCCGGTCATCCTCACCGACTCGGGCACCGGTCTGCTGTACAGCGCGATGCGCGGGGTGCTGGACCTCGCCGACCAGCTGATCATCGTCTCCACGCCGTCGGTGGACGGCGCGAGCAGCGCCAGCACGACGCTGGACTGGCTGTCCGCGCACGGGTACGCCGACCTCGTCTCCCGGTCGATCACCGTCATCTCCGGGGTCCGCGAGACCGGCAAGATGATCAAGGTCGAGGACATCGTGTCCCACTTCGAGACGCGCTGCCGGGGCGTGGTCGTGGTGCCGTTCGACGAGCATCTGGCCGCCGGCGCCGAGGTCGACCTCGACATGATGCGGCCGAAGGTGCGGGAGGCGTACTTCAACCTCTCCGCGATGATCGCCGAGGACTTCGTACGGCACCAGCAGTCGCACGGGCTGTGGACCAGCAACGGCAACCCGCCGCCGGTGGCCGCCCCGCCGATGCCCGGGTACGCGATGCCGGGCCAGCCCATGCAGGGTCAGCCGATTCCGGGGCAGCCCATGCCTGGACAGCCGATGCCCGGACAGCCGCAGCCGGGGCAACCCGTGCCGGGGCAGCAGCCGTACCCGGGTCTCTACGGCCAGCCGCCCGCCCCGGGCCAGCAGCCTTATCCGCCGCACCAGGGCCAGCCGGGGCAGCCGTACCCGCAGCAGCCCCAGCCGTATCCGCAGGCCGGTCCCGGGCAGCCTCAGCAGCCCCAGCCGTACCCGCCGCAACCCGTTCCCGGGCAGCAGCCGTACCCGCCGCAGCCGGGATACCCGCAGCAGCCGGGGCAGCCCCAGGCGCAGCCCCCTCAGGGCCAGCCGGCGCAGGAGCAGCCGCCGCAGGCTCCGCCCCAGCAGCAGTAGGACGGTACGACGAAGGGCGGCCGGTGCTCACCGCACCGGCCGCCCTTCGCGTTCTGTTCGTGGGCGTGTGCCCCGTGAGGGCCGGGAGCCCCGGGCGCTACGCGTCCGCCGCCACGATCTCGCGGCAGCGCTCGACGTCCTCGGCCATCTGCTCCAGCAGGGCCTCCAGCGACTCGAACTTCGCCTGGCCGCGCACGTAGGCCAGGAAGTCGACGGCGACGTGCAGGCCGTACAGGTCGAGGCCGACGCGGTCGATGGCGTACGCCTCCACCGTGCGCTCGGTGCCGTCGAACTGCGGGTTCGTGCCCACGGAGATCGCGGCCGGCATGGCCTCGCCCTCGACGTGGAGGTAGCCGGCGTAGACACCGTCGGCGGGGATGCACGTGTGCGGCAGGGTCTCGACGTTCGCCGTGGGGAAGCCGAGCTCGCGGCCGCGCTGGGCACCGCGCACGACGACGCCCTCGACGCGGTGCGGGCGACCCAGGATCTCCCGGGCGCCGGTGAGGTCGCCCTCGGCGATCAGACGGCGGGTCAGGGTCGAGGAGAACGGCTGGCCGCCGCCCGCCTCCCCGGTGACGTACAGGTCGACGATCTCGACCTCGAAGTCGTAGACCTTGCCCTGTTCGGCGAGGAACTCCACGTTCCCGGCCGCCCGGTGGCCGAAGCGGAAGTTCGGGCCCTCGACGACCGCCTTGGCGTGCAGCTTGTCCACCAGGACCTTGACCACGAACTCGGCCGCCGACAGCTTCGAGAACTCGGTGGTGAAGGGCAGGATGAGGACCGCGTCGACACCCAGCTCCGCCATCAGCTCGGCCCGGCGGTGGTGCGCGGAGAGCAGCGGCGGGTGGCTGCCGGGGCGGACGACCTCGCTGGGGTGCGGGTCGAAGGTGACCACGACGGCCGGGACGCCCAGCTCGCGGGCGCGGTCCACGGCGTGCTTGATGATCAGCTGGTGGCCCCGGTGCACGCCGTCGTAGGAACCGATGGTGACGACGCTGCGCCCCCAGTCCTGGGGGATGTCCTCCAAGCCACGCCAGCGCTGCACTGTGACCGCTCCTCGAACCCGTGTCCGTGTCTACCTTGACCTCTTGTGCAGGTCTAAGGGTGCCATGCCGGTTGCCGTGGCCCCGCATCGGCATCGGGGCTGTGATCGGGCGCACGTCCGTGAGGGCCCGGTCGGACCGATCAGGCCGGCACCCGTGCCCCCGCCAGGTTCTCGACCGTGCGGCGGGTGCTGGGGCCCACGACCGCGGCCCAGTCGTCCGGGGCGTCGGCCAGCCAGCGGGTCATCCGCGCGGCGAAGCCGGGCACGTGCCGGGCCAGGTCGACCAGACCGGCGTCGAACCGGGTGGCGCCCTCGGGGGTGCGGACGAGGAGGAGGCCGGTGCGGTGGACGAGCCCGCGGACCTCGTCGTCCCGGAGCGTGCCCCGCACTCCACAGTCCTGCGCGTGGTCCTGCGCGCGGTCCTGCCCGGAACCCTGCCCGCAGTCCTGACCGGTGCCCTGCCCGGTTCCCTGCCCGCCGCGCTGCTCGTCGCCACCCCGGCCGACGCCCTCGCCGGTGTCCCCGCCGAGGCCCCCGTTGCCGTCCTCCCCGCCGCCGTGCGGACCACACCCCCCACCGACGTCCGCGGCCGCGGCCGCGGACGTCGCATCCGCGCCGTGGCCTGCGCCCGCGTCCCGGGCGGCCGTGCGCAGCACCGTGAGCAGCACGGCCGGATCTTCCTCGCGGGCGAGCAGGAGGTCCAGCAGTTCGCGGCGCAGGGGGTGGGAGGCCGGGGTGCCGGAGGCGCCGAGCACGGTGGCGAGGGCCGTGCGGACCGGGACGGGGGCCGCGTCGAGGAGGCCGGAGACGAGGGGCAGCAGGGCGGAACGGGCGGTGGGGCCCCGGTCGAGGCACCGGCCGACGTACGCGGCCACGTGCTCGGCGCTGCCGGGGCGCAGGACGACGGTCTCCCGGACCAGGAGGGCGATCCGGCGGGCGAGTGCCGGAGTGATGACGTCGGCGAGCGTGTGGAGCGTCTCGTCGGCGTCCGGAGCACCGAGCAGGCGGGCACGGAAGGCGTCCAGGACCGGATCGGGATGGGTGGTGAGGGCCAGGACGAGGGCGGCGGCCGGGAAGTCGGGATCTCCGTCGGCGCAGTGGCGCAGGGCCCGGGTCAGGTGCCGGTCGCGAGTGTGCGGGTCGAGGACCAGCAGGGCGAGGGCGCCACCGTGCGGGGTCCGGCCGGTGGTGCGGGTGAGCACCGCCTCGGCCGCGTGGCGCAGCAGCGCGCGGTCGGCCGTCGAGCGGACGTGGCGGGCCGCGCGCGGGCCGAAGGTCATCGCCGCCGTCCGGCGGGCGGGCCGCTCGTCGTGCGCCCAGCGGTGCACGGCCCGGCACACCGCCGAGGGCTCCTCCTCGGCGAGGACCGCGAGCAGCTCGTCGGCCCTGGGGTGGGCACACTCCACGAGCACCTCGGCCAGGTCGTCCAGGGCCCCGTGCCGGTGCGTGTGCAGCAGCACCTGCGCGGCGGTCGCCACGGTGGCGTGCGGGGTCGCGGGCAACGGCCGCTCGTCGTCGAACCAGCGCGTGAGACACGGCTGTACGGCGGCGGGCTCGGCGGCCAGCAGCCGGGCGGCGGCGTCGAGGTACCGCTCACCCCCGGGCTCGCCGGGCCCGCCCGAGTGCCACGCGCCGGTACGTTCCGGTCCGGCCGCCCGAGCCGGAGTGCCCCCACCGGCACCGGCACCGCCACCGCCATCGCCATCGCCATCGCCATCGCCATCGCCACCGCCACCGCCACCGAGGCGTCCGTCGGCGCCCCTCTGCGCACACACCCTCCGCCCGCTCCCCTCCACCGACGCCCCGTCCGTACAGGCCCCCTCCTCCGGCGCCCCGTCCGCCAGGACCAGGTGCCGCAGGAGTTCGAAGCGCTCGGCGTGTGCGAGAGGGAGCGCCGTCCAGAAGGCGGGCGCGAAGTCGGGCGGCACCGGACGGTGGCCGAGGCGCCAGGTGACGACGCGCTCGGCCAGAAGACTCAGCACCTCGCGGTACGGAGTCGCGTCCGGTACCTGGAGGAGGGTGTGGCTGAGCAGGCGGGCGGCCCACCACGAGGTGGTGTCCAGGTCCAGGGCGTCCACCAACTCACGCAGCCGGAAGGCGAGTTGGCGAGTGCCCTGCTGGCGGCCGTGCAGGAGCAGGGACTGGACGACCGGGCCGAGGCGGTGGTGCGGTACGGGCAGGGGGTGGGCCTCGCCCGGGGTGCGGGGACGGTGCACCAGGGCGTGCAGGGCTTCGTCCAGGTCGAGGTGCACGCCCTGGATCCAGTCGGCCAGCTCCTCGTGCGCGAAGCGGTAACCGTCGCCGGCCGGGACCAGGAGGCCTTCGCCGAGGACGGCCGAGGCCCAGCCGGTGCCGCCGCCGAGCCGGGCCGGGGCGGCCCCCCAGGGGAACACGGCCTCGAAGGAGGCCCGGTCGACCGACCCCTGACCGGGGCCGAGGCTGCGCCGGGCTGCCTCGTGCACCTGTCCGGCCACCCGGGCGGCGAGCCGTCGTACGGCCGTGCCGCGCAGGCCGTTCTCGGTGGCGAGGCGGACCGCGACGCGCAGGCACATGAGGTCGAGGTGGGCCGAGAACACCTCGTGCCGGTCCACGGGTCCGGCGGCCGGGGCGTCCGGGAGGGCCGAGCGGACCTCGGAGAGGAGGCGCAGGGCGAGCGGGTGCCGAGCGTCGCGGTCACCGAGGGCGCCGTCGGGGATGCCGTGGCGGGCGCGGGCCAGGCGGGCCTCCTCGGGGGTCAGGTCGGCCAGCCGTACGCAGGGCGTGAGGAGGCCGGCCGGTTCCACCGGGGAGTGCAGGAGGTCCGCGGGGAAGGCGCCACCGGCGCGCTCCCAGTACTCCTCCCGGCAGGCCACCACCAGTTGCGCCCCGGTCCCGCGCAGCCAGTCAGCCGTTCCCCCGGTCCACTCGGACAGCCGGTGGGCGAGGACGGGCGGCATCTCCTCGGGACCGTCGAGGACGAGCAGCAGCGGGTGGCCGGTCCGTACGGCGAGTCGGGCCAGGCGCTCGGGGGTGAGGTCGCCGAGGCCGGCGACGGCGACGCGGCGGGTCGAGGCGACGATCCGGGCGGCACGGTCCAGCGCGCGGCGCGCGGCGTCGGCCACCGAGGCGTCGCCCGGCCGCAGGTCGGCTCCGCGCAGCCAGAGGGTCGGGGCGGGCCGGTCGCCCCGGCCGCGGCGGGCGGCGAGGGCCGCGAGTTCGGTCGTACGGCCGCTGCCCGGGGGCCCGACGAGGCCGAGCATCGTGCGGGGCCCCTGCGTGAAGACGGCCAACTCCTTTGCCGCCTGCGCTCGTTCGACCGGCTGCACAAAGGCGGGGTCCGCACAGGCGGCCGTGCCGATGCCGGTGTCCGGGGCGCTCGGCGGACCGTCCTGGCCCACCAAGGTCGCGGTCAGTTCCAGGACTCCGGCCAGGTTGAGGTCGACGCCGTACGCGGGCACGGTGGTCTCGTTGCGGGCGAGGAGTCCGGAGAGCGCCGCCTTGGCGGCGGCCGTCTCTTCCGTCGTGCCGCCCGCGGGGGCCGGGGTGCGCAGCGGCACCGCGAAGCCGTCCTCGCGCCGGTCGGAGCGCAGGGCGGTGCCGAGGACGCCCAGTACGGCGCCGGTCCGCGCGTCGAGCACGGGTCCGCCGGCCGCGCCGCCGCCCGGCCGCAGCGCGTCGCGGCCCGCCGTGCCGATCGCCAGCTCCAGGGCGTCGTCGAGGAGATGGGACCGGTCGGTGGCGGTGTACGTGACCTGGGTCGCGGCCAGCACCCGCGCCTCTCGCCAGCGGCCCGCGGCGACCCTGACGTACGTACCGGCGTCGATCCGCTCCCGCACGCTCAGCGGCAGCGGCTCCACCTCCAGGCCCTCGGTGCGGACCAGGGCGAGGCCGAGTCGGGGCAATGGGACCACGGATCCCGCGTCGGCGCGGGCGTCGATCACGCAGGTCCGGTGCCCGGGGGCGTGCAGCACGATCCGGGGCAGGCCGTCGACGGCCTCGTGGCTGGTGAGAAGTGTGCCGTGATGGTCGGCGAGGAAGCCGACGCCGCGGGGGCGGCCGGCCGGGTCGCGGATCTGGACGAGGTCCGCGACAGGGGGCTCCAGGGCGTCGGCGGTCCGGTCGCCGTCATCGGTGCGGTCGCCGTCATCGGTGCGGCCCGCGTGACCGGCACCCCGTCCCGCCATCGCCGTACCTCCCCGCCCACGCACACGCGCCCTCGTCTCCCGACGGTAGGTGCGCGGTGATCAGCGGGACAGCTCACGATGCGAAAGCGCCCCCTTCCGCTCCCCCCGTTCACTCCGAGCGCCTGCCCGGACGGGTGAATAAGCGGGGGTGACTGGATAACCCTAGAGGTGGGGGAACCGAGGGGGGACCGTGGAGCGGCGGGCAGTAGCAAGTACCCCGTGGCCGCCGCTCCACGGGCACACACCCGCGAGAAACCGGTCCGACCCTTCCGGACCGAACTGGGCCGGACCGGACCAGCCCGGCCCGGCCCGACCGCGGAGTCAGATCAGCCACTCAGCCGATCCGTCGATCGGCCGGTCAGCCCATCGGCCGCTCAGCCGCTCAGCCACTCAGCCACTCAGCCACTCAGCCACTCAGCCGAAGATGGCCAGGCTCTTCGCCTTGCCCTTGTGCGCCTCGACGAGCGCGAGGAAGCGGCCCTCGGGGTCGAACACGGCGACGGCTCCGCCGCCCGCGTACTGGTCGGGCATCTCCAGCCGGACACCGTTGGCGAGCAGCCGGGCGCGCTTGGCGTCCACGTCCCAGCGGGGGAACGCGGCGGACGCGGCCTCGGCGATCGGCATCACGGTCAGCTCGGCCTGGAGCTGGTCGAGCGTCTTCGCCACGTCCAGCTTGTACGGCCCGACGCGCGTCCTGCGCAGCGCGGTGAGGTGGCCGCCGACGCCCAGGTCGGCGCCCAGGTCACGGGCGAGGGCACGGATGTAGGTGCCGGAGGAGCAGACCACCGAGACGACCAGGTCGAGCACCGGGGTGCCGTCCTCGGCGACGGCGTCCCGGACGTCGTACACCGTGAAGGAGGAGACGGTCACCGGGCGGGCGGGGATCTCGAAGTCCTCGCCGTCACGGGCCCGCTTGTACGACCGCACGCCGTCGATCTTGATGGCGCTGACCTTGGACGGCACCTGCATGATCTCGCCGGTCAGCTTGGCGACGCCGGCGTCGATGCCGTCCCGGGTCACCTGGGAGGCGTCGGTGGAGGAGGTGATGTCCCCCTCGGCGTCGTCGGTGAGGGTGTTCTGGCCCAGGCGGATGGTGCCCAGGTACTCCTTCTCGGTGAGGGCGAGGTGCCCGAGGAGCTTGGTGGCGCGCTCCAGGCCGAGGACGAGGACGCCGGTGGCCATGGGGTCGAGGGTGCCGGCGTGGCCGACACGGCGGGTCCGGGCGATCCCGCGCATCTTGGCGACCACGTCGTGCGAGGTGAAGCCCGACGGCTTGTCGACGATGACAAGGCCGTCGGGCGGGGTGGGCTTGCTGGTCATTCGGCGCTGTCGTCCGTCTCGTCGTCGCCCGGCTTCCGGTACGGGTCCGCGTCACCCGCGTACGCGGCACCGGCGGACGTCTCCCGCACCTGCGCGTCGGACTGCCGGGCCCGGTCGAGGAGGTCCTCGATGTTCCGGGCGGTGTCCGGCAGGGCGTCCGCGACGAAGGTGAGGGTCGGGGTGAACTTCACGCCGGCCGCACGGCCGACCTCGGAGCGCAGGATGCCCTTGGCGCTCTCCAGGCCGGCGGCCACGGCCGTCCGCTCCTCGTCGTCCCCGTAGACCGTGTAGAAGACGGTCGCCTCCCGCAGGTCACCCGTGACACGGGTGTCCGTGATGGTGACGTGGGTACCGAGCCGCGGGTCCTTGATCCCGCGCTGCAGCTTCTGGGCCACCACCTCTCGGATGAGGTCCGCCAGCTTTTTCGCCCGCGCGTTGTCGGCCACTGGTCCGTCTCCCGTTCTTTCCTGATCTGTTCTTGTGGTCAGTCGTCGTCGCCGTCGCCGTGGAACCGCCGTCGTACCGACAGCAGCTCCACCTCGGGGCGGCCGGCGACCAGCCGTTCGCACCGGTCCAGTACGTCGGTGAGGTGCGCCGCGTCTCCGGAGACCGCGGCCAGGCCGATGATCGTCCGCCGGTGGAGGTCCATGTGGTCGACCTCTGCCGCGCTCACCGCGTACTTCCGCTGGAGTTCGGCGACGATCGGGCGAACGACGGAGCGCTTCTCCTTCAGCGAGTGGACGTCGCCGAGGAGGAGGTCGAAGGACAGAGTCCCCACGTACATGTGTGTTGCCGGTTCACCCGCCGGTACGGGATCGGTGGCCCCGGAGCCGTATGGCCTGGGACACCAAGAACGGTACCGCGTACCCGCCGGTGGCTCGACAGGGTTTCCCGGTGCCGTCGGTTGCGGCGGCCCCACCTGGGGGCTCCGCCTCCCGGACTCCGGCTTCCTGCCCACCCGCCCAGCTCGATGGGCCGACAGGGCGCCCGTTCGGCTGACTGTCGGCCCACCGAGTCGGGTGGGTGGGCACAAGGCCCGGGGTCCGGGGGCGAAGCCCCCGGGAACGGCCCGCTGGCCGACGGGACAGATGTCCCGCCGGCCAGCGGCGAAGCGAAGGTGGTTACACCCGCGGCTTCTCGCGCATCTCGTACGTCGCGATGACGTCGTCGATCTTGATGTCGTTGAAGTTTCCGAGGTTGATACCACCCTCGAAGCCTTCGCGGAGCTCGGTGACGTCGTCCTTGAAGCGACGCAGACCGGAGATGGTGAGGCTCTCCGCGATGACCTTGCCGTCGCGGATGAGGCGCGCCTTGGTGTTGCGCTTGACCTCGCCCGACCGGACCAGGACACCGGCGATGTTGCCCAGCTTGGACGACTTGAAGACCTCGCGGATCTCCGCCGTACCGAGCTCGACCTCTTCGTACTCCGGCTTGAGCATGCCCTTGAGGGCCGCCTCGATCTCCTCGATCGCCTGGTAGATGACCGAGTAGTACCGGACGTCCACACCCTCGCGCTCGGCCATCTGCGCGGCACGACCGGCCGCACGGACGTTGAAGCCGATCACGATGGCGTCGGAGCCCATCGCCAGGTCGATGTCGGACTCCGTGACCGCACCGACACCACGGTGCAGGACGCGGATGTCGACCTCTTCGCCGACGTCCAGCTGGAGCAGCGAGGACTCGAGAGCCTCGACCGAACCGGAAGCGTCACCCTTGATGATCAGGTTCAGCTGCTGGACCTCGCCGGCCTTGAGCACCTTGTCCAGGTCCTCGAGGGAGACGCGGCGCGTGCGCTTGGCGAAGGCCGCGTTGCGCTCACGGGCAGCGCGCTTCTCCGCGATCTGGCGAGCGGTGCGGTCCTCGTCGACGACGAGGAAGTTGTCGCCCGCACCCGGGACGTTGGTCAGGCCCAGGACCTGGACCGGCGTCGACGGGCCCGCCTCGGCGACGTTGTTGCCGTTGTCGTCGAGCATGGCGCGCACGCGACCGTAGGCGTCGCCCACGACCATCGTGTCGCCGACCCGCAGGGTGCCTCGCTGGACGAGGACCGTGGACACGGCACCGCGGCCGCGGTCGAGACGGGACTCGATCGAGATGCCCTGCGCGTCCTGGTTCGGGTTGGCCCGCAGGTCGAGCGAGGCGTCCGCGGTGAGGACGACGGCCTCGAGGAGGCTGTCGATGTGCAGACCCTGCTTGGCGGAGATGTCGACGAACATGGTGTCGCCGCCGTACTCCTCGGCCACGAGGCCGTACTCGGTCAGCTGACCGCGCACCTTGGTCGGGTCGGCGCCCTCGACGTCGATCTTGTTGACCGCGACGACGATCGGGACGTCGGCCGCCTTGGCGTGGTTGAGCGCCTCGACCGTCTGCGGCATGACGCCGTCGTTGGCCGCGACGACGAGGATCGCGATGTCCGTCGACCGGGCACCACGGGCACGCATGGCGGTGAACGCCTCGTGACCCGGGGTGTCGATGAACGTGATCTTGCGCTCTACGTCGTTGACCTCGGTCGCGACCTGGTAGGCACCGATGTGCTGGGTGATGCCGCCGGCCTCGCCCGCGATGACGTTCGTCTTGCGGATGGCGTCGAGCAGTCGGGTCTTACCGTGGTCGACGTGACCCATGACGGTGACGACCGGCGGACGGACCACGAGGTCGTCCTCGTCGCCCTCGTCCTCGCCGAACTCGATGTCGAAGGACTCGAGCAGCTCGCGGTCCTCCTCCTCGGGGCTGACGATCTGAACCGTGTAGTTCATCTCGCCGGCCAGGAGGAGCAGCGTCTCGTCGGAGACGGACTGCGTGGCGGTGACCATCTCGCCGAGGTTCATCATGACCGCGACGAGCGACGCCGGGTTGGCGTTGATCTTCTCGGCGAAGTCCGTGAGCGACGCGCCGCGGGAGAGGCGGATGGCCTCACCGTTGCCGCGCGGCAGCATCACGCCGCCGACGCTCGGGGCCTGCATGGCCTCGTACTCCTGGCGCCTCTGACGCTTCGACTTGCGACCACGACGCGCGGGACCACCGGGACGACCGAAGGCGCCCTGCGTGCCACCACGGCCACCGGGACCACCGGGACGGCCACCGAAGCCGGGACGGCCACCGCCGCCACCACCGGGACCACCCGGACGACCGGCGAAGCCACCGCCGCCACCACCGGGACCGGCGGGACGACCGGCGAAGCCGCCACCGCCACCACCGGGACGACCGGCGAAGCCGCCGCCACCGGGACGACCGCCGCCGCCGCCACCGGGACGACCGGCACCGGCCGGACCACGACCGCCGCCACCAGGGCCGGGACGCGGGCCGGCAGCGGGACGCTGCGGCATCATGCCGGGGTTCGGACGCGGACCGCCGGCCGGGCCGGGACGCGGGCCACCCTGCGGGCGGGGCATACCGGCCGGGGACGGACGGGAACCGCCCGGACCCTGCGGACGCGGGCCGCCACCCTGGGCGCCGGGCGCCCCCTGGGGACGGGGACCGGCGCCGGGAGCACCGGGAGCACCGCCGTGACCGCCGGGACGCGGAGCACCCTGCGGGCGGGGAGCCTGCGGGCGCGCCATGCCGGTGGAGCCACCGGAGGTGAAGGGGTTGTTACCCGGACGCGGACCGGCCGGACGAGCGCCGGGACGCGGGGCCTGGCCACCGGGGCGCGGAGCACCCTGACCCGGACGGGCCGGACGCTCCGGACGGTCCTGACCGGAACCGGCCGGACGGCCACCGGGCTTCGGCGCACCGGGACGGGCGCCGGAACGCGGACCCTGGGCGGCCGGAGCCTGGGGGGCCTGCGGAGCCTGCGCGGCCGGAGCGGCCGGCGGAGCGGTGAACTCCGGGGCAGCGGGGGCCGGGCGCGGCGCGGGCTTGGGGCCCGGAACCGGACGCGGACCCGAGGCCGGCGCGGACGCCGCGGGAGCCGCGGGGGCGGCAGCTGCGGGCTGCGGGGCCGTCGGGGGCTTGGGGGCCGGCGGCTTCGGAGCAGCCGGACGTGCCGCCTGCGCCGGGGAGGGCGCGCCGGGCTTGGGGGCGGCCTTGCGCGGGGCGGGCTTGCCGGACTTGCCGGAGCCACCCTGGAAGGCGTCGGTCAGCTTACGTACTACGGGCGCTTCGATGGTCGAAGACGCCGAACGGACGAATTCACCGAGTTCTTGGAGCTTGGCCATGACGACCTTGCTCTCTACACCGAACTCCTTGGCGAGTTCGTATACCCGGACCTTAGCCACTTCGCTCCTTTGAGGTCCGGGGAACCGGACCGTCGCTAGTTCATGGGCGTACTCATCGCGTACTCATCGAGTGCTCATCGCAATCTCGACCTGCTTTCGACTCGCGAGGTACCAGGCCGCACGGTTTTCCGAGCGGCTCGTCTTACGGCGTTGCCTCAACAACTGTTGTCTGCTCGACGTACTGGCGCAACGCCTTTGTGTCGAGCGTTCCCGGGACGCGCAGTGCCCGCGTGAACGCTCGGCGGCGTACCGCCTGATCGAGACAGACCGGGGCGGGGTGCACATAGGCACCCCGGCCGGGCAGCGTACCGCGAGGATCGGGGACACACTCGTCCTCGATCGCCACGATCCGCAGGAGATCGTCCTTGGCCGCCCGCCCCCGACACCCCACACAGGTGCGTTCAGGGCATGCTCGGGCATGCGTCCGGCCAGACACAGTTAAGTCTACCTCCCCGTACCGACCTCACCCCGCCGAGGGGGAGATCGAACAGCTGCCGCACTCGGAACTGTCGTGATCCGACCGAATCGCGGCCTGGAACTATTCCCCGGCCTGCTCGGTGTCGGGCCGGATGTCGATGCGCCAGCCGGTGAGGCGGGCGGCGAGCCGGGCGTTCTGCCCTTCCTTGCCGATCGCCAGCGACAGCTGGTAGTCCGGCACGGTCACCCGTGCGGAGCGGGACGCGAAGTCCACGACCTCCACCTTGCTCACCCGGGCGGGTGACAGGGCGTTCGCCACCATCTCGGCCGGGTCGTCCGACCAGTCGACGATGTCGATCTTCTCGCCGTTCAGCTCGGCCATCACGTTGCGCACCCGCGCGCCCATCGGGCCGATGCAGGCGCCCTTGGGGTTCAGACCCGAACGGGTGGACCGAACGGCGATCTTCGTGCGGTGACCGGCCTCGCGGGCGATGGCCGCGATCTCGACCGAACCGTCGGCGATCTCCGGCACCTCCAGGGCGAAGAGCTTCTTCACCAGGTTGGGGTGCGTGCGGGAGAGGGTCACGGAGGGACCGCGAACGCCCCTCGCCACCCGCACGACGTACGAGCGCAGGCGCAGGCCGTGCTCGTAGGTCTCGCCGGGGACCTGCTCCTGCACGGGCAGGATGGCCTCGAGCTTGCCGATGTCGACGAGCACGTTCTTCGGGTCGCGGCCCTGCTGGACCACGCCGGTGACGATGTCGCCCTCACGGCCGGCGTACTCGCCGAGCGTCGCGTCGTCCTCGGCGTCGCGCAGCCGCTGCAGGATCACCTGCTTGGCGGTGGTGGCGGCGATACGGCCGAACCCGGACGGGGTGTCGTCGAACTCGCGGGCCTCCTGGCCCTCCTCGAGGTCCTCGGGGTCCTCCTTCGCCCACACGGTCACATGACCGGTCTCCCGGCTGAGCTCCACGCGCGCGCGTCGGCGGCTTCCCTCGGTGCGGTGGTAGGCGATGAGGAGGGCCGACTCGATCGCTTCGACCAGCAGGTCGAAGGAGATCTCCTTCTCCCGGACCAGACCCCGCAGGGCGCTCATGTCGATATCCATTGGCTACGCCTCCTCCTCTTCCTTCATGTCCTTCTTGTCCTTGCGATTGAACTCGACCTGCACCCGCGCCTTGGCGATCTCCGGGAAGCCGAGCCGCCGGGCCTTCGCCTTGCGGCCCTTGACCCCGGGCACCTCGACGTCCAGGCCCTCGTCGTCCACGTCCAGAATCCGCGCGACCAGTTCGTCGCCCTCGGCCAGCTGGAACTTCACGAGCCGGTCCACCGCGCGCGCGAAGTGCCGGTGCTCGGTGAGGGAACGCTCGGCGCCCGGGGTTCCGACCTCCAGGTCGTACGCGTCGTCACCCATCGCGTTGGTCTCGTCGAGCTTCGCCGAGAGCGCGCGGCTCACATCGGCGATCTGGTCCAGGTCCGCTCCGGTGTCGGAGTCGACGACCACGCGCAGCACCCGCTTGCGTCCCACGGAGTCCACGGCGATCTCTTCGAGATCCAGCCCTTGCGAGGTGACGAGCGGTTCCAGCAGCTCTCGCAGCCTCTCGCTCTGGGTGGTGCTCATCCGGGTGACTCCTCGGCCGCGTGTGCTGTTGTGGTTGGGTCGCGTGTCTGGTCAAAGGGTATCCGGTCGCGGGGAGTGTTGCCGTCCACACGTGTCCGCGGCGGCGCGGCCGGAAACAGCGCCGGGAATCGGCGTCGGGGTGGCCGGGCTTTTCGGTGGGTGCGGGTCGTATGTGGCTGGTCGCGCGCTTCCCCGAGCCCCTGAGGGGGCCTCGCCGGGGCCCTGCCGGGGCGGTGTTGAGCCGGTGACGTCGGCGGGATGGATGCGCGGGTACCGTGATCACGGGCGCGCCACCGGTCGCCGATCTCCCTTCCGTACGAGTTCCCCCGAGGACGTCTGCAGTGCCGTATCCCCCACCGCCGCGCACCCCCTCGGGGCCGCGCAGAAGATCCCTGCTCGCCTCCGCCGCGGGGGCCGCCCTGCTGCTGGCCGGCTGCTCGGCAGGTCCCGGTTCCAAGGAAGGCGCCCCGTCGGCGTCCGCCCGGGCACGCGCGCGTGCGGCCCGGGACAGCGCGGACCTGCTGGCGCGTTACGACGCCGTGCTCGCCGCGCATCCGGCGCTCGCGCCGCGGCTGGGCCCGCTGCGCGCGGAGGTCGCGGCGCACGCGGAGGCGTTCGGCGGCACCGCGTCCGCCGAGTCCCCCTCCCCCACGGTGTCCCGCGCCGCCCACGCGACCTCGTCGGCCGCATCCGGGTCGACCGCATCCCCGTCCGCCGCATCCCCGTCGGCCGCGTCCGGGTCGACCGCGTCCCCGGCCATCACGTCTTCGGCGGGGAAGGCGACCACCGAGAAGGAGGCGCTCGCCTCGCTCGCCACGGCCGAGCGGAACCTCGCCGACCGCAGGGCGCACGATCTGCTGGAGGTGCCGGGCGAGCTGGCCCGGCTGATGGCGTCCGTGGCGGCCACCGGGGCCGCGCACGCGTACCTGCTGACCGGGGGGACCACGTGAGCGCCAGGATCGACGCGGCCAGGCGGAGCGACGGCCCCGAGCAGGCCGAACTGGACGCCTTCCAGGCCGCGCTGGCCGCCGAGCACGCGGCCGTGTACGGGTACGGCGTCGTCGGCGGCCGGATCGGCGAGCGGCGGCGTACCGAGGCGCGGGCGGCCTACGACGCGCACCGGGCCCGCCGGGACGCGCTGGTGCGCCAGGTGCGCGACCTGGGCGGCGCACCGGTGGCCGCGAACGCCGCGTACGCGCTGCCGCACCCCGTGACCGACGCGGCCTCCGCGGTACGGCTGGCCGCCGAGCTGGAGGAGCGGGTCGCCGGGGTGTACTCGGACCTGGTGCGAGCGACGGCCGGCGTGCGGCGCGGTGCCGCCGCGGCGGCGCTGCGCGAGGCGGCGGTGCGGGCGGTGCGCTGGAGCGGGGAGAGCGTAGCCTTCCCTGGGCTCGCCGAGCGGGCCGGCGGCCCGGCCGGCCGGGCCGGCGCGACCGGCACAACCGCTGCGCCGGGTTCCGCGACGCCGTCGGCGTGACGTCGTAGCCACCCGTACGACGGCCCACGCACAGCAGACCAGCAGACCAGCAGACCAGCAGGAAGGAACGACTCGCGCATGGCTTTCGAACCGCCGCAGCGCCTGGTGCGGGCGACCGGTGAGACGGCGCCGCCCGGCGACGACTGGCTGGCGAGGCTGCCTGAGGCGACCGAACAGGCTCTCGCCCGACGCGAGTTGACCGTGGAACGGCTCCAGGTGCCGGGCGGTCGCAGCAGCCTGGTGGTGCTGGTCCGGCGTGCCGACGGCACCCCGGCGGTACTGAAGCTGGCCCCCGCCCGGGCGCGGCCGGAGAGCGAGCGGGCGGCGCTGGCGCACTGGGGCGGCCTGGGCGCCGTACAGCTGCTGGAGACGGATGCACGGGATGCCGGCGAGGGGGCGCTGCTGCTGGAGCGGTTGCACCCGGACGTGTCGGTGCGGACCCTGCCGGAGGCCAAGGCCCTGCTGGAGGCGGCGGGGACGCTGCGGCGGCTGTGGGTCGAGCCGCCGGCCGGTGCGACGGCCCACGTCTTCGAGACGGTCGGGGAGCGCACCGGACGGCAGGCGGAGGCGATGCGGGCGGGCGCCCGGGCCGACGCCGAGGCGCGGCCGCTGGTGGAGACGGCGCTGGCGGTCCGCGAGGAGCTGCTGTCCGCGCCGCCCGAGCACCGGCTGCTGCACGGCACGCTCCGGCAGAGCAAGGTGCTCCGCGGGGAGCGCCTGCCGTGGCTGGCGGTCGGTCCCGACCCGGTGGTCGGCGAGTGCGCCTTCGACCTGGCGCGCCTCGTGCGTGACCGGGTGGAGGACCTCATCGCCACGTCCTCCGGGCCGTCGATCACCCGGCGCCGGATCAAGAAGCTCGCGGAATCGCTGGAGGTGGACCAGGAGCGGCTGCGCGGCTGGACCCTGTTCCGCGCGGTGGAGTCCGGGGTGCGGGCCCGCCGCGTGGGCCGTGAGCAGGACGCCGAGCTGCTGCTGGAGTTCGCGACCTGGCTGTAGGCCGCGCGGGCACGAGAACGCCGGGCGGGCTGGTCTTCCCAGCCCGCCCGGCGTTCTCGTGTTCCCGGTGCGGGGTCACCTCGGGACGCTCCCGGTGCGGGGTCACCTCAGGGCGCTCCCGCTACGGGGTTCCTCAGGCGGTGAGGCGGGCGATGGCCTCCTCGATGGTCAGCTCCTCGCGCTCGCCGGTCTTGCGGTCCTTCAGCTCCAGCACGCCCTCGCCGGCGCGGCGGCCGGCCACCAGGATCTGCGGGACACCGATCAGCTCGGCGTCGGTGAACTTCACGCCCGGGGAGACGCCGGCCCGGTCGTCCACCAGGACGCGGACGCCCGCGGCGGCCAGCTTCTCGGAGACGTCGAGGGCCACCTCGGTCTGCAGGGCCTTGCCGGCGGCGACGACGTGCACGTCGGCCGGGGCGACCTCCTTAGACCAGCACAGGCCCTTGTCGTCGGCGGTCTGCTCGGCGAGCGCGGCGACGGCGCGCGAGACGCCGATGCCGTAGGAGCCCATGGTGACGCGGACGGGCTTGCCGTTCTGGCCGAGGACGTCCAGCTTGAGGGCGTCGGCGTACTTGCGGCCCAGCTGGAAGATGTGGCCGATCTCGATGGCGCGGTCCAGCTTCAGGCCGGTGCCGCACTTCGGGCAGGGGTCGCCCTCCTGCACGACGACGACGTCGACGTACTCGGCGACCTCGAAGTCACGGCCCGCGACGACGTTCTTCGCGTGCGTGTGCTCCTTGTTGGCACCGGTGATCCAGGAGGTGCCGGGGGCCACGCGCGGGTCGGCGATGTAGGTGACCTTCTCGCCCAGGCCCTGCGGGCCGACGTAGCCGCGCACCAGGTCGGGGCGGCCGGCGAAGTCCGCCTCGGTGACCATCTCGACGGCCGCGGGCGCGAAGTGCGCCTCGACCTTGTCCAGGTCGACCTCGCGGTCGCCGGGCACGCCGACGGCCACGATCTCGCCGTCCACCTTGACCAGGAGGTTCTTCAGCGTGGCGGAGGCCGGCACGCCGAGGGAGGCGGCCAGGGTCTCGATGGTCGGGGTGTCGGGGGTGGGGATCTCCTCCAGCGCGGGCACGGCCGAGCCGTCGACGGCCACCAGTCCGTAGCCGACCGCCTCGGTGTTGGCGGCGAAGTCGCAGTTCGGGCAGTCGGCGAAGGTGTCCTCGCCGGCCTCGGCCGGGGCCAGGAACTCCTCGGACTTGGAGCCGCCCATCGCGCCGGCGGTGGCCGCGCAGATGCGGTAGTCCAGGCCCAGGCGCTCGAAGACGCGCTGGTAGGCCTGGCGGTGCAGGGCGTAGGACTTCGCGAGGCCCTCGTCCTCGGTGTCGAAGGAGTACGAGTCCTTCATCAGGAACTCGCGGCCGCGCAGGATGCCGGCGCGGGGGCGGGCCTCGTCGCGGAACTTCGACTGGATCTGGTAGAGGATCACCGGCAGGTCCTTGTAGGAGGACGCCTGGTCCTTCACCAGCAGGGTGAAGATCTCCTCGTGGGTCGGGCCGAGCAGGTAGTCGCCGCCCTTGCGGTCGCTCAGGCGGAACAGCTCCTGGCCGTACTCGTTCCAGCGGCCGGTCGCCTCGTAGGGCTCGCGCGGCAGCAGGGCGGGGAGGGAGACCTCCTGGGCGCCGATGGCGTCCATCTCCTCGCGCACGATGCGCTCGACGTTGGAGAGGACCTTCTTGCCCAGCGGCAGCCAGGACCAGATGCCGGCAGCCGTGCGGCGGACGTAGCCGGCGCGGACGAGGAGCTTGTGGCTGAGGACCTCGGCGTCGGCCGGGTCGTCACGCAACGTCTTCGCCAACAACTGGGACATGCGCTGGACCGGTGCGTTCGCCATGTTTCTCGTACTCCTGCCGATGTGGTCCCCCCGCTCGGGCACGGCCGAGAGTGGGAGAGGGTGATGGCTAGGAGGTTAGCCGGGCTGGCTGTTCCGGCGGAAATCGGTTATGAACGGCGACCGCTACATGCGGCGCAGCGGCAGCGGCGCGCCCATCACGGCGTACGGCCTCGGGGCGCTCGGGAAGTGGACGCGGCGGGCCAGGTCGACGTAGCCGAGGGAGTGGTAGAGGCCGCGCGCGGGGCTGTCGGTGTCGATGGCGGAGAGGATCGAGCGGGGCTGGGCGGCGCTGTCGGTGATGGTGGTGATCAGCCGGCGGCCGATGCCCCGGTTCTGGTGGTCGGGGTGGACGTGCAGCTCGGTGATGACGAAGGCGTCGTCCAGCCAGCCGTCGTTCTCCTGGGCGCGCAGGTAGGGGGCGACGACGGTGGACCACCAGTGGTCGCGGGAGTTGGGCATGCCGTAGACGAACCCCACGAGGTACCCGTCGGAGGTCGTGGCCCCGAGGGCGCGAGCGCCTGGGAACCGCATGTGGCGCTGGACGATCTGGCGGCGTACGGCGACTTCTTCGGCCCCCAGTCCGAAGGCTACGGCCTGCACGGCCAAGGCCTCGTCGACGTGGGAGGCGAGGTCCAGGGGGCCGATCACGAGGTCCATGCCGGGAGCGTACAGGGGGCCGCGGGCGGTGGGGTGGGCACGAAGGACAGGCCCGGTCGCGCGGCCGCCGGCCCGGGTCCGCGGGCGCGGCTCCGGTCAGGATCCGGAGCGACACCCCCTAGAACAGCACGCTCATGAACGCGCCGATCTCCTGGAACCCCACCCGCCGGTACGTCCGCCTGGCCGCCGTGTTGTAGTCGTTGACGTAGAGGCTGACCACCGGGGCCACGTCCGCCAGGGCGTACTGGAGGACGGCCGCCATGCCGGGGGCGGCCAGGCCCCTGCCCCGGTACTCGGGGGCGACCCAGACACCCTGGATCTGGCAGGCGTGGGAGGTTGCGGCGCCGATCTCCGCCTTGAAGACGACCTTGCCGTGTTCGTCGAGGCGGCCGAAGGAGCGGCCGGAGCCCACGAGTTCGGCGACGCGGGCCTGGTAGAGCAGGCCGCCGTCGCCCGCGAGCGGGGAGACGCCGACCTCCTCGGTGAACATCGCCACGCACGCCGGCATGATCGTCTCCATCTCGTCCTTGCGGATGCGGCGGACGTACGGATCCGGGGCGCTGTCGGCGGACGCGCGGTCGGTGACCATGAGCGGCTGGTGGGAGCGGACCTCGCGGGCGGGGCCCCAGTGCGGTTCCAGCAGGCGCCAGAGTTCACCGGTGGCCTCGACGGGGCCGACGATGGAGGAGCAGCGGCGGCCGGCCCGGCGGGCGCGGTCGGCGAAGGCGCGGACGGCGCGCGGGGTGGCGCAGATGGGGACGAGGTTGGCGCCCGCGTAGCACAGGGACGTGAGCATGCCGTCCTCGTACCAGCCCCACATCTCGCCGCCGAGGCGCCACGGGTCGAGGCCGGCGATGCGGACCCGGGCGGTCACGAAGGCGTTGGCGACCGGCTCGCGGTCGAGGACGGCGAGCGCGGCATCCAGGTCGCTCGGATCGAGCACCCGTGAGGTGGTCTGGGTCAACACGTGCGGGGCCTCACCCTGGGGGTTCTGCTGATCTCCGCACTATAGCCGCGCCGCTTTGGCGGTGCGCCTCCGAGCTGGGGAGGTCCTGACGGGTGGGCGACCGCCGGTCGCGTGCGGCTGGTCGCCGCGGTTCCCCGCGCACCTTCAGGGTGCCGGCGCGCGGGGAGGCCGCAGGGTTCAGCCGGCGACCGAGACGGACGGCTCGCCCGAGGCGATGCCGTCGGCCTCCATCTGCTCGGCGAGCTTCATGGCTTCCTCGATGAGGGTCTCCACGATCTTGGACTCGGGGACGGTCTTGATGACCTCGCCCTTGACGAAGATCTGGCCCTTGCCGTTGCCGGAGGCGACGCCGAGGTCGGCCTCGCGGGCCTCGCCGGGGCCGTTGACGACGCAGCCCATGACGGCGACGCGCAGCGGGACCTCCATGCCGGTGAGGCCGGCGGTGACCTCTTCGGCGAGCTTGTAGACGTCGACCTGGGCGCGGCCGCAGGACGGGCAGGAGACGATCTCCAGGCCGCGCTGCTTGAGGTTCAGGGACTCCAGGATCTGGAGGCCGACCTTGACCTCCTCGACGGGCGGGGCCGACAGGGAGACGCGGATGGTGTCGCCGATGCCCTGGGAGAGGAGGGCGCCGAAGGCGACGGCCGACTTGATGGTGCCCTGGAAGGCGGGACCGGCCTCGGTGACGCCGAGGTGGAGCGGGTAGTCGCTCTGGGCGGCGAGCTGGCGGTAGGCCTCGATCATGATGACCGGGTCGTTGTGCTTGACGGAGATCTTGATGTCGCGGAAGTCGTGCTCCTCGAAGAGGGACGCCTCCCACAGGGCCGACTCGACCAGCGCCTCCGGGGTGGCCTTGCCGTACTTCTGGAGCAGGCGCCGGTCCAGGGAGCCGGCGTTGACGCCGATACGGATCGGGGTGCCGTGGTCATTGGCGGCCCGCGCGATCTCCTTGACCTTGTCGTCGAACTGCTTGATGTTGCCCGGGTTCACCCGGACCGCCGCACAGCCGGCCTCGATGGCCGCGAAGACGTACTTGGGCTGGAAGTGGATGTCCGCGATCACCGGGATCTGCGACTTGCGCGCGATGGTCGCGAGCGCGTCCGCGTCGTCCTGCGTCGGGCAGGCCACGCGGACGATCTGGCAGCCGGACGCGGTCAGCTCGGCGATCTGCTGCAGGGTGGCACCGATGTCCGACGTACGGGTCGTGGTCATCGACTGGACCGATACGGGCGCGTCTCCGCCGACGGCCACGGATCCGACCTGGATCTGCCGGCTCTTCCGGCGCTCGGCGAGCTTGGTCGGAACGGACGGCATGCCGAGAGAAATCGCAGTCATCTGCAGTGCAACCCCAAGTCGTGGATCAAGATCCGAGTCCCGTGAACGGCGGGCTCCAGGCCTTGAGATTACGGCACGGCCGTGAACGCGGGCACACGGCCGCCCGACAATACACCCATTGGCATGCCATAGCGGGAAGCCGGACATGGGGGCCGTGGAAGAGGAAATGCTCTCTTGTTGGGCGCCCCGCCCGGATCGCCCGAGCCCTCGGGAGCCGACGTCGCCCGGGCCGGTACGGAAGATCGGCGCAGGACAAGGGCGTACGAAGCGCGCTTCCGGGCCCTGCACGCGATTCGCGCCCTTCACCCGTAAGAGCTATCCGGGTGAAGGGCGCGAATTCACGGTCGCCGCAGCAGAGAGAGAACGACTGCTTTTCAGCTGATCTTGACCGGGTTGACGACGTCCGCGATCAGGACGAGGACGGTGAAGCAGACGAAGACGCCCGCCACCACGTACGCGACCGGCATCAGCTTGGCCACGTCGAACGGGCCCGGGTCCGGGCGGCGCAGGACGCGGGCCACCTTGCGCCGCAGCGACTCCCACAGGGCGCCCGCGATGTGCCCGCCGTCGAGCGGGAGCAGCGGGAGCATGTTGAACAGGAACAGGGAGAGGTTGAAGAAGGCGAGGACGAAGACGAACATCGCCACCTGCTGCGAGGCGGGGATGTCCAGGGTGGCGATGTCACCGGTGATACGGGCGGCGCCGACGATGCCCATCGGGGAGTCCGGCTCGCGCGGGCCGTCCCCGAAGGCCGCGTCCCACAGGGCCGGGATCTTGCCGGGGATGGCGACGAGGTTCTCGACGGCGTCGCCGACGCGGTCGGTCATCCAGGTCACGGAGTCGCCGAAGCCGAGCTTGACGAAACCCTCGGCGGCGCTGAAGCCGAGGAAGCCGGCCTTGACGTACCTGCCCTGGACGTAGGCGCCGCTCGAGTCCTTCGCGGCGACCTTGTTGACGGCGATCTTCGCGTGCAGGGTCAGATCCTGGCCGCCCCGCTCCACGACGATCGGGACGGTCTTGCCCGCGCTGTCCCGGATGAGGTCGGAGAGCGTGTTCCAGTCCTTGGTCGGCTTGCCGTCGAAGGAGAGGATCTTGTCGTGGCTCCTCAGCCCGGCCGCGGCCGCCGGGGAGGCGGGATCGGACTTCTTGCACGCGTCACGGTGCTCGCTCTGGGAGATGACGCAGGGCGAGACCGATTCGATCGTGTTGGTCCCCTGCTTGATGCCGAAGCCCATCAGCACGGTGAGGAAGAGGGCGACGGCGAGCACCAGGTTCATGAAGGGGCCCGCGAACATGACGATGACGCGCTTCCACGGCTTGCGCGTGTAGAACATGCGCGTCTCGTCGCCGGGCTGGAGCTCCTCGAAGGCCGCCGAGCGGGCGTCCTCGATCATGCCGCGCCACGGTGAGGTGGAGCGGGCGGAGACCCGGCCCTGGTCGTCGGGCGGGAACATGCCGATCATCCGGATGTAGCCGCCGAGCGGGATCGCCTTGATGCCGTACTCGGTGTCGCCCTTGTCTCGCGACCAGATGGTCGGGCCGAAGCCGACCATGTACTGCGGGACTCGGATGCCGAAGAGCTTGGCCGTGGACAGGTGCCCCAGCTCGTGCCATGCGATCGAGATCAGCAGGCCGGCGAAGAAGACCCCTATGCCGAGGATGAACATCAAGGTCGTCATGCACGCGCCTCCGCGGTCGCCGTCGTGGCTGTCAGTTCGCGGGCCCGGGCCCGCGCCCAGGTCTCCGCTTCGAGGACGTCCGACACGGTGAGTGAAGTTCCCGAAACCGGGGTGCCGTGTTCCTCGACGACCCGGGTGACGGTCTCCATGATGCCGTTGAAGGGCAGCGCGCCGTCGCGGAAGGCTTCGACGCACTCCTCGTTGGCCGCATTGAACACCGCCGGAGCGGTCCCCGCGAGCTGCCCCACGTGCCGGGCGAGGTTCACGGAGGGGAAGGCCTCGTTGTCCAGCGGGAAGAACTCCCACGTGGAGGCCTTGCTCCAGTCGAAGGCCGGGGCGGCGTCCGGGACGCGCTCGGGCCAGCCCAGACCGATGGCGATCGGCCCCCGCATGTCGGGGGGCGTCGCCTGGGCGATCGTGGATCCGTCGGTGAACTCGACCATCGAGTGGACATACGACTGCGGGTGCACGACGACCTCAATGCGGTCGAAGGGAATGTCGTAGAGCAGGTGCGCCTCGATGACCTCCAGGCCCTTGTTGACCAGGGTCGCGGAGTTGATCGTGATCACCGGGCCCATCGCCCAGGTGGGGTGGGCGAGGGCGTCGGCGACGGTGACGTGCGCCAGCTCGGCCTTGGTACGGCCGCGGAAGGGGCCGCCGGAGGCGGTGACGACCAGCTTGCGGACGTCGGCGCGGGTGCCGGCGGCGAGGGCCTGGAAGAGCGCGGCGTGCTCGGAGTCGACCGGGATGATCTGGCCGGGCTTGGCCAGCGCCTTCACCAGCGGACCGCCGACGATCAGCGACTCCTTGTTGGCGAGCGCGAGGGTGCGGCCCGCCTCCAGGGCGGCGAGGGTGGGTGCGAGACCGATGGACCCGGTGATCCCGTTCAGCACGGTGTGGCAGTCGGAGGCGGCGACCTCGGTGGCCGCGTCCGGTCCGGCGAGGATCTCCGGGAGCGGCTCGCCGGTGCCGTACCGCTCGCTCAGTGCCTCGCGCAGCGCCGGTACGGCGTCCTCGCGGGCGACCGCGACGGTGCGTACCCGCAGCCGGTGGGCCTGCTCGGCGAGCAGGGCGACGCGGGTGCCGTTCGCGGAGAGGGCGGTGACCCGGAAGCGGTCGGGGTTGCGCAGCACGAGGTCGATGGCCTGGGTGCCGATGGACCCGGTGGAGCCGAGGATCACCACGTCCTTCGGGCCGTCACCCGCGAGCGGGTCGTACACGAGGTGCGGGTCGGCGAGCGGGGCGGGGCTGACGGGACTGTCGGTCATTCCCCCATTGTGGCCGCAAGCGAGGGCCGTCCGGACAGCACATCCCCCGGGTGGGTGGCTTGGAGGCTTTCGTCGCGGGATGGAGCGGTTCCCCTGTTCGTGAAGGATGAGTGAAGATCGTGTGATAGCAATTCAGTCGGGCCGGTGGACGACCGGCCCTTGAACGACTTCGCGGACGAATCCTTTGGGGGGATCTCTTCATGCGTTCTGTGCGTACGCGCGCCGCCCTGCCCGCTCTCGTGGGCGCCGCCCTGCTCACGGGCACCCTGCTCAGCACCCCGGCCGAGGCGGCCGGGGGCGTGCGGATCAACCACGTCTGGTTCGACAGCCCCGGCAGCGACACCCGCTCGAACACGAGCCTGAACGCCGAGTGGGTGCAGATCAAGAACACCAGCGGCGCGTCGGTCTCGCTCAAGGGCTGGATCCTCAAGGACGCCTCGAACCACAAGTACGTCTTCCCGAACGTCAAGATCGGCGCGGGGAAGTACATGAAGATCCACACCGGCAAGGGCTCGGACACCGCGTCGAACAAGTACCAGGACCGTGGCGCCTACGTCTGGAACAACACCAGCGACACGGCGACGCTGACGAAGGCCAGTGGCTCCAGGATCGACTCCTGCTCCTGGACGACGCGGGACCCGAGCGACAAGTACTGCTAGCCGGCGTCAGCTCCCGTACGGGCGGCGGCCTGTCGGCCGGTGTCAGCTCCCGTACGGGCGGCGGGCGCTCTCGCGCTCGCTCGGCCCGGGGGTCGCGTCGGCGATCCACGGGCCCTCGCCCGAGGGGTCGACGATCCCTTCCTCCAGCCAGCCGTAGGCCCCGCCGAGCACGCCCTTGACCACCTTGCGGTCGACGTCGTCGGTGTTGGACCACAGCCGGCCGAACAGTTCGTCGACCCGGATGCGGGCCTGGTGGCAGAAGGCGTCGGCGAGCTGGTAGGCCTCGCGGCCGTGCTCGCCCTCGGCGCGCAGCCGCTCGGCCCGGACACAGGCCGCGCTCATCGCGAACAGTTCCGCGCCGATGTCCACGATCCGGCCGAGGAAGCCCTGCTTGGTCTCCATGCGCCCCTGCCAGCGGGACATGGCGTAGAAGGTGGAGCGGGCCAGCTTGCGGCTGTGCCGCTCCACGTAGCGCAGGTGTCCGGAGAGGTCGACCTCGCGCTTGAACTCGCTGTACGAGGACGGCAGTTGCCCCGGTCCCGCGACCAGCTTGGGCAGCCACTTGGCGTAGAAGACACCCGCGCTCCGGCCGGCCTTCGCCTTGTCCGACAGGGACTTGCCGGGGTCGATGAGGTCACCGGCGACCGCGAGGTGGGCGTCGACGGCCTCGCGCGCGATCAGCAGGTGCATGATCTCCGTCGAGCCCTCGAAGATGCGGTTGATGCGCAGGTCGCGCAGCATCTGCTCGGCCGGTACCGCCCGCTCGCCGCGCGCCTTCAGGGACTCGGCCGTCTCGTAGCCGCGGCCGCCGCGGATCTGGACCAGTTCGTCGGCCATCAGCCAGGACATCTCGGAGCCGTACAGCTTGGCGAGGGCGGCCTCGATGCGGATGTCGTTGCGGTCCTCGTCGGCCATCTGGGAGGCGAGGTCGACCACGGCCTCCAGCGCGAAGGTGGTGGCCGCGATGAAGCTGATCTTGGAGCCGACGGCCTCGTGCAGCGCGACCGGCTTGCCCCACTGCTCGCGCTCGGCGGCCCACTGGCGGGCGATCTTCAGGCACCACTTGCCGGCGCCCGCGCACATCGCGGGCAGCGACAGGCGGCCGGTGTTCAGCGTGGTGAGCGCGATCTTCAGGCCCGCGCCCTCGGGGCCGATGCGGTTGGCGGCCGGGACGCGCACCTGGTGGAAGCGGGTGACACCGTTCTCGATGCCGCGCAGGCCCATGAAGGCGTTGCGGTTCTCGACGGTCACGCCCTCCGCGGTGGCCTCCACCACGAACGCGGTGATGCCGCCCGGGTGCCCCTCCGACTTCGGTACGCGCGCCATGACGACCAGCAGGTCGGCGACGACCCCGTTGGTGGTCCACAGCTTCACGCCGTCGAGGACGTAGTCGTCGCCTTCCGGTACGGCCGTGGTGCCCAGGCGTGCCGGGTCGGAACCGACGTCCGGCTCGGTGAGCAGGAAGGCGGAGATGTCGGTGCGGGCGCAGCGGGGCAGGAAGGCGTCCTTCTGCTCCTGGGTGCCGAATATCTTCAGCGGCTGCGGCACGCCGATCGACTGGTGGGCGGAGAGCAGCGCGCCGACCGCGGGGCTGACGGAGCCGACCAGGGCGAGGGCCTTGTTGTAGTACAGCTGGGAGAGGCCGAGGCCGCCGTACTTGGTGTCGATCTTCATGCCGAGGGCGCCGAGTTCCTTGAGGCCGGCGACGACCTCGTCAGGTATGCGCGCCTCGCGCTCGATGCGGGCGGAGTCGATGGTGGACTCGCAGAAGGCGTGCAGCCTGTCCAGGAACTCCTCGCCGCGCCGCACGCTCTCGGCGTCCGGCAGCGGGTGGGGATGGATGAGGTCGAGCCGGAAGCGGCCGAGGAACAGTTCCTTGGCGAAGCTCGGCTTGCGCCAGTTCTGCTCCCGGGCGGCCTCCGCCACCTGGCGGGCCTCGCGTTCGGTGACGGTGGTGCGTTGGGTGGTGGGGGCGGACATGAGGCTCACCTCGCCGCGAGAAGGGTGATTGCGGACCGTTCGTTACCGACCAGTGCTACTGGATCGTTGGTACCCGAAACGGGCCGACCCCACCACCCCTCGCGCGCGCGATCGGGCTCCGCGGGCTCCGGCGGCCGCCCGCTCCGGGCGCCGGTGCGGCGCCCGGGAAGACCGGGTCGGGTGCGGCGGCCGCCGATCCGGGCGGGCCGGAGGAACGGCCCGCCGGTCCGGTCGGCCCCGCTGCGCCATTCGTGGTAACTCCGTCGGGTGAGTCGCGCGGTGAACGCCGACGGCCGGCCGAGGACGGATGTGACGTGTCCTGGGCCGGCCGGAGCGCGGGAAAGGCGCGGTGCGTACCGGCACGCGCGCCGGTGCGCGTACGGGCGCGCGCTCGGGTCAGGCGGTCTTGCCCGCCGAAGCCGCGAGCGCGGGCTCGGACCCGGTCGCGGTCTCGGACTTCTCGCCCGAGCGGGGCGCCGGGACGGCCGCCGGGGTGGTGCCCGGGGTGGCGCCCGGCGCGGTGCGGCGGCCGGTGAAGGCGAACGCCGCGCCGACCAGCAGGCCGCCGCCCACGAGGTTGCCCAGGCCGACGAAGAGCAGGTTGTGGGCGAAGGCGCCCACGGTGACGCCCGGCACGTGCTCGAACAGGCCCAGCGAGAAGGTCGTCATGTTGGCGACCACGTGCTCGAAGCCCGAGCCGACGAAGGCCAGGATGCCCGCGAAGATCAGCACGATCCGGGCCGCGTCGGAGCGGGTCCGCACGCCCATCCACACGGTCAGGCAGACCAGGAAGTTGCACAGCACCCCGCGGAAGAACAGCACGTCGCCGCTCTCCGCCAGCTTCGCGTGCAGCATGCCGTCCAGCATCGTCGCGCCGGGCGCCGGGCTGCCGGGGGCAGCCGCGACGTCCAGCACCCCGGCACGGTGCACCAGCCAGGCGAAGACGACGGAGCCGACCAGGTTGCCGAGGAGGGAGGCGACGATGACGGCCAGCGCGACGAGGGCCGGTACGCGGCGGCGGGCGGCGCCCTGGACCATCGTCATCATGTTGCTGGTGGCCAGCTCGCCGCCGGCGAAGATCACCAGGGTCAGCGCCACACCGAAGACCAGACCCTGGACCAGCTTGGCCCAGGGGGAGTGCGCCAGGCCGAGGGGGCCGCTCACCATGACCATCAGGACGACGCCCACGCCGATGAAGGCTCCGGCGAGCGCGGAGAGCACCAGGTAGCGTCCGGGCGACCGGAGCAGGGCGGCCTTGCCCCGCGCGGTCTCGACCTGCATGTCCAGGGCCTCTTCAAGTGGTATCGGCACGACGGTGCTCCCAGCGACTGCTCAGCGAAATGAGGTGCCGGGCCTGGCGCCATCGCCACCCGGCGGCGACACGGGAGGGCGGGACGAATCGTGGATGGGCCGACATGAGGGCCCACGCCCGACACATGGTGATGCGGTCGCTTGCGCCGACGCTTTCCAGCGTGTCCGCGAATGTCCGACTCCCGGTGCGGGAGGAAGTGTGCGCGCTTTGGTGAGGGAAAGTCAAAAGCACAATCAATTGCTTGATAGGCAGCGCTTATCTCAGCACTTGATAGGCGTGAGTTATTGTTTAATAGATCGCTTTTATCAATGTGCGTTCCCGTGAATGGCGTGATCACTTCCGCGGAACGACAAGAACGGCCGGAGCCCCCGCACAGCGGGCTCCGGCCGTTCTCTTTCCGACCTGTCCGTGTCAGGTCAGAGTGCGAGGCCGGTGAGAACCAGCACGCGCTCGTAGGTGTAGTCGTCCATCGCGTACCGGACGCCCTCGCGGCCCACACCGGACTGCTTGGCGCCGCCGTACGGCATCTGGTCGGCACGGTAGGACGGGACGTCGCCGATGATGACACCGCCGACCTCGAGGGCGCTGTGCGCCCGGAACGCGGCCTGGAGGTCGTGGGTGAACACGCCCGCCTGGAGGCCGTACTTGGAGTCGTTGACCGCGGCGAAGGCCTCGGCCTCGCCGTCCACCTTCTGCACGCTGAGGACGGGTCCGAAGACCTCCTCGCAGGCGAGGGTGGTGCCGGCCGGGAGGTCGGCGAGGACGGTCGGCGCGTAGGTGGCGCCGTCGCGCTTGCCGCCGGTGAGCAGTTGGGCGCCCGCGGCGACGGCCTCGTCGACCCACGCCTCGACGCGCTGGGCGGCGTCCTCGCTGACCAGCGGGCCGACGTCGGTGGTGGCGTCGCTCGGGTCACCGGTGACCTGGGCCTCGACGGCGGCCACGATGCGCGGCAGCAGGCGGTCGTACACGGACGCGTCCGCGATCACGCGCTGCACGGAGATGCAGGACTGGCCGCCCTGGTAGTTGGAGAAGGTCGCGATGCGGGTCGCGGCCCAGTCCAGGTCGGCGTCGCTCGCCCAGTCGCCGAGGACGACGGCCGCGCCGTTGCCGCCCAGCTCCAGGGTGCAGTGCTTGCGCGGCACCGAGTCCATGATCGCGTAGCCGACCTTCTCGGAACCGGTGAAGGAGATGACCGGCAGGCGCTCGTCCTGGACGAGGGCGGGCATCTTGTCGTTGGTGACCGGAAGGATGCTCCAGGAGCCGGCCGGCAGGTCGGTCTCGGCGAGCAGGTCGCCCAGGACGAGGCCGGACAGCGGGGTGGCCGGGGCCGGCTTCAGGATGATCGGGACACCGGCGGCGATGGCCGGGGCGACCTTGTGCGCGCACAGGTTCAGCGGGAAGTTGAACGGCGCGATGCCGAGGACGACGCCCTTGGGGAAGCGGCGGGTCAGCGCGAGGCGGCCCTTGCCGCCGGCGTCGGTGTCGAGGCGCTGGGCCTCGCCGCCGTTGAAGCGGCGGGCCTCCTCGGCGGCGAACCGGAAGACGGAGACGGCACGGCCGACCTCGCCGCGGGCCCACTTGATCGGCTTGCCGTTCTCGGCGGAGATCAGCTGGGCGATCTCCTCGGTGCGCTCGGCCAGGCGCTTGCTGACGTGGTCGAGGGCGGCGGCGCGTACGTGGGCCGGGGTGGCGGCGAACTCGTCGCGGACGGCGTGGGCGGCGGCCACGGCCTCCTCGACCTGCGCGTCGGTCGGCACGCTCACCTGGGCGACGAGGCGGCCGTCCCACGAGGAGGTGACGTCGAAGGTGTCCTCGCCGGTGGCCTGGCGGCCGGCGAGCCAGAAGGCGTGGGTGGTCCCCACGTTCATTTCCTGGGGCATTTGCGAGTCCCGACCCTTCCGCGTTGAGGGTGTTCTGTCGGTCGTCCTACACCGTAGGGCGGGGGCTCGCGGGGGTCGCTTGTCCGAGTCGTACGGGTGGCGATCGAAGATGCTCCGGTTTGGCGAGGTGGGGGCCGAGGCCCCGCGTTTCCCGCCCCCGCCGCCCCCGCCGCCCCTGCCCTCCCCCAAGCTCTCGGCTGCGCTCGAGCAGGGGGGACCCCCACCATCCCCCAGGGGCTCCGCCCCTTCGACCCCGATCGGCCTGGACGGCCTCGTCCTCAAACGCCGGACGGGCTGAAAGCACAGGCTTCTTCCAAGCGGACCGAGTCGGGTGGTGGGTGGGCACAGGCCGAGGGTCCTGGGGAACGGTCACTCCGCCGACGTGGCCTTCAGGGCGAGCCACAGCTCCATCCGTACGTCCGGATCGTCCAGGGAGCGTCCGAGGATCTCCTCGACCCTGCGCATCCGGTAGCGCAGGGTGTGGCGGTGGACGCCCAGGTCGGCAGCCGCCGCGTCCCACTGGCCGTGCCGGGAGAGCCACGCCCGCAGGGAGGCGACCAGGTCGCCCCGCCCCGTTGCGTCGTGCTCGTGCAGCGCCCGCAGCAGCCCGTCGGCGAACGCCTTCACCGCGTCGTCGGCCAGCAACGGCAGCACCGACCCCGCCGCCAGCTGCTCGTGCTCCACGCACACCCGGCCCCGCCGCCGCGCCACGGACAGCGCCTGCTCGGCCTGCTTGTACGCGGCGGTCGCGGCGATCGGCCCGACCGGGGCGGACAGCCCGACGACCAGTTCCTGCTCGTCGCCGCCCGCCTGCTCCCGCACCGGCCGCGCGGCCTCCAGCGCCGCCGCGTGCGCGACGCAGGCGGCCACGGCCGCTCCCCCGTCCGCGGCCAGCACCACCAGCCGGTCCCCGTCCGGTACGACCAGCACGCTCTCCCCGGACCGCGCGGCCGCCGACTCCACCACCTCCGCGAGTTCGCCCAGCGCGTCGGCGTCCGCCTCGGTGTGCGACCGCGCGGCCGGCCCGGAGGCCACCTCGGCGACGATCACCCGGAAGGGCGCGTCCAGCAGACCGCCGTACAGGTCCCCGGCGACGGCCCGGGCGTGGTCCGGCTCCCCGGCGAGCAGCATGCGCAGGACGGCCGCCCCGATCCGCTGCTCGGCCGCGTACAGGGAGCGGGAGCGTTCGGTGGTGAGGGTGAGCAGGGCGATCGCGGAGTGGACGGCGTACCGCTCGGCGGTGCCCAGGGCCGCGGCCGTACCGACGGCGAGCGCGGCGCGCGGACGGCGGCCGGTGCCGAGGGAGTGCAGCTCCACCCGGTCCTCGTTGTCCGGGACGGCGACCACCGCGGAGGCGGGCGCGGGCCTGTCCCGCAGCCGTTCGACCTCGGTGGTGAGCCGGGCGGCCCGGCGGCCGGCCCACTCGGGCGCGGCGGCGACGACGGCACCCGAGGCGTCGTACAGCGCGGCCCACCCGTCGACCTGGGCGGCGAGCGCGGCGAGGAGGCCCTCGGGGCCGGCGGTCAGCGTCTGCCTGGTCAGTTCACGCTGGGCCGCGAAGCCCGCCGTCACCGCCCGGTACTGGTCGGCGGCGATCGCGGCGGAGACGGCCTTGCTGATGGCGAGGAAGGGGGTGCGGCGGGGCACCTCCAGCAGTGGCAGCCCCTCCTGTTCGGCGGCTTCGACGAGGGCTTCGGGGATGTCCTCGTAGTTGACGCCGATGGCGAACCCGAGCCCGACGACACCCGCGCCGACCAGCCGCTTCACATACCGCCGCATCGCCTCCGGGTTGTCCGCGTCCAGCTTGAGCGCGGTGATCAGCAGCAGCTCACCGCCCTCCATGTAGGGCACGGGGTCGGCCAGCTCGCTGACGTGCGCCCAGCGCACGGGCACGTCGAGGCGGTCCTCGCCCGCGCGCACGGTCAGCTTGAGCGCGGAGTGGTGGACGAGCGAGGCGAGGGTCGGGGGCATGGGACCTTCAGGTCGGGAACGCGGTGGGGTTGCGGAGATCCGGTGATCATGGTGATCAATTGGCCGCCGCGTATGAACGGCCTATGCCGATTCTGCCTCACCGTACGATGCCGGTCCGACCGTCGCCCGGACCCGTCTTACCCCCGCGGTCGCGCCGCTCACCCCCGCAGATCCACCAGCAACGGCGGCGCGTGCTCGCCCCGCACGGTCGTCAGCGACAGCACCGCGTGCCCCGGCGGCACCCCGTGCGCCAGCTCGGACGCGGACCAGCGCTCGCGCTCCACCTGGCGGACGGTGACGGCCCGGGCGGTGGGCGCCTTGCCGGTGATGACGCGGCGCAGCATGTGGACGGCCTTGCCGGCCGGGGTCTCGGCGATGATCTGCCGGTCGGTGACGTCGCGGGCCTCGGTCCACTCCTTGCCCCACACCTCGGCGAAGTCCTGACCGTCCCAGGGGGTGAGCCCGGACAGCGCCATCCGGCAGCCGGTGGCCCCGAGCAGCGGGCCGCGCAGCGGCCGGGGCGCGTCGTCCAGGGTGCGCAGGGTCAGCACGGCGCCCGCGCCCGCGGAGCGCAGCCGCTGGATGCCGCGCACGGCCTCCGGCGTGACGACGCCGCTCGCGTCGTCCAGCAGCAGGCAGGCGAAGAGCGACCGGTCCTCGCGCACCGTCACGCCGGCCGTGAACTGGGCGAGCACCAGCCGGGCCAGGATCCGGGAGGCGTCGGCGTGCCCGCGCTCGGGCAGGTCGATGCGGACCCGGACCGGATGGTCGAGGGCCTTGAGCGAGAAGGGCCGGGTGTGGCCGGAGGTGTCGAAGAAGGAGGCGAAGGCGGGCCGGTCGAGCAGCGCGATCCGGTCGGCGAGCACGGTGCCCACGTCGCCGGGGTGCGCCATCTGCCGCTCCCGGGCGTCGAGTTCCCTGAGCAGCGGCTCCTGGCCGGTGTCGGTGAGCCCCTTGCGCAGTGCGGCCAGCGGGCCGGGAGCGCCGTCGAGGAGCCCGCGCAGCTCGGGCACGGACGGGAAGCGGCCGTGGACGGCCTGGAAGGGTCCGAGCAGCTGGGCGAGGACGGTGGTGGAGCGTCGGCTGTCGCTGCCGGGGTGCGGGTCGGCGAGGTCGCCGACGAGGGCCTCGGCGAGTATGGCGGCGGCCTCGTCGGGGTCGGTGGTGCCGCCGTAGAGGTCGAGGTCGTAGACGGACTCGGGGTGTCCGACGCGCACGACGACGTCGTACGCCCCGTCCGGGCCGAGGCCGGCGCCCGCCGCGCCGACCGCCACGACGGCGGCCCGCCCGGCGAGGGCGTGCAGGCACAGGGACTCGGCGAGCGGCCGGATGAGCGAGCCGGTCTTGCCGGAGCCGGCCGGGCCGACGGCGAGCAGCGAGGTGCCGAGCAGGTCGGGTCCGAGGGCGAGTCCGGAACCCCGGTAGTGGTAGGGGTTGCGCGGGTCGTCGGCGGTGGTGCCGAGCCGGACCTGCCCGGTGAGCAGGTCGTGGCGGGCGTGACGGGTGGGCAGGTCGCGGTCGCCTGAGGGGTGCGCGCAGGCCCCGGAGCCGTCCTTCAGCACGGCTCCGGTGAAGGCCGTCAGCCCGTGCCGTCCGGACCGCACGCTCTGCCAGGCTCGGCTGATCCGCGCGTGGTCGACGTCCCGCATGATCCCGGTCCTGGCCTCGGCGGCCAGCCGCTCGGCGGCCTCGTGCGCGCCCTCGGCGCGCAGCTGGGGCCATTCGGCGGGGTCCCGCTCGGGCGCGGGGGCCGGCTGTCCGGCCGCTCCGGCGGGGCGCCAGGCCGGGGGGCCGTAGCGCCGCCAGACCTCGCCCCAGCGGCCGAGGCGGCCGACGACGAGCAGAATGGCAAGGGCGATGAGGGTGTAGTACGAGTACCAGAGGACGGCGTTGCCCACCCGGTCGTTGCCCTCGCGCCAGGAGTCGGGGGTGAACAACTCCAGAGGGATGACCCACCAGCCGCCGAGGTAGCCGTTCCAGAGCAGGGACCACACCAGCCAGCCGACGAGGAAGGCGATGAGGGCGCCGCTGAGCAGTTGGCGGGCCGGGGTCGGTTCGGGCTCCTGCTCGGGGCGCGGCAGGTGGCCCAGCCGCCACACGCCGGGCGCCGCCTCGGGCCGGGGGGCGCGCAGCCAGGCCAGGAAGGCCGCACCGTCCGGCCGGGGCGGCGCGCCGGGCGGCATCGCGGGCATGGGCGGCAGGGCGGAGCCCTCCGGTGGCGCCGCAGGGCGCGGCACCGGATTCGCCTGCGTGCGGCGCGTGTCCCGCGTCCCGTCGCTGTCCATCGACGTTGCCCCCTGACCAGCCGTTCCGTCACCGTCAGCGAGCCAATCTAACGCCCCGGCAAGGGGAGTTCACCGTTTACGCGGCCGACGGCACCCTGTGGGCTCCGCGGCCGCGCGCCGGCCGGTCCCGGTCCGGCTATGTCCATCGCGGACAACCGGAATCACCGACAACGCCCACATGGAGCATGCCCACCCCGCGGCACCCGTCTTAGCCTGCGGGAAAAGAAGGCAAGAGTCCGTAATACCCCCCAGGAGCCCCGCATGACCGCACTTCCGCAGGAGCGCCGCGTCGTCACCGCCATTCCCGGCCCGAAGTCGCAGGAGCTGCAGGCCCGCCGTCTCGCCGCGGTCGCGCAGGGCGTGGGCTCCACGCTGCCGGTCTTCGTCACGCGCGCGGGTGGCGGTGTCATCGAGGACGTCGACGGCAACAGCTTCATCGACTTCGGTTCCGGCATCGCCGTGACCTCCGTCGGCGCCTCCGCCGAGGCCGTCGTACGCCGGGCGAGCGCGCAGCTCGCCGACTTCACCCACACCTGTTTCATGGTCACGCCGTACGAGGGTTACGTGGAGGTCGCCGAGGCCCTCGCGGAGCTGACCCCGGGCGACCACGCCAAGAAGTCCGCGCTGTTCAACTCGGGCGCCGAGGCCGTCGAGAACGCCGTCAAGATCGCCCGCGTGTACACCAAGCGCCAGGCGGTCGTCGTGTTCGACCACGGCTACCACGGCCGTACGAACCTCACGATGGCGCTGACGTCGAAGAACATGCCGTACAAGAACGGCTTCGGTCCGTTCGCGCCCGAGGTGTACCGCGTGCCGGTCGCCTACGGCTACCGCTGGCCGACCGGCCCGGAGAACGCGGGTCCCGAGGCCGCCAAGATGGCGATCGACCAGATCAGCAAGCAGGTCGGCGCGGACAACGTGGCCGCGATCATCATCGAGCCGGTGCTCGGTGAGGGCGGCTTCATCGAGCCGGCCAAGGGCTTCCTGCCCGCGATCCGCCAGTTCGCCGCCGACAACGGCATCGTCTTCGTCGCCGACGAGATCCAGTCCGGCTTCTGCCGTACCGGCCAGTGGTTCGCGTGCGAGGACGAGGGCATCGTCCCGGACCTGATCACCACCGCCAAGGGCATCGCGGGCGGTATGCCGCTCGCCGCCGTGACGGGCCGCGCCGAGATCATGGACGCCGCGCACGCGGGCGGCCTCGGCGGCACCTACGGCGGCAACCCGGTGGCCTGCGCCGCCGCGCTCGGCGCCATCGAGACGATGAAGGAGCAGGACCTCAACGGCAAGGCCAAGCGCATCGAGGAGGTCATGAAGGGCCGCCTGGAGGCCATGACCGAGAAGTTCGACATCATCGGCGAGGTGCGTGGCCGCGGCGCCATGATCGCCATCGAGCTGGTCAAGGACCGCGCCACCAAGGAGCCGAACCCGGAGGCGGCGGCCGCGCTGGCCAAGGCCTGCCACCAGGAGGGCCTGCTGGTCCTGACCTGCGGCACCTACGGCAACGTGCTCCGCTTCCTGCCCCCGCTGGTGATCGGCGAGGACCTGCTGGGCGAGGGTCTGGACATCATCGAGCAGGCCTTCTCCCGCATCTGAGGCACGCGCCGCGGGCCGCGCATCTGAGCGACTGGTCCGCACCTCTGAAGGACGGCTGCGGCAGGCATGTGAAGAACGTGTGCGAGGTGGATGGCGGGACGCGATTCCGTCTGCCCAACCATCGTGGCCTGCCGTAAGTTCGATCCCGATGAGAGATACACCTCGTCCACAGGGGACTGTGGACGACTTCAGGCCGGGGCCTCCCCAGCTTCGACCTGGTCGTGCCCTCGCGCACACAACCGGCGCCTGACGGCTCCGGGATCTCCTCACCGATCGGACGGTCGCCGCCCCAAACCCCCCGGGGCGTGCGACACTCCGATCCGGACGGCCGCCTCGGAACCACCCCCCCTTGTTCCGGGGCGGCCGACCTCCTTCCTCGCACGCCGGGCCGCACCTGCGAAGCTGGACGCGTGTCCTGCGAGCCGCCTTCCCAGCAACCGGCCCCCCGTGCCCGGCGCACCGCGTACGCCGCCTTCCTCGGGGTCCCGGCCGTCCTGTTCGCCCTGATCACCTGGCAGGTCGTCGGCCACGGTCCGCTGCTGCGGCTCGACGCGCGGCTCAGCCGGGACCTCGTGCACCCCGACCGCCTCTCGGAGCTCCTCTCCGATCTCGGCGACATCCAGGTCGCGGTACCGGTGCTGGTGCTCGCCCTGTGCTACGCCGCCTGGCGGGGCCGCGCCGCCGGCACGCACCGGTGGTGGCTGCCGCCCCTGGCCGCGGCGCTCCTGATGGCGCTGCTTCCGGCGGTCGTCGTACCGCTGAAGGAGTGGACCGCACGGCCGGGGACCCCCGTGGTGCCCCCGGCCGTCGGCTATTTCCCCTCCGGCCATACGGCGACGGCGGGTGTCGGGTACGGCGCCGCGGCCCTGCTCCTGCTGCCCTGGCTCCGCTCCCCCGCCGCCCGCCGGGCCGCCGTCGGCTGCGGCGCCGCACTCGTGCTCGGGGTGTCGTACGGGCTGGTGCGGCGGGGCTGGCACTGGCCGCTGGACGTGGTGGCCAGTTGGCTGCTGTGCGCCGTGCTGCTGACCGGTCTGTCCCTTCTGCTCAGCCGAAGTAGGCGTCGAAGTTCCGCTGGAACTCCCAGTTCGAGAAGCGGTCCCAGTTCACCGACCACGTCATCAGACCCCGCAGAGCGGGCCAGGTCCCGTGGGTCGGGTACGAGCCGCAGTTCGTCCGCTTCGTGAGGCAGTCCAGGGTCCTGTCGACCTCGGCCGGGGCCACGTAGCCGTTGCCGGCGTTCACGGAGGCGGGCATGCCGATCGCCACCTGGTCCGGGCGCAGCGGCGGGAAGACGTTGCCGGCGTCGCCCGCCACTGGGAAGCCGGTGAGCAGCATGTCGGTCATGGCGATGTGGAAGTCGGCGCCGCCCATGGAGTGGTACTGGTTGTCGAGGCCCATGATCGGACCCGAGTTGTAGTCCTGGACGTGCAGCAGGGTCAGGGCGTCGCGCAGGGCGTATATGACGGGGAGGTAGGCGCCGCAGCGCGGGTCCTGGCCGCCGAACTTGCCGGTGCCGTAGAACTGGTAGCCCATCTGCACGAAGAAGGTCTCCGGGGCCATGGTCAGCACGAACTTCGCCCCGTACCTGGCCTTCAGGGTCTTCAGCGCGGAGATCAGGTTGACGATCGCGGGCGTGGTGGGGTTCTTGAAGTCGGTGTCGTTCGTGTTCAGCGACAGCGAGTGGCCCTCGAAGTCGATGTCGAGGCCGTCGAGGCCGTAGGTGTCGATGATGTTCGAGACCGAGGCGACGAAGGCGTCGCGGGCCGCCGTCGTGGTCAGCTGGACCTGGCCGTTCTGGCCGCCGATCGATATCAGCACCTTCTTGCCGGCCGCCTGCTTGGCCCTGACCGCCGCCTTGAAGTCGGCGTCGCTCTCGACGTTCGGGCACTCGGCGGCCGGGCAGCGGTTGAAGCGGATGTCGCCGGAGGTGGCCGAGGTGGGTTCGCCGAAGGCGAGGTCGATGACGTCCCAGCTGTCGGGGACGTCGGCGAGGCGGGTGTAGCCGGAGCCGTTGGCGAAGGTGGTGTGGAGGTAGCCGACCAGGGCGTGGGCGGGCAGGTCGCCGGAGCCGCCTCCGGTGCCGGCACCGGTCGTGGCGGTCACCGCCGCGGACTTCGCGGACTCGCCGGCGGCGTTGGTGGCGCTCACCTGGAAGCTGTACGCCGTCGACGGGGAGAGTCCGGTGACGGTGGCCGAGGTCCCGCTCGCCGTCTGGACCTTGGCCCCGTCGCGGTAGACGGCGTAGCCGGTCGCGCCGGTCGCCGCCGACCAGGACAGGGCGACGGAGGAGGACGTCACGGTGCCGGCCCTGAGGCCGGCGGGCGCGGCGGGCGGCTGACCGGTGCCGCCACCGCCCGGTCCGATGAGGGAGATGTCGTCGGCGTCGTAGGCGCCGGTGCCGTACCAGCCGTGGGTGTAGACCGTGACGCTGGTGGTGGCGGGGCCGGTGGTGAAGGTGGTGGTCAGCTTCTGCCAGTCGGGGGCGGACGGGGTCCAGGTGGAGACGTCGGTGGTGCCGGTGCCGGTCGCGCCGAGGTAGACGTACGCGCCGCGGACGTAACCGGACAGCGTGTACGCGGAGTTCGGCTGGACGGTGACCGTCTGCGCGCACTGGGCGTTGTCGCTGCCGGCCGGGGTCGCCTGCAGCGCGGAGCCGCCGCTGTGCACGGGTGAGCCGACCGTCGTACCGGCGGTGCAGGTCCAGCCGGACAGGCCGGACTCGAACCCGCCGTTCGTCACGGCGTCCGCGTCGGCCGCGCGCGCGGCCGACGAGAGCGCCGTGACGCCGGGCACGGCCAGGGCCAGGGCCGCGAGGAGTGCGACCAGGGGTCTGGAGCGTTCCACAAGTGCCTCCGTGCTTGGGGGAGTTGGAGGAGCGGAGCGCACTCAACCTGGTCCGGACCAATCCGGTTGTCAAGATGTCCGGCCGTCAACCCCGCCCACCCCCGGCCGGCCCCGCCGCCGCCTCGTGCATCGCCAGTTCCAGCAGTGCCGGGTCGGACAGCGTGCCCGAGCCGTCCGGCGGCACCAGCCAGCGCACGCCTTGGGTCGCCCGGCCCGGGTACGGCACCACGATCCAGGTGCCGGATCCGGCGGTGCGGATGCCGGTGCCGAGCCAGCGGGCCGCGGTGCCCGGGGGGACGAAGAAGCCCACCCTGTTGTCCCCGAAGTCGGCCAGCACCGGACCCGGCTGGTCGAGTACACGGGTGAGCACGTCCAGGGTGGGATAGCCGAGGTCGCCCGGGAGGATCAGCACGTCCCAGGCCTTGCCCGCGGGCAGCAGGGCCACCCCGAGGGGGTTGCGCTCCCACTCCCAGCGGCACGCCTCCGGATCCGGTGCGACGGATGCCAGCCACTCGACCGCCGTTTTCGCCCCAGCCATGAGAGACCTCCCTTTCTCGTGGACGCGGGTCGCGCCTCAGCGGAAGAGAGGGAGGTCCCCGGCGGGCATTACGCGGGTTCCCGGATTTTCTTCGACGTGACCTGGGTCACATCTACCAAGGGGGGTGCCCCGGTCCGCTAACTGTCGAAGCCCAGACCCAGCCGGTCCATCGTCCGCAGCCACAGGTTGCGCCGGCCGGCCTGGGCGTCCGCGCGGGCCAGTGACCACTTGGTGAGGGCGATGCCGGTCCAGGCGAACGGTTCCGGCGGGAACGGCAGCGGCTTCCTGCGGACCATCTCCAGCTCGGTCCGCTCGGTGCGCTCCCCGTCCAGCAGGTCGAGCATCACGTCGGCCCCGAAGCGCGTGGCGCCGACACCGAGGCCGGTGTAGCCCGCCGCGTAGGCCACCTTCCCCTGGTGGGCGGTGCCGAAGAACGCCGAGAAGCGCGAGCAGGTGTCGATCGCGCCGCCCCAGGCGTGTGTGAAGCGGACGCCCTCCAGCTGCGGGAAGCAGGTGAAGAAGTGCCCGGCGAGCTTGGCGTAGGTCTCCGGGCGGTCGTCGTACTCCGAGCGCACCCGGCCGCCGTAGTGGTGGATCGCGTCGTAGCCGCCCCACAGGATGCGGTTGTCGGCGGACAGCCGGAAGTAGTGGAACTGGTTGGCCGCGTCGCCGAGGCCCTGGCGGTTCTTCCAGCCGAGCGAGGCGAGCTGCTCCGCGTCGAGCGGTTCGGTCATCAGGGCGTAGTCGTAGACCGGCACGGTGTACGAGCGCACGCGCCTCAGCAGGCTCGGGAAGACGTTCGTCGCGAGCACGACCCGGCGGGCGCGGACCGAGCCGTAGGGGGTGCTGACGGCCATGCCGGCGCCGTACGGCTTCAGGGTGAGCGCGGGCGTGTGCTCGTACACGCGCACCCCCAGCTTCACGCAGGCCCGCTTCAGGCCCCAGGCCAGTTTGGCCGGGTGGAGCATGGCCACGCCCCGGCGGTCCCACAGGCCCGCCGCGAAGGTGGGCGAGTTCACCTGCTCGCGCACGGCGTCCGCGTCCAGGAACTCCATGCCGCCGGCCAGGCCCTTGTCCTCCAGTTCCCGGTACCAGTCGCGCAGTTCCCAGGCCTGGTAGGTCTCGGTGGCGACGTCGATCTCGCCGGTGCGCTCGAAGTCGCAGTCGATGCCGTGCCGGGCGAGCGCGGCCTCGATCTCGTCGAGGTTGCGCGTCCCCAGCTCCTGGAGCCGGTGGATCTCGCCGGGCCAGCGGGCGAGGCCGTTGGGCAGGCCGTGCGTGAGGGAGGCGGCGCAGAAGCCGCCGTTGCGGCCCGAGGCGGCCCAGCCCGCCTCGCGGCCTTCCAGCAGGACCACGTCCCGCCGCGGGTCGCGCTCTTTGGCGTTGAGCGCGGCCCACAGTCCGCTGTAGCCGCCGCCGACGACCAGCAGATCGCAGGTCTCGGCGGAGGTGAGGGCGGGTTCGGGGTGGGGCTTGCCGGGGTCTTCCAGCCAGTACGGGACCGGCTGGGCTTCGGAGAGAGAGGAGATCCAGTTGTCTTTGCCACGACTCATGGCGCTTGGGGCCATGATTTCAACTCCCTACAGAGGGTCTATGCCTTGCGGTGGTTCCGGCGGTTGGTGATCAGCATCGAGACCAGGACGAACAGCACGGCGACGAGGAACATGGCCGTACCGATGACGTTGATCTGAACGGGCGTTCCGCGCTGCGCCGAGCCCCACACGAACATGGGGAAGGTGACGGTCGAGCCCGCGTTGAAGTTGGTGATGATGAAGTCGTCGAAGGAGAGCGCGAAGGAGAGCAGCGCGCCCGCGGCGATACCGGGTGCCGCGATCGGCAGGGTGACCCGCAGGAAGGTCTGCACCGGACCGGCGTACAGGTCCCGGGCGGCCTCCTCCAGGCGCGGGTCCATCGACATCACGCGCGCCTTGACCGCGGTGACGACGAAGCTGAGGCAGAACATGATGTGCGCGATCAGGATCGTCCAGAAGCCGAGCTGCGCGCCCATGTTGAGGAACAGGGTGAGCAGCGAGGCGGCCATGACGACCTCGGGCATCGCCATCGGCAGGAAGATCAGCGAGTTGACGGCGCCGCGCGCGCGGAAGCGGTAGCGGACCAGCGCGAAGGCGATCATCGTGCCGAGGGCGGTCGCCCCGGCGGTCGCCCACAGGGCGATCTGGAGGCTGAGGGACAGCGAGCCGCACATGCCGGCGACCCCGCACGGGTCCTTCCAGGCGTCGGCGGAGAAGTGCTGCCACTCGTAGTTGAAGCGACCCTTCGGCTTGTTGAAGGAGAACACCGTCACGACGACGTTCGGCAGCAGGAGATAGCCGAGCGTCAGCAGTCCGGCGATGACGACGAGATGGCGCTTGAGCCAGGTGACGACGGGCATCAGACCAGATCCTCCGTGCCGGACCGCCGGATGTAGAGCGTGACCATGGCCAGGATGGCGGCCATGAGGATGAAGGAGAGGGCCGCGGCCGTCGGGTAGTCCAGGATGCGCAGGAACTGCGTCTGGATCACGTTGCCGATCATGCGGGTGTCGGTCGAGCCGAGGAGTTCGGCGTTGACGTAGTCACCGGCCGCGGGGATGAACGTCAGCAGCGTGCCGGAGACCACGCCCGGCATCGACAGCGGGAAGGTCACCTTGCGGAAGGTGGTCCAGGGCCTCGCGTACAGGTCGCCGGCCGCCTCGTGCAGCCGTCCGTCGATCCGCTCCAGCGAGGTGTACAGCGGCAGGATCATGAACGGCAGGAAGTTGTACGTCAGTCCGCACACCACCGCGAGCGGGGTGGCCAGCACGCGGTCGCCGGCCGTCCAGCCGATCCAGTCGGTGAGGTCCAGGACGTGCAGCGTGTTCAGGGTGTGCACGACCGGACCGTTGTCCGCGAGGATCGTCTTCCAGGCCAGGGTGCGGATCAGGAAGCTGGTGAAGAACGGCGCGATCACCAGGACCATGATCAGGTTCCGCCAGCGGCCCGCGCGGAAGGCGATCAGGTAGGCCAGCGGATAGCCGAGCAGCAGGCACAGCACGGTCGCGGCGGCGGCGTACAGCACGGAGCGCACGAACTGCGGCCAGTACTCGCTGAGCGCGTCCCAGTACGTCACGAAGTGCCAGGTGACCTTGTATCCCTGCTCCAGGGAACCGGTCTGCACGGACGTGGAGGCCTGGTAGATCATCGGCAACGCGAAGAAGACGAGCAGCCACAGGATGCCGGGCAGCAGCAGCCAGTACGGCGTGAGACGGCCCCGCCTGCGCGGGGGCCTGCCGGCCGGTTCGGCGGGGGCGAGCGGAGGGGGCGCCTCGGTGAGCGTCGTCATCAGACGGCCGCCTCTTCCCCGGTGCCCGCGGTCCCGGCCAGCAGCGACTGGGCCGCGTCGAGACCGAAGGTGTGGGCCGGGCTCCAGTGCAGGACGACGTCGGCGCCGGGGACGAGCCGGGCGTCGCGCTCGACGTTCTGGACGTACACCGCCAGCTCGCCGCAGACCGGGCTGTCGATCACGTACTGCGTGGAGACGCCGATGAAGCCGGCGTCGGCGATCTTGCCGGTGAGGCGGTTGCGGCCGTCCGGGACGGAGCCCGCGTCGTCGGCGTGGGTGAGGGCGATCTTCTCCGGGCGTATGCCGGCCAGCACCTTGCCGCCGGCCGCCGCCGGGGCGGAACAGCGGGCCGCGGGCAGCACCAGCCTGCCGTCGCCCGCCTTCAGCACGATGTCGTCGCCACTCCTGGAGTCGACCTCGGCCTCGATGAGGTTGGAGGTGCCGAGGAAGTTGGCGACGAAGGTGGTCCGCGGGTTCTCGTACAGGTCCGCGGGCGAGCCGAGCTGCTCGACGCGGCCCGCGTTCATCACGGCCACGGTGTCGGCCATGGTCATGGCCTCCTCCTGGTCGTGCGTGACGTGGATGAAGGTGATGCCGACCTCGGTCTGGATGCGCTTGAGCTCCAGCTGCATCTGGCGGCGCAGCTTCAGGTCCAGGGCGCCGAGGGGCTCGTCGAGGAGGAGCACCTTGGGGTGGTTGATCAGTGCGCGGGCCAGGGCGACGCGCTGCTGCTGGCCGCCGGAGAGCTGGTGCGGTTTCTTGCGCGCCTGCTCGCCGAGCTGGACCAGCTCCAGCATCTCCCCGACCTGCGTCTTCACGCTCTTGATGCCACGCCGGCGCAGGCCGAAGGCGACGTTCTCGAAGATGTCGAGGTGCGGGAAGAGGGCGTAGGACTGGAAGACCGTGTTGACCGGCCGCTTGTACGGCGGCAGGTGCGTGACGTCCTGGTCGCCCAGGTGCACGGTGCCGGAGGAAGGTTCCTCCAGGCCGGCGATCATGCGCAGGGTGGTCGTCTTGCCACAGCCCGAGGCACCGAGCAGGGCGAAGAAGGAGCCCTGCGGCACGGTCAGGTCCAGCGGGTGTACGGCGGTGAAGGAGCCGTAGGTCTTGCCGATCCCGGCGAGGCGGACGTCGCCGCCGTTGTCTGTCGTCTTCATCGTCGTCACGCCCCTGTGAGCTTCGCGAACTTCTCTTCGTATGTCGTCTCTTCCTTCTGGCTCAGGGAGCGGAAGGCATGGGACTTCGCCTGCATGGCCTTGTCGGGCACGATCAGCGGGTTGTCCGCCGCGTCCTTGTCGATTTTCGCAAGGTACGGTTTCACCCCGTCGACCGGACTGACGTAGTTGATGTAGGCGGCGAGCGCGGCGGCCTGCGCCGGCTCGTAGTAGAAGTCGATGAGGCGCTCGGCGTTCGTCTTGTGACGTGCCTTGTTCGGGATGAGCATGTTGTCAGACGACGTCATGTAACCGCTGTCGGGGATGATGAAGTCCACGTCCGGGCTGTCCGCCTTCAGCTGGACCACGTCACCGGCCCACGCGATACAGGCGGCGAAGTCGCCCTTGGTGAGGTCCGACGTGTAGTCGTTGCCGGTGAAACGGCGGATCTGACCCTTGTCGACGGCCTTCTGGATCCGCGCGATCACCGCGTCGTAGTCGTCGTCGGTGAACCGCGCCGGATCCTTGCCCATGTCGAGCAGCGTCATACCGATGCTGTCGCGCATCTCGGACAGGAAGCCTACCCGGCCTTTGAGCCGGGGATTGTCGAGCAGGTCGGAGACCGACTTCACCTCGATGCCGTCGAGCGCCTTCTTGTTGTAGGCGATGACCGTCGAGATGCCCTGCCAGGGGTAGGAGTAGGCGCGGCCCGGATCCCAGTCCGGGGACCGGAACTGGGGCGAGAGGTTGGCGAAGGCGTGCGGCAGGTTGGCGGGGTCCAGCTTCTGCACCCAGCCCAGGCGGATCAGCCGGGCGGCCAGCCAGTCGGTGAGGACGACGATGTCGCGGCCGGTGTCCTGGCCCGCGGCGAGCTGCGGCTTGATCTTGCCGAAGAACTCGTTGTTGTCGTTGATGTCCTCGGTGTACTGGACCTGGATGCCGGTGCGCCCGCGGAAGGTGTCGAGCGTCGGGTGGTTCTTGCCCTTGTCGTCGACGTCGATGTACTCGGTCCAGTTGGAGAAGTGCACGGTCTTCTCCTGGGCCGAGTGGTCCTGGGCGGACATGCCGCCCCGCGCCTTGCCGGCCGCCGGTATCCCGCAGCCGCTCAGCGCCCCGAGGCCGCCGGCCGCGAGGGTGCCGCCGGCGGTGGCCCGCAGCAGCGACCGGCGGGTCATGGCCGCCCGGCCGTTGCGCAGGCTGCGCCGCATGGCGGCCACCTGCGCCGGGGTCGGACGTTCGGGCTGATACTGATCCATGCGCGTGGTGCCCTTTCGCAGATGAACGGGTCGCCCTGGTCAGGGGCCGGGTCGTCGCCACCCGGCACGGCCGGGTGCGGGTGATGTCCGGCTAGGGCCGGTCCCCGAAGATCGTGCGGTGCCAGTCCTTGCGGGCCACCGCGGTGTTGTCGAACATCACGTGCTTGATCTGCGTGTACTCCTCGAAGGAGTACGCCGACATGTCCTTGCCGAAGCCGGAGGCCCGGTGGCCGCCGTGCGGCATCTCGCTGATGATCGGGATGTGGTCGTTGATCCACACGCAGCCCGCCTTGATCTCGCGGGTGGCCCGGTTCGCGCGGTAGACGTTCCCGGTCCACGCGGAGGCGGCCAGGCCGTAGGGGGTGTCGTTGGCCAGCCGGAGTCCCTCGTCGTCGGTGTCGAAGGGGAGGACGGCCAGCACCGGCCCGAAGATCTCGGACTGGACGATCTCGCTGTCCTGGGCGGCGTCCGCGACGAGCGTGGGCCGGTAGTAGGCGCCGTCCGCCAGCTCCCCCTTCGGGGCCTCGCCCCCGGTCACCACGCGCGCGTGGGCGCGGGCCCGGTCCACGAAGGCGGCGACGCGGTCGCGCTGGGCGTGCGAGACGAGCGGGCCGAGGTCGGTGCCGGGGGCGAAGGGGTCGCCGAGCCGTACGGTCTCCATCAGCGCGGCGGTCCGCTCCACGAAGGCGTCGTACAGCGGGCGCTGCACGTACGCGCGCGTGGCGGCCGTGCAGTCCTGCCCGGTGTTGATGAGCGCGGCGGCCACCGCGCCGTTGACCGCGGCGTCCAGGTCGGCGTCGTCGAAGACGACGAAGGGGGCCTTGCCGCCCAGTTCCAGGTGCAGGCGCTTGACGGTGGCCGTGGCGAGTTCGGCGACCCGCCTGCCCACGGGGGTGGACCCGGTGAAGGAGGTCATGGCGACGCCGGGGTGCCCGACCAGGTGCTCGCCGGCCTCCTTGCCGGTGCCGGTGACGATGTTGACGACGCCGTCCGGGATGCCCGCGTCCGTGGCGGCCTGGGCGAGGAGCAGTGAGGTCAGCGGGGTGAGTTCGGCGGGCTTGAGCACGATGGTGTTGCCCGCGGCGATGGCCGGGAGGATCTTCCAGGCGGCCATCTGCAGGGGGTAGTTCCAGGGCGCTATGGACCCCACGACACCGATCGGCTCGCGGCGGACGTACGACGTGTGGTCGCCGGAGTACTCACCGGCCGACTGCCCCTGCAGATGCCGGGCGGCGCCCGCGAAGAAGACGGTGTTGTCGATGGTCCCCGGCACGTCGAACTCGCGGGTGAGCTTCAGCGGCTTGCCGCACTGCAGCGACTCGGCGCGGGCGAACTCCTCGGCGCGCTCGGCGAGTACGGCGGCGAGCCGGTGCAGGGCGTCGGAGCGCTCGCCCGGGGTGGCGGCGGCCCAGCCGGGGAAGGCGTCGCGCGCGGCGGCGACGGCGGCGTCGACGTCCGCGGTGCCGGCCAGTTCGTAGGTGTACACCGGCGCGCCGGTCGCGGGGTCGACGACGGTGTGGGTGCGGCCCGAGGTGCCGTTCGTCAGGCGGCCGGCGACGAACTGCGCGCCTGCCGCGAAGCGGGTCTGTGCGGGGAATCGTTCCTGGGGGGCGGTGCCGGGGTTGTGCATGTCGCTCTCCTCCGCCGAACGCCCTGTCCCAGGGGTCGTGGCGTAGCTCCAGCTCGATTTGAGTGCCGATCCTGACAGAGCCATAGGGAGCCAACAAGTGATTCCGTTGTTGCCTTTTGGTTACGCAACGGAATCTGTCGACCAGGTGTCGAGCCGACGGGGAAAAGGGCGGACGGAGTGTCAGTGGTGCGTGCCAGACTCGCGTGCATGGGGAAGATCAACGACCTTCGGACCCTGGTCGGGGCGGTCCAGGCGGGCGGCCGCGTCGAGTACCTGCACTTCTGGGGGCACCGGCCGCGCCCCGACGGCCGGATCGGCGCCGCCTGCATGAGTCAGTGGTGGCCGTCGCCCTTCGAGGTGGACGGCGTGGAGTACGCGACGGCCGAGCACTGGATGATGGCCGGCAAGGCCCGGCTGTTCGGGGACGCGGAGGCCGAGCGCCGGGTGCTGGCGGCGGCGCATCCCGCCGAGGCGAAGAAGGCGGGCCGGCTGGTGCGGGGGTTCGACGAGACGGTCTGGGAGCGGGAGCGCTTCGGGATCGTCGTCGAGGGCGGCGTCCACAAGTTCGCGTCGGACGACGCCCTGCGGGACTTCCTGCTCGGCACCGGGGAGCGGGTGCTGGTGGAGGCGAGCCCCGTGGACCGGGTGTGGGGCATAGGCCTCGCCGCCGACGACCCGGCGGCATCGGATCCCGGGCGGTGGCGGGGGCTCAACCTGCTGGGCTTCGCGCTGATGGAGGCGCGGGAGCGGCTCGGGGGCGCATAGGGCCTCACCGCACCTGAGGCTTCGAGATGGCGCGGCCGGGACTTCGGGGGGTACAGCTGTGCCCCGCTCGCACCGTGTGGGACCGGGAGTGAGCGGGGCGGCCTTACGAACCGGACGCGGCCTGTGTCGGGCCGGCGTCAGGCCTGCGTCACGGATACCGACGCGCCGGGCGCGGGATTGTCGTACGGGGCGAACGTCGTGTCCTGCCGACTTGTCGCCATCACGAAGGCGACGATCAGGGAGGTGATCACCGCGAGGCCGAGGACGATGCCGATGATGCCCGTGATGAAGCCGGTCTGGGCCTGTCCCCGGTTGGTGGCCTCACCGCGGTCGGCCAGCTTCTTGCCCTTCACGCCGAGGACCACGGCGACGACGCCGAGCACCACCGAGAACACGCCGTAGATGCAGAACACGCAGCAGGACACGATGCCCAGCACCATGGCGGTGACGCCCATGTTGTTGCGCGGGGGCGTCGGCATGCCGGACCAGCCGTAGCCCTGCGGGTAACCGGGGTAGCCGTACCCGCCGGGCGCCTGCGGAGCGCCCATGCCGGGACCCGAGGGCGCGACCGGCGGCGGGGGTACGGCGGCTCCGGCCGGCGCCTGCGCCGGAGGCGGGACGGGCGGACCGAAGCCGGGCGTCGGCATGGACGTGACGGTCTCGTGGTCGTGCACCGCCTGCGGCTGCACCGGCGGCTGCTGCGGGGCGGGCTGCCCGGGTATGTGGTCCTGCACCGGAGGCTGCTGAGCGCCCTTCTCCAGTGAGGTCTTGCTCTCGGGCGGCGCCCAGGGGTTGTCGAACCCCTTGCCCGCGTCCGGCTGCGTCCCGTCCGTCATTTCCCCATCCCCGTCCCTCGGTAGTCCCGACATGCTAAGGCCTGGGCTTCACACCTCGACGTCCCGGTCCCGGCGGCGCCACCAGCCCCGGAGTCCGGCCCCCGGCCCCGCTCCGCCCCGGCCGAGGGCGCGTCCGCCCCCGCCTAGGATGCTGGGGAGCCACCGATCAGCCGATCACCCGCGCCCGGGTCACGGACCACGAGTCCACGGGCGCCGTTTTCCGGGGAGGACCCCTTGACCGAGCGCAGCACCGAGATCAGCGCCGTGCCCGCCGCCGACGCGGCACACCGCGATCTGCACGCCTTCATCGCCGGACTGCCCAAGGCCGAACTGCACGTGCACCACGTCGGTTCCGCCTCCCCCCGCATCGTCTCGGAGCTGGCCGCCCGGCACCCCGACTCGAAGGTGCCGACGGACCCCGAGGCGCTGGCGGACTACTTCACGTTCACCGACTTCGCGCACTTCATCGAGGTGTACCTGTCGGTGGTCGACCTGATCCGCACGCCGGAGGACATACGGCTGCTGACGTACGAGGTGGCCCGGGACCTGGCGCGCCAGCAGGTGCGCTACGCCGAGCTGACCGTCACCCCGTTCTCCTCCGTCCGGCGCGGCATCGAGGAGAAGGCGTTCATGGACGCGATCGAGGACGCCCGCAAGGCGGCCGAGGCCGAGTTCGGGACCGTGCTGCGCTGGTGCTTCGACATCCCGGGCGAGGCCGGGCTGGAGTCCGCCGAGGTGACGGCCCGGCTGGCCACCGACGACCGGATCCGGCCGGAGGGCCTGGTGTCGTTCGGGCTCGGCGGCCCCGAGGTCGGCGTGCCCCGGCCGCAGTTCAAGCCGTACTTCGACCGGGCCATCGCGGCCGGCCTGCACTCCGTCCCGCACGCCGGTGAGACGACCGGTCCGCAGACGGTGTGGGACGCGCTGACGGACCTGCGCGCGGAGCGCATCGGACACGGCACCAGCTCGGCCCAGGACCCCCGGCTGCTCGCCCACCTCGCCGAGCACCGCATCGCGCTGGAGGTCTGTCCGACCTCGAACATCGCCACCCGCGCGGTCCGTACCCTCGACGAGCACCCGATCGGGAAGTTCGTCGAGGCGGGCGTGCTGGTCACGATCAACTCCGACGACCCGCCGATGTTCGGCACCGACCTGAACAGCGAGTACGCGGTGGCCGCCCGTCTGCTCGACCTGGACGAGCGGGGTGTGGCCGCTCTGGCGAAGAACGCCGTCGAGGCGTCCTTCCTGGACGCTGCGGGCAAGGCCAGGATCGCCGCCGAGATCGACACGTACACGGGCGCCTGGCTCGCCCGCTGACCGGGCGGCCCCGGCCACAATGGGGTCCATGCAGACCGTGACTGCCGTGGCCCACCGCGGCGACCCCTACCGCTTCCGCGAGAACACCCTCGACTCGCTGCGTTCGGCCATCGCCCGGGGCGCGGACGCGGTCGAGATCGACGTACGGCTCACCCGCGACGGCGTCCCCGTGCTGCTGCACGACGAGACGCTGAAGCGGTTGTGGGAGGTCGACCGGCCGCTGCGCGCGCTGTCGGCCGAGGAGGTGCGCGGGCTCACGGGCGGCGGGGTGCCGACCCTGGCCGAGGCGCTGGCCGCGACGGAGGGGGTCCGGGTGATGGCGGACCTGTGCGGCGGGGTCGACCGCCGCACCGTCGAACAAATCATGGACGTGGTGGTGGAGGGCGGGGGCCGGGACCGCGTGTACTACTGCGCGGGGGCGGAGGCCATGCTGGCCGTCCGCGCCGCCGACCCGGCCGCCGAGATCGCCCTGACCCGTACCACCGTGGCACCGCCCCGGCCCGCGCTCCTCGACGTGGTGCGACCCCGCTGGCTCAACTACCGCTTCTCCCTGGTCGACCGGGACCTGGCGACCCGCGTCCACCACGCCGGCTACCTGCTGTCGGTGTGGACCCCGGACACCCGCCGCTCCATGCGCCGCCTGCTCGACCTGGGCGTCGACTCCATCACCACGAACCGCGTCGGCGCACTGCGGGCGCTGCGCTCGAAGGACGCGTAGGCAGGGGCTGTCCTCCGGGTACGGCACCGGGCAGCGGGCAGCGGGCAGCGGGCAGCACATAACGCGCAGCGGACCCCGAGTCCGGTACCCGTCCGTTGCGCGGTCCGGGCCGTCCGGGTCACCGGCCTGTCGGGCGGTCGGGCGGTCGGGCGGTCACCGGCCTGTCATGCGGGTCAGGCTGTCACCCGCGGCCTGCCGGACCGTCGGTGCGCGCGTCGTCGATCCGTTCGCCCTCCGCCTGGGACGGTTCGGTCCTGAGGACGTCCGGGTGCGGCGCGACCGCCGTGCGCTCGCCCACCTCGTCGCGCTCGCCCTCGGCCTGCGACGGCGTACGCGCGTACCAGGTGTCCTGATCCGAGGCTCCGGCTTCCATGACGGACCTCCTTCGTCGCTCACCTCCATGGTCCACCTGCGCGCGCGTCCCGGCGAGACAGGTCCTCGGCGCGCGGGACATCGTGGACCACGCGTGAGGACACGGTGGACCACTCGTGCATCAGGGGATCCGGCTCGGCCCGGGATCACCCGATCTGATAAACCATTGCCCACGACGTAACTGCTCGTGACGCGAACAGTCGTTGCCTGTAACGTGCCTCGCACACTTCTGGCCTGCCGGCCCATACGCACCAGGGACTGTGATGCAGGAACCTTCGACGTTGCCCGCACACGCTCCGCGCCGCACGGCGGCAGTCGACCCCTCGCATGTGCATGCCGCGGACAGTGGCATACCCGGGCTCGGCAGCGCGGTCGCGCGCCACATCGTGCTTCTCACGGTGCTGCCCGCCGTACTGGTCGCACTCACCGGAGCGGCGGCCGGCGCGCTTCTGTTCGCCGTGGGCGCGGACCGCGTCGGCGGGAGCGCCTTCTGGATCCTGCTCACCGGCACCCTGCTGATCGTCTGCGGGATCCTGACGAGCGCGGCGCTGCTGGCCTTCACGAAGGCACGCGCCCTGGGGCTGCGGCATGCCGAGGTGAGCGCTCTCGCGGCGCGCGGGCAGGCCGAAGCGGCCGAGCTGGCCGAGCTGCGAAGGTATTTCGACCGCAGCAAGGCGATGCTGGAGCACCGCGGGAACCAGGGCGCCCCGCTGTCGGAGCAGACGCGGGACGCTCTGGACCGGCTGGGGGACAAGATCGCGTCCGCTCAGCAGGCCACCGAGGCGGCGGCGCGGGTCCCGGCTCCCGAGGCCGGGGCGGCGGAGCCGGCGGCGTCCGCGCACGACGAGCGGCACTTCGAGGTCTTCGCCAACATGGCCCGCAGGCTCGAGTCGCTGGTGCACCGCGAGATCGGTCTGCTGGACGAGCTGGAGAACGAGGTCGAGAACCCGGACCTGCTCAAGGGCCTGTTCCGGGTGGACCACCTGGCCACCCGCATCCGGCGCTACGCCGAGAACCTGGCCGTGCTCGGCGGCGCCGTCTCCCACCGCATGTGGACGCAGCCGGTCAGCATGGCCGACGTGATGCGCTCCGCCGCCGCCGAGGTCGAGAGCTACGCGCGGGTCAAGATGGTTCCCCCGGTGGAGGGGACGGTGAACGGGCACGCGGTCGTCGACGTCGTCCACCTGCTGGCCGAACTGGTCGAGAACGCCACGGTGTTCTCGCCTCCCCACACCCAGGTGCTGCTGCGCGCCGAGCACGTCCCGGCCGGGCTCGCGATCGAGGTCGAGGACCGCGGTCTGGGCATGACCTCGGCCGAGCGCAACCAGATGAACTCCCTGCTCGCCGGGCCCGACGGGGTCGCGCTCGGCGAACTGCTCAAGGACGGCCGGATCGGTCTGTACGTGGTCTCGGCGCTCGCCCGGCGGCACGGCATCGTCGTACAGCTCCAGAACAACGTCTACGGCGGCACCCAGGCCGTCGCCGTACTGCCGCCCGAACTGCTCGGCGGACAGCAGGCGGTGACGGGAGCGCAGCGGCAGCCGGACGCCACCCCCTCCGCCTCTCCGCCGGCCCGGCCGGCTCCCGCCCCCGCTCCCGCCCCCGCCCGTCCGGCGCCCCGACGAGCCGAGCCGGACGCGGACTTGGACCGTGACGCGGAGAACGGCCGCCCGTCGCTGCCCAAGCGCCGGCGCCAGGAGAACCTCGCGCCCGAACTGCGGGAGTCCGCCGGCGAGGAGGCCGCGCGCACGGACGCGCCGGAGACGGAGATCGCGCACGATCCCGGCCTGATGGCTGCCTTCCAGAGCGGTGTACGCCGGGCCGAGGAACCCGGAGGGGCCGAGACGGCCCGACCGCCCGAGGAGACCGAAGCGCCCGAGGCGCCCGAAGCGGGCGGAGAAGGCGGCCGGGCGGGTGAGACCCGGGAGGCGGGGGAAGCGGGAGAAGCGGGAGAGACGGAAGAAGCCGACGCCGCCGGCGCCACCGTGCCCGCCGACGCCACCGTGTCTGTCGGAGGCTCCGTGTCCGTCGGCGGCTCCGCTCGACCGGGCCCGGGTTCCCAGTAGTTGTACGTCATCGAGGAGAAGTAGGCGATCGTGGTGAGCGAAGATCTTTCCTGGCTGTTGAGCGGCCTTCTGCAGCGCGTCCCGCACACGCGCAGCGCGCTGCTGCTGTCCTCCGACGGGCTCGTGATGGCCGCGGACGGACTGGACACGGACGCGGCGGACCACCTGGCGGCCCTGTCCAGCGGCCTGTACTCGCTGGCCCGCAGCGCGGGCAAGAAGTTCGACGACGGCGGAGACGTGCGCCAGATCGTGACCGAGCTCAGCAGCTCGCTGCTCTTCGTCTCCGCGGCCGGGCAGGGTGCCCTGCTGGCCGTGCTCGCCGGCTCCGACGCGGATGTGGCCGTACTCGGCTACGAGATGACCATGATGGTCAAGGGGGTCCGCAGCCACCTCGGGGTCGCTCCACGGCAGTCGGTGGGGCAGTGAGCGATGCCCCACGCGCCGGGGGACCCGGAGAGGCCGCCGCTCGACGACGCCGTCGGACGGCTGGTCCGGCCGTACACCGTCAGCGAGGGACGCACCGAACCCACGCGCCACTTCGACCTGATGACCATGGTGGTGGCCACCGGTACGGCCCTGCGCAGCGACCTCGGGCTGGATCACACCCAGGTGCTGGACCTGTGCCGGGCGCCGGTGACGGTGGCTGAGATCGCGGGCCTCACCCGGATGCCGGCGACGGTGATCAAGGTGTTGCTGTCCGACCTGGCCGAGCGTGGCGCGATCGCCACCCGGCCTTTCGACCTGGCTGTGCGGGGGACGACTTCGGCCCCCGATCTGGAACTTCTGGAGGCGTTGCGGGATGGGCTCCTCAAACGGCTCTGAGACACCCGGTGCCCGATCCCTGCCGACGGGGATCAAGATCGTGGTCGCCGGTGGTTTCGGAGTCGGCAAGACCACCTTCGTGGGAGCGGTCAGTGAGATCCCGCCGCTGAGCACGGAGGAGCTGCTGACCGAGGTCAGCGCTGCCACGGACCGGCTGGACGGCGTGGAGAAGAAGGCCACCACCACGGTGGCCATGGACTTCGGCCGGATCACCCTCGACCCGGAGCACGTTCTCTATCTGTTCGGCACGCCCGGGCAGGAGCGCTTCTGGTTCCTGTGGGACGAGATGTCGGCCGGCGCGCTGGGCGCGGTCGTCCTCGCCGACACCCGCCGGCTGGAGCACTCCTTCGCGGCGGTCGACTTCTTCGAGGGCCGCGGGATCAGCTTCGTCGTCGCGGTCAACGAGTTCGACGGGGCGCACAGCTACACGCCGGAGGAGGTGCGGACCGCGCTGGACCTCAAGCCCGACGTGCCGGTGGTGCTGTGCGACGCCCGCGTGTCGAGCTCCGGCATCCAGGTCCTGCTCGGGCTCGTGCAGCATCTGATCACTTCCAGCATCTGACCATTTCAAGGAGTGCCCATGTCAGCGAGGGTGTCGAGAACCCCCTTGGGAGGGGAGCCGGGGATAGGCATGCGTCATCTCCTGCTCCCCCCGCAGGACCCCGAGGCCCAGGCCCGAGCACGCCGGCTCCGGGAACTGGGCATCGAGGCCGAACCGGTCCCGGAGTACGACGCGTTCGCGCGCGAGCTGGCGAGGCGCACCGGTGGCTGCTACGCCGGGGTCAACTTCTTCGTCGACGAGGACCGCCAGTACTTCGCCGGCCTCTACAGCGCGGCCTCGGACACGACCGTGGAGCTGGCCTCCCCGCTGCTGGAGGACCCGGTGCCCGGCCGGGTGATGCCGCGCGACCTCGACATCGGCTTCTGCCCGCACGTGGTCAGGCGGCGCAAGGCCCTGGTGCTGGACGACGTCCGTGACTTCCCGCGCTTCGCCGGCAACCACGTCGTCGACGCGATCGGCATCCACTCCTACCTGGGCGCCCCGCTGATCGACAGCACGGGCACGGTGCTGGGCACGATCTGCTCGGTCGACCAGGACCCGCACGCCTGGGGCCACGAGGGGCTGGAGATCATCAAGTCGATGGCCGCGGAGCTGGTGGAGCGCATCGAGCGCCGGTAGCGGGCCGCGGCGCCCTCGTCGGCCTCACTGGCCTCGGCGGCCGGTTTCAGGCGGCGGACGCCGCGGCGGACGCCGGCACGCCGATCGCCTCCAGGCGCTTGATCTTCCTCCGTACGACGTGGAGCGGGATCACCCCGAACACCCCGAACGACATGTCGATCAGGCTCCACCAGAAGGGGATTCCGCGGAGGGGGCCGCAGATCAGCGCGAGCGGGATGATGCCGGCGCAGGCGATCATGGCGAACTCGACGACCCAGATGTTGCGGACCGGGTCACGGTAGGGACCGTAGAAGGCGACCGCGATGACGAGGTGGGCGAAGGCCAGCCAGTCGGTGCCGTAGAGCAGGAACGGGTAGTCGGTGTCCGCGGTGTCGAGGCCGTCCCGTACCCGGGTGATCCAGGCCATCAGCCCGGGCAGGTGGTCGGGCACCGAGACCGCCCGCAACACGCTCTCGGTCCAGCGCAGTTCATGGACGAGCGGGAAGGCGGTGGCACCGCTGAGCGCGAGACACGCGACGAAGAGGACCAGCCAGACGCGAATGCCCTTGAGCAGGGCGGCTCTTTCGCTCATGGCACGAGCGTACGCCTTCAATTGAACGCGTTCAAAACCCTTTCCGGTCTCCCCTTCACCGCGGCTCCGCCGGCCCCCTCCTCCCCTTCACCCCAACGCCTCGTCCAGCGGCACCTGCCTCAACCCCGGCAGGTGTCCGTCGAGTTCGCCCGGCTCGAAACGGCACATCCCCACCGCGTGCCAGAACTCGCCGGTGACGTCGCCCTCGTACTTGTAGCCGCCCGAAGGCGACAGCGCGGCCCAGCCGCCGGGCAGGCCGACCAGGGTGGCGCGGAGGGTGGGCGGGGCGTCGGCGGGTACGTCCCAGAGCCGGACGGTGCCGTCCTCGCCGCCGCTGGCGAGGAGCGAGCCGTCGGGGCTGAAGACGACGGCGAGGACGCGGCCGGTATGACCGGTGAGAGCGGCGGTCTCCTGGCCGGTGCGCGGATTCCACAGGCGGACGGTGCGGTCGTCGCCCGCCGTCGCCAGCAGGGGACGGATCGGGTGCGCGGCGGCGGTCCACACCTTGCCGGTGTGCCCGGTCAGCCGGTGGGCGACCGCGCCGTCGCGCCAGATGACCGCGTCGCCGTCCCAGGAGGCGCTGGCCAGCCAGGAGCCGTCGGGCGCGAAGGCCACGGCGTACACGCGGTCGGTGTGGCCGTCGAGCACGGCGGTGATCCGGCGGGCGGCCACGTCCCAGATCCGCACCCTGCGGTCGTCGCAGCCGGTGGCGAGGACCGCGTCGTCGGAGCGGAAGGCGATCGCGCGGACACGGCCGTAGTGCTCGGTGACGGTGGCGACGTGCGCGCCGGTGCCCCGGTACCAGAGCCGTACCGTGTCGTCGTCGTTGGCGGTGGCGAGCAGTTCGCCGTCGGCGCTGAACGCCTCGGCCCACACGTGGTCCGTCTCGGCGTCCAGTTCGCGCTGGTACTCGCCGGTGGCCGCGTTCCAGAGGTAGATGTCGCCGTCGCTGCTCGCGGTGGCCAGCAGGGGTCCGGCGGGGCCGAACGCGGCGGAGACCAGGCGGTCGCTCTGGCCGGTGAGTTCACGCAGGCGCCGGCCGGAGGCGGAGTGCCATACGCGCACCACGCCGTCGTTGCCGCCCGCCGCCAGCATCGAGCCGTCGGCGCTGAAGGAGAGCGTGCCGATGCGGCGTCCGTGCCCGCGCAGGATCCGCCTGCCCTGACCGGTGGACGAGTCCCAGAGCCGTACGACGCCGTCGTTGCCGCCGGTCACCAGCAGCGGGCCGGTGCCCGGGGCGGGTGCCCCGCCGTGCGGCCGGAACTTGCACACCCAGACCGAGCCGCGGTGCTCGGCGGGCTGCCGGCCGATCGGCACCGCGACCGGGTCGCCCCGCTGGTCGATCCGCCACAGCCGGACCACGCCGGCGCTGTCCCCGGCGGCCAGCAGTGTCCCGTCGGGGTCGAAGAGCACCTGGTAGACGGCGCCGCGGCAGCCGCCGAGCAGCCCGGCGCTCGTCCCGGTGTCCAGGTCCCACAGCCGCACCTCGCCGTCGGTGTCGCCGCTGACCAGGTACCGGCCGCCGGGGTGGAAGTCCAGGGTGTAGACGCGCCCGGAGTGGCCGGTGAACTCGTGCCGGAGGGTGCGGGTGGCGACGTCCCACACGCGGACGGTGCCGCCCTGCCGGCCGTCGCCCCGGTCGCCGGTGGCCAGCAGGGTGCCGTCCGGGCTGAACCGCGCCCGGTACACGGCGCCGCGGTGGCCGGGGAGTTCACCGGTCCGCCGGCCGGTGGTGAGGTCCCACAGGCGTACGGCGGTGGTGGCGTCCCCGGTGACGAGGACGCGGTTGCCGGGTCCGAACGCCACCGTGTAGACGGGCGCGGTGTGTCCGGGCAGCCGGTGCAGCCGCCGGCCGGTGGCGGGGTCCCAGACGGTGACCACCCCGTCGGCGTCGCCGGTGACCAGCAGCTGTCCGTCGTCGTCGAGGGCGACCGGCCAGACCCCGCGCGGATGGATGTCCAGCCGGTGCCGGCAGCGCCCGGAGACCGGGTCCCACAGCCGTACGGTGCCGTCGGCGCTGCCGGTGGCGAGCACCCGTTCGCGGAACTTCACCGCGTAGACGCGGCCGGTGTGGCCCTCCAGGGTGCGCAGGGCGACGCCGGTGTCGGCGTCGCAGACCAGCACGCCGCCGTCCTCGCTGCCCACGGCGAGCAGTTCGCCGTCGGGGCTGTAGGAGATGGGCTCGGGCAGCCGGCTGGTGCGCATGTCGAAGCCGTACGGCACACCGACCGCGGAGGGCCTGAAGCCGGCGTCGACGGCCATGCCCGGGGCGGTGGCGGCGACGGCCAGTTCCGGGCTCTCCCCCGCCGGCCCGGTGGTCGCCGAGATCAGGGCCGCCCGCCGCCACCGGCCGCCCTCGACCCGGGCGCCGGTCAGGTCGGTGCGGATCAGCCGGGCCCGCCGCAGGTCGGCGCCGCGCAGGTCGGCGCCGGTCAGATCCGCGCCGTCCAGCCGGGCGCCGGTGAGCCGGGCGTGCCGCAGGACGGCTCCGGAGAGGTTGGCGCCGACGAGGCGGGCGTCGGTCAGGTCGGCGCGGGTGAGGTCGACCCCGGAGAAGTCGCGGTGGGACAGGTCCTCGCCGGCCAGGGCGGCGCCGCGCAGATCGGTGTGGGCGGGCACGCGTAGCCGGGTGAGGAGCTTCACGGCGTTGACCCGGCCCACCTCCTCGCCCCCGGCGGGCGCCTCCGCCTCGTCGCCGGAGCCGCCGAGCCGCGCTGCGGCCCACGCCTGGCAGACCCGGTGGTCGGCGAGGTCGCACAGGAACTCCACGGCCAGCTGGCCGAGTTGGCGCCGGGTCAGCAGCGAGTCGTCCCCGGCGGTGAGCCGCACCGCGCACTCGCGGGCGACCAGCCACTCCACCACCGAGCCGTGGATGAACCGGAACAGCCCCTCGTCGCTGCGCACCAGCAGGCTGCCGGACCCGATGGCGTGCGCGGTCTGCGGCACCGACAGCCGGGTGCCGGCGAGCCCGGTCAGGGTCTCGGCGACATCGGTCAGCTCGTCGAGGCGCAGCGACTCCTGTCCGCTCTCCCACAGCCGCAGGGCGAGCGCGGTGACCGCGTGCCACAGCTGGTCCAGGCTGAGCCCGGGGGCCCGGCCGGGGCCACCGCCGGCGCGCTGCTCCTCGAAGCCCAGCCAGGCGGTGAGCACCTCCTGGTAGAGACCGGCGGGGCTGAGCGCGCGGCCCGCTCCGGCGACCGCGCGCAGCTGGTCGTCGTCGAGGTCGGCGACGAAGCCGAGCAGCCGGGGGTTGCGGCACAGGGCGAGCAGGTCGGGGATGGCGTCGAGGAGCCGCAGCCGGCGGTCGGCGGCCGGCTCGTCGCCGTCGTACCGGTTGACCAGGTAGGCGTGGATCTGCCGCTGGGTGAACTCCTGCACGGCGAGCACCCGCCGGTGCGGGAGCAGGCCGACGCGTTCGCCGAGCGCGGTCAGCACCTGCCCCTGGGAGCGGAAGTGCTGGGTGCGGCTGCTGACCACGATCTTGGCGCTGTCGACGGCGGAGTCCAGCAGCACCTGGAGGCGTTCGGCGGCGCGGTCGTACGTGACCTGGGTGACGAGTTCGTCGAAGCCGTCGAAGAGGAGCACGATCCGGCCCTGCTGGAGCATGTAGCGGAAGGCGCGCAGGTCGATGTTGTCGACTCCGTGGGCGGCGAGGTGGGCGGCGACGAGACCCTCGAAGGAGTAGGCCCGGTCCAGGGAGCTGAGTTCCACCAGCAGCGGGACGAGGTGCGGGAGTTCGCCGGGGATGCGGCGGGCCAGCTCGCGCAGCGCGAAGGTCTTGCCGTGCCCGAAGTCGCCGAGGAGCAGCAGGAAACGGCCCTGGTCGGAGTCGAGGAGGCGCAGCATCTCGTCGACCAGTCCGTCGCGGTCCTCGGCGTCGAGGCGCTCCACTTCGCGGTACCGCTGCGGCAGGTACATGCCCGGGGGGTAGCGGGGGTCGGTGCGCAGCCGCTCGCTCTGCCCGTCGACGTATCCGCGCAGGTCCAGCAGGCCCTGGAACTCGGTGAAGCTGCGCACCCGGACCCCTCTGCGGCGGGCCCCGTCGCGCAGTTCGCGGGCGGGCGGCGGCCCGTCGTGGACGAGCTCGGCCTCGGTCTCGGAGTCGGCGGCGTGGACGAGGGCCACGAAGCGGTCGATGTCCGGTGCGCTGGGCGTGCCGGTGTGGACGGCGACCCGCTGCTGCCGGACGAACCCGGACTGGCTCCAGGTGACGAGGAGTTGGGGCACGGGCCCCTCGACCTTGCGGATCTGGGCGCCTTCGTGACGGGTGCGGCAGACCTCGGCGACCCGGGCGAGCAGCACCTCGGCCGGCGTCTGTACGGCGCGCGGCTCGGGCTCGGGCCGCGGCGGCCCGTCCGCCTCACCCCCGGGGGCGGTGCCGTCCGGCCCTTCGGTGTCCTCCGCCCCGAAGGCCCGCTCGGCCCGCCGCCACCGCACCGGACGGCGCTGCGGCTCTCCGGGGCCCTGCCAGGCGGTGAGGCCGTCACGGCTGATCCGGAGCAACTGGTGCCGGCCGGGCCCCGGGGCGCCGATCACCGGCACCTCGCCGGCGGCGGTGGTCAGGGCGGGCGGCGCGCCGGGCCCGGTGGGACCGTGCAGCAGCAGGTGCAGCCGCGGCGCGGTCAGCCGGGTGAGCACGTCGGTGTCGCGCAGCGGCCCGGCGCCGTCCGGGGAGGTGGCGGCGCGGCGCGCGCCCGCCGGCCCGGCGGTGCCGGGCGCGTGACGCAGCACGCCGACGCGCAGCCAGCCCTCGGCCTCGTGCGGGCGCAGCGCCTGCGCGAACCAGGCGGCCTGCTCGGGTCCGACCAGGCCGTACTGGTCGTCGCGGCGGTGGCTGTACGCCATCGAGGAGTTCAACCCGGCGATCACGGTGCGCAGTTCGGGCACGGGGAAGAGGGTCCACGGCTGATCGCTGTCGAAGACCACGTCGAGGCCCTGGTACAGCTCCTGGAACAGCCCCGCGAAATGCCGCCACTTGGGCCAGTAGGGCGGCCGGGGCGGCATCTCGTCGGCCTCGCAGGTGCTGAAGTAGGCCTGGCAGGCTGCCTGGTTGACGTCCTGGCCGCCGGGGACGAGGGCGACCCGGTGCGGTTCGAGGCCGAGCAGCGCGCGCAGTCCGGTGAGGAAGGACAAAGCCTGCTCGAACTCCCGCCGGCTGCCGCTCGCGGTGAGGTCGCCGGTGACCACCAGCAGGTCGGGCGCGGGCGCGCCGGCGTCGGTGAGCTCGACCAGGTCGCCCCAGATCGCCGCCTGCAACTCGGCGGGTTCCTGCCCGCGCCCGAAGGCGGGCCCGGCGAGGTGGAGCACGGTGACGGCGGCACGCTCCCGGTCACTCTGACCGGTGGCCTTCGGGTACGAGGGCGAGGCCGCGGGTCTGCGCCGCCCGGCCCAGCCGGGCCGGCCGAGCGGTCGTCCGGGGGACGGCACGGAGGGCAGGGTGGGCACGGAGGGCACGGAGGGCGCGTTCGGCGCGGCCGCGGGTCCTCCGCCGCCGGGGTAGCCGGGACGCAGCGCGGGCCTGGCCCGGCCGTCGACGGCCTGCCGGACACGGGTGAGCAGCAGCTCACGGGCGGCGGCGGGGTCGGTGACCGGGACCAGGTCGACATAGGTGATGGTGGCCAGCAGGCCCTCCACCGGGATGTCCTCGACCCGCACGGTGAGCAGCCGGCGCTCCGGGGCGTCCGGGTCGGCGCGCAGGGCCGCCTGCCACTCCATACGGCCGTACCGGGAACGCTCGTAGTTCCGGGAGAGTACGGCGATGACGGCGGCGGACTCGCTGACGCCGCGGTCCATGAAGTCGACGAAGTTCGTCCCCGGCACGAAGTCCCAGGCTTGCAGGACCGTGCGGTATCCGGCCTCCTCCAGCGTCCACGCTATCCACGACGCCCAGCGTTCGTCGGCGGGCGAATAGCTGATGAAGAAGTCCAATGGCCCGGTGTCCCCCGGGATGATCTGTCGAGCCACCATGGTTCCATGATGCCGTGAGAAGAGAGGACGATACCGGCCGTTTCCAGGCGTTCGAGAGTGGCCCGGGCACAGAACAGCACGCGTGTGCGACCCTTCCAACCGTGCGTTTCTTCCTCCGTCTGCATGTGCTCGACCGGGTGGCGATCGGTCTGCTGGCGATCGGCCTGCTGTGCGTGGCGACCGGTCTGCTGCCCACCGGGCAGGCCTCCGACGCGATGATCCGGATCGCCCCGCTGCTGGCGTTCCTGGGCACGGTCATCGTGCTGGCCGAACTGACCAGCAGGGCCGAGGTGTTCGACGTGCTGGCGGTGCGCGTGGCCCGGGTGGGGCGGGGCAGCTATCCCCTGCTCTTCCTGCTCTGCGTGGCCTTCGCCTCCGTCACCACCATCGCCCTGAACCTGGACACCACCGCCGTCCTGCTGACCCCGGTGATGCTGGCGCTCGCCTCGCGGGTGGGCATCGCGCCGGTGCCGCTGGCGATGACCACGGTATGGCTGGCCAACACCGCGAGCCTGCTGCTGCCCGTCTCCAATCTCACGAACCTGCTGGCCGCGAACCGGGTGGCGCTGTCACCCGTGGGGCTGGCGGGCCGCATGTGGGCACCGCAACTGGCGGCGATCGTGGTGACGATGGCTTGTTTGTGGCTGTTCTTCTGGCGCGAGGGCAGGCGCGGGGCTCCGGATGCGCCGGACATCCCGGCCGCGGACCGGTCCGGGGCGGTCGCCGTACCGGCCCCGGGCCCCGGCGCGGCCCGCACCGCCGACGGTCCCCGCACCGCCGACGGGGGCGCGAACAACGCCGGGCGCTACACGCCCCCCGAGGCGCACCGGGCCGCCGATCCGGTGCTCTTCCGTGCCTGCGCGCTCGCCTGCGCCGGCTTCCTGCTCGCGATCCTGGTGGCCGACGTACCCCTGTGGATGGCCTCCGCGACGGCCGCGGCCGTCGTCGTGGCCGCCTTCGTGTTCCGCGACCGGGCCGCCCTTCGCCTCTCCCTCATCCCCTGGCGGCTGCTGGTGATGGTCCCCGGCATGTTCCTCGTGGTGGAGGCGGTGAACGCCCACGGCCTGCACGATCTGCTCGCGTCGGCGATCGGCGACGACGGCGGCACCCTCGGCCTCTTCCGCGCGGCCGCCGTCGGCGGCGGCCTCTCCAACGTCCTCAACAACCTCCCTGTCTACCTCGCCGGCGAGGCGGCCGTCCCCGTCGCCAACCACGACCAGCTCCTCGCCCTGCTGATCGGCACCAACGCCGGTCCGGTGATCACCCCGTGGGCCTCCCTGGCGACGCTGCTCTGGTACGAGCGGTGCCACGCGTACGGGGTCCGGGTGCCGGTGGCACGGCTGATGGGCACCGGAGCGGTGCTGGCCGTGTGCGCGGTGGCGGCGTCGGTGGGAGCACTGGTGCTGACCCGGTAGGGCCGCCCAGGGGCCTGCCGCACGCTGACGAAGGCCCCGTCGAAGGCCCCGTCGAACGCCTGGGCCGCGCAGGCCGGGTCCCGGGCCGCTTCGGATGCCCGCTGATTCCGCGCCCCTCGCGCCCGGCGCCCCGCGCCCGGGTCCCTCCTCGTGAGGGAGCCGGGCGGCTCCGCTTCACGGGAAGGGCCTCGGCGGCAGGTCTCCGCCCAAGGGCCCGGCCCCGCGGGACCTGTCGGGCCGGTGGCCGCCGTGCGGATGTCCGGCGGTGCCGGGCGGGTACGGGCCGACCCCGGACCTGGCGACCAGGTCGAGGAGGTGCGGCAGTGCCTCCGGGCGTCCGGCGACGAAGGAGCGCCCGGTGTCCGGGCCGCCGAAGCCGCCGTCGAACTCGGTGCCGTCCAGGTGCCGCAGGGCGGCGCCGGCCTCGCGGGCGAGGAGGGCACCGGCGGGGAGGTCGATCGCCTCGGGACGGTAGCCGACGAAGCCGTCGATCTCGCCGCGGGCGAGCATGGCCCAGGCGACCAGCGGGGCCCAGAGCTGGAGCAGCCGCCGGGAGTGCAGCTCCAGGGTGTGCTTGAGGGCGCGGCACGTGGGGTCGTCGCGCGCGACGGCGTGCCCCTGGGTCCAGGCCAGCAGGGGTCCGGCGGCGGAAAGCGGCTGCCCGGCGGGCGGGCCGAGGCGGCCGTCGGGGCCGTGCGCTCCGCCGCCGCGCAGGGCCGACCAGGTGCGGGTGGTCGTCGGGTCGTGCACCACGCCCAGCATCGGGGCGCCGTCCACGCACAGGGCGATGCCGACGACGTAGACCGGCAGGCCGATCACCACGTTGTTGCTGCCGTCGAGCGGATCCACCAGCCAGGTGCGGTCGCCGTCGCCGCCGCCGTCGAGCTCGCCGGACTCCTCGGCGAGGATGCGGTCGTGCGGGAAGTGCCGCCGGATGCGGTCGACGACGATCCGCTCGGCCGCCAGGTCCAGGTCGGTGACCACATCGCCCCGTTCGCCCTTGGGCCGGGCGGTGAAGCCGTCGGGGAAGCGGGACCGCAGGAGCGCCCCGGCCTCCTCCGCGGCGGCCACCGCCGTACGGTGCTCGGAGGCGAAGCCGGCCGAGGGGGGCTCGGGTTCAGGGTTCGGGCTCATGGATCCTCCTGAGGGCGGCCCGAGCGATCCGGGCGGTCTCGGTCGCGTCGCAGGCCCGGCGGACCATGCGGTGTCCGGGGGCCGTCGGGGGGCCCAGGGAGAGGTCCACCCGGCCGGGCAGGGCCCGGCCCAGCACCAGGGTGGCGGTGGGACGGTCGTCCGGCACCACGGTGGTGTGGAACCGGCCCGCGGCGAGGGCGTAGGTCTGGCCGCGCCCGCTGGTCTGCTCGGCGCCGGGCCGCAGGCGCACCAGCCGTGCGGTGGGCCGGAGTTCGTCCACCCCCGAGGGATCGCTGAACACCTCGAAGACCCGGTGTGTGGGCGCGTCTGTCATGTCGTCCACGTCCACGCGCCGGTTGCCGAGCCGGCCGTACAGCACGGTGCTGAGCAGGTCCCAGCTGTGGCAGTGCACTTGGGAGGCAGCTTCGGCCGACGCCTCCTCTCCCGCCCCGGGTTCACCGAAGACGTGCACGCAGGCCCCGTCGTCGCCGTCCCGCAGGATCGGCAGACAGACGAAGCCCAGGGGATGGCGCACCGCGCGCAGGGCGCTGCGGCCCGAGACGATCCGGTCCAGTTCCGATACGGCGTGTCGTGTCAGCTCGGCGGCGGCCTGCCGCCGGGCGGCCCGTTCCAGGGCGGGGTAGTCCATCGTGTCCCCCTGCGGCCTGCCTCGGCCGGAACACGGCGTTCACCCGCGGTAGGGGTTCTCCGCGCGGAGCGCCTTGTCGATGATGTCGCCTACGTCACGGTCGGTGAAGCTCGCCGGCAGCGGCAGGCCGAGCCGGTCGAGCAGGCGTCTCACCTCGTCGACGGTGGGCTCGTCGCTCAGCGGTACGGCCTCCCGCAGGTCGAGCTTGACCGCCTGTTCCCTGCTCTGGTGCAGCTCGGTGACGTAGTAGTCGTACAGCGGCCGGTCCCGCTCGACGTACAGGCTGACCCGGCGCGGATCGTCCTGGGTGATGATCAGACAGGTGTCGGAGAGGTCGAAGCGCAACGCCGGTGCCACCGAGGAGAGATGGATGTCGATCTCCAGGGTGTCCAGCCGCTGCCGGTGCCAGGCGGCGGCGACGACGGTGGCGTACGACTCCTTGCGGGTGCGCTCGGTGCTCCACTCCGCGAAGTCCGTGACGTGGTCCTGCCCGAAGGTGCGCCGGAAGCGGGCGTAGGCGGCGCACACCCGGTCGTCCGCCGGGTTGACGATGTCGATCTTCACGCTGAGGAAGCGGCGCTGGCGCTGCGCCTCCAGGACGCACTCGGGCAGGGTGACGGCGCGCAGGTAGGTGCCGGTGCCGCCCTTGAACACCCAGCGGGTGGTGTTGCGCCGTGCCCGCTCGTGCGCGAGGGCGACCTCGGGACCGGACAGGGTGCGCACCATCGCCAGGTCCTCGATGGCGCGGCTGGTGCCCGCCGTCGCGTCCTGGATGTCGGCCGCGCGCCGGCGGCGCTCGGTGAGCGAGCCGTAGACCAGTGCGGCGAGGACGAGGAGGGTGGCACCGGAGACGATGCCGGAGTCCATGTCCTGGTTGAGGACGTCCATGATCGCGACCGTCAGGGCGACGGCGATCGCGATGACACCGTCCGCGTTCCTGACCGCCCAGGCGATCGAGTCCTCCAGCCGGCGCCCGGCCCCTTGCGGTGTCCTGCGTGTCACGCCCACCCTCCCCCGACGGTGGCTTCCATCGTAGGGCCGTCGGCACGCGCGCAGCCATGCGGAAAATGGCCTTCACCACAACCTTGATCCCCACAGGTGGGTCACAGACATGACGTCACATCACCAGGCTCTGGCGGATGGGGACTTGACACTCCGCGGGCCTGGGCCCCGATGGCACAGGCCGGGCCGGGCGGGGGGCTCGCCCTGCCGTCGTCCGCCCTACTCCCAGGAGGACCGTTGTCCCCCACTCCATCGTCCACGCGCGCCCGACTCGGGCTGGCGGTCTCCCTCTTGCTGCCGACCGCCTTCCTCGGCGCGTGTTCCGTCCTCGGCGGCGAGGGCTGCCACGGCACGGACCCCGAGCTGAAGCGGCTGGCGGCGCAGCCGCTGTTCGACGCGGCGCCCGCCCGCGCCACCGCGCCCGCCAACTACCGCGGCGTGGGCGTGACCACGGGGTGCGACGACGACAGCAGCGGAAAGCCCTGGCTGAGGGCGGACCGCGTGTACACCTTCGCCGGGGAGCGCGGCGACGTCATCGCCCACTACGCCAAGGTAGCCCGGGCTCAGGGCTGGGCGTTCGAGCACGACCCCTCCCCCGACGCGTCGTCGGCCACCGTGGAGGGAGCCTGCTGGACCAGGACCGAGAAGGGCCGGCACCTGCTGCTGAACGTCGACTTCAGGCCTGACGGCGCCTCGCCCGCGCCCGAGGCGGGTTCCGGGATCCTCTACTGGGTGTCGGTCGGCACCACGCCGGACGGCAGCGACGTGGACGGCGAGGTCACCTGCTGGCACTAGGTGTATTGCCCTGTGAGGTGGTGTCCGCGAAGCGGCGTCGGCGCCCGCAAGTCGGGCGGGACTTCGCGGACACGGTCCAGGTCCCGTCGGGCGGCCGGGTGCGGGTGACGTGGCTCTCGGGCCGTCAGGTGGCCGGTCCGAGGTCCACGTCCAGGTCCCCGTTCTCCGTCCAGAACCCGGCGTCCGCGTCCTGCAGCCGGGCCTCGGCGTGCCGCAGGTGGAGGCGGGCCGCGGCGTGGGCGCCCTCGGGGTCGCGGGCCTCGACGGCGGCCAGGATGGCGTGGTGCTCCTGCCGTACGGCCTCGATGAAGTCGCCGCGCCGGGCCTCGTTCGCGCGGGTGACGCGGATGCCGCCGCGGGCCACCTCGCCGAGGTAGCGCACGGTCGAGACGAGGACGTCGTTCCCGGTGGACTCGGCGATGGAGCGGTGGAAGGCGAGGTCCTCGTCCACGCCGTCGCCGCCGGCCGCGACCGCCGCGTCCAGCGCGTCCAGCGCCTGCCGCATCCGGTCGAGGCCGTCCGGCGTGGCGCGGGTGGCGGCAAGGGCGGCCGCCTCCCCCTCCAGGGCCGAGCGGACCTCGACGATCTGCAGCACCTTGGACTTGGTGCCGAGGGACTCCGCCTCCAGGTCGAGCGGCCGTGCGCGCCGGGGCAGCACGAAGACGCCGAGGCCCTGACGCGGCTCGACCAGACCGGCGTTGCGGAGCCGCGACACGGCCTCACGGATGACGGTCCGGCTGACGCCGAGCTGCTTGACCAGCTCCACCTCGGTCGGCAGTTTGCCGCCCTCGGCGAGCCGCCCGGACTCGATCTCCTCCGCGAGGATCGCGGCGACCCGGTCCGCGAGCCGTACGGGACCGCTCACCTTGGAAAACATGCTTTTCAGTCTATCGATCCGCGCTCGGGCGGCCCGCTGCGAGCGCGGTGACGGCGGTCACCGCGTCGCCGTGGCCGGCGATGTAGTCCCGTACGACGGACTCGAAGTCCGGGTCGGCCGTCAGTCCGAGCGTGGCGGCGCGCGCGTTGTCGAAGTCGGCGGGCCAGGAGCCCACGATGGCCTCGACGGCGGGCGCGGGCGCGACCGTCACCAGGTCGGCGACGGTGTCACCGGCCACCTGGCGCAGCGTGTCCAGCATCTCGGCGACCGAGACCGTGAGCGCCGGCAGGTTGACCGGGATCAGGCCGTCCAGCAGGCCGGGTCCGCTGCCGCGCTCGGCCTGGGCGACCTTGAGGATGCCCTCGACCGTGCGCCGGGGCGAGGCCAGGGCGACGCGCAGGGCGGGGTCGACGGGGCAGACGGCGGGCAGACCGGCCAGCGGCTCGCGGACGACGCCGGACAGGAAGCCGGACGCGGCGGCGTTCGGCTTGCCCGGCCGGACCGACACGGTCATCAGACGGGCCACGCGTCCGTCGACGAAGCCACGGCGCGTGTACTCGGCGACCAGCTGCTCGCAGACGAACTTCTGGACGCCGTAGCTCGACCGTGGCGTCGGCAGGGTGGCCTCGCTGACCACCGGCGGCAGCGGCAGCGCCGGGTCGGAGCCGTATACGGCGACGCTGCTGGAGAACAGCAGCCGTACCGTCGGGCCGCCGGCGGCGAACTGGGCGCGGGCCGCTTCGAGCAGTGCGCGGGTGGTGTCGACGTTGGCGCTCATGCCGAGGTCGAAGTCCGCCTCGCACTCGGCCGACACGGCGGAGGCGAGGTGGATCACGGCGTCCACGGGCTCGGCGAACAGCTCGCCGAGGCGGTCGGTCAGATCGCCCTGTACGACGTCCACGAGCGGGTCGGCGGCGAGCGGCGACTCCTGCGGTACGAACAGGTCGGCGAGGACCAGCCGGTCGATCGGCACACCGCGGAACGTCCGCGTCCGAAGCAGCCGCTCGGCGACCTGCCGGCCCAGGAAGCCGAAGCCACCGGTGATGACGATCCTCATGCGTGTGCTCCTCGGTAGTCGTTCAGCCAGCCGAGACCCTCGCTCGTGCCGGCGCGGGGGCGGTATTCGCAGCCGATCCACCCCTCGAAGGCCAACTCGTCGATCACGTCGAAGAGATGGCGGATGTTCAGTTCGCCCGCGTCGGGTTCGTGACGGTCGGGTACGCCGGCGATCTGGAGGTGGCCGACCCGGCCGGTCGGCAGGTCGCGGCGCAGGGCCGTGGTGAGGTCGCCCTCGGTGATCTGGCAGTGGTACAGGTCGAGTTGGACCTTGAGGTTGCCTGCCCCCAACTCCCTCACGACAGCGTGGGCTTCGGCCTGCCTGTCGAGGAAGTAGCCCTGCATGTCACGGTGGTTGATGGGCTCGATCAGGATGTCGACGCCGGCCGCCGCGGCCCGCTCGGCGGCCCAGGCGAGGTTGGCGAGGTAGGTGTCGCGGTGCCGGGCCGCTTCGACGGGCGTGGCGCCGGCCGGCAGCAGCCCGGCCATGACATGGATCCGGGGGCAGTCGAGGACGGCCGCGTACTCCAGGGCCCGCTCGACGCCGGCGCGCGTCTGCGCCTCGCGGCCGGGCAGTGCGGCGGTCCCGCGCTCCCCCGCCTCCCAGTCCCCGGCAGGCGCGTTGAACAGCACCTGCCGCAGACCGTGTTCGTCGAGCAGACGGCGCAGCACGGCGGCGTCGTACTCGTACGGGAAGAGGTACTCGACGGCGTCGAAGCCGTCCGCCGAGGCCGCGGCGAAGCGGGCGGGGAAGGGGTGCTCCGTGTACATCATGGACAGGTTCGCTGCGAACCTCGGCATGGTGACTCCTGGGACTGCTGGGACTGCTGGGACTGCTGGGAGGGTGCAGCGGGACCGGATCCGCACATCCGGTCCCGCTGCCGACGCCGGTCAGCGGTTGACGACGTCCTTCTTGGTGGCGAGTACGGCGGCGGCGCCGACGACGAGGCTGAGCGCCAGGACGTACATCGGTATCGCCGCCGAGCCGGTGCTGTCCTTGAGGGCGCCGATCATGTACGGGCTGACGAAACCGGCCAGGTTGCCCACGGAGTTGATGACGGCGAGGCCGGCCGCGGCGGCGGTGCCGCCCAGGAAGGCGGTGGGCAGCGACCAGAACAGCGGGGCGCAGGTCAGCACACCGGCCGCGGCGAAGGACAGCGCGACCAGCGACAGCACGGTCGAGCCGGACCAGGAGGCGGCCAGCGAGAAGCCGACGGCGCCCATCAGGCTCGGGATCACCAGGTGCCAGCGGCGCTCGCGGCGCATGTCGGCCGAGCGGCCGAACAGGTTCATCGCGACGAGGGCGGCCAGGAACGGCACCGCGCTGAGGACGCCGATGGCGAAGTTGCCCTTGATGCCGGTGGACTCGACGAAGGTGGGCATCCAGAACGTCAGCGCGTACTGGCCCATGATGAAGCAGAAGTAGATGAGGCTCATCAGCCACACCTTGGGCTCACGGAAGGCGTCCAAGACCTTGCCGTGCACCGTCTGGTGCGTGGCGTCGGCCTCGAGGGCGCGCTCGACGACGCTCTTCTCCTCGTCGGTGAGCCACTTCGCGTCGCGCACCCCGTTGTCGAGGTAGAACAGCGTGGCCACGCCGACGATGAGCGCCGGAACGGCCTCCAGCGCGAACATCCACTGCCAGCCCTGCCAGCCGCCCACGCCGTGGAAGGCGTCCAGGATCCAGCCGGAGAGCGGGTTGCCGAAGATGCCCGCCACGGGGATGGCCGACATGAACATCGCGATGACGCGGGCCCGGCGGTAGGAGGGGAACCAGTAGGTGCAGTAGAGGATGACACCGGGGTAGAACCCGGCCTCGGCCGCGCCGAGCAGGAACCGGAGCACGTAGAAGGACTTCTCGCCGGTGACGAACACGAACGCCGCCGAGACCACGCCCCAGCTGATCATGATCCGGGCGATCCAGGTACGGGCGCCGACGCGCTGGAGCAGCAGGTTCGAGGGGACCTCGAAGAGGAAGTACCCGATGAAGAACAGCCCGGCACCGAGGCCGTACGACGCCTCGCTGAACCCCAGGTCGTCGGCCATCTGCAGCTTGGCGAAGCCGACGTTGACGCGGTCGAGGTAGGAGACGATGTAGCAGAGGACGAGGAACGGGACGATGTGCCGTACGACCTTGCGGAAGACGGCGTTCTCGCGGGTGAGGTCGACTTCGGTGGCGACCGCGGGGATGGACATGACGAATCCTTAGAGCGGCTCAGGGGGATTCTCGGGCGGGGACGGGTGCGGCGGGGTCGAGGGCGGGGGACGGGTGCCGCGTCACCGGGGCGGGGACGCGGGCGGGACCGGGCGGGTGAGCCCGGCGGTGGAGCGGCTCACCACGCCGCGCCGAACACTGACCGCAGTTCGGCGAGGGCGGAAGCGGGCAGCGGATCGGGCCGGCGCTCGGCGAGGAGCCACAGGCGTGCCGTCTCCTCGAGTTCTTCGAGGACGGCGAGCGCGGTGGCCGCGTCGGGCCCCCAGACCACGGGACCCAGCCGTTCGAGCAGCACGGCCCTGATCGGCGTGCCGTCGGCCGCGCGTTCGGCGATGCGCTCGGTCACCAGGTCGGCCACGCGCGGGTCGCCGGGCCGGTGGTAGGGGATGAGCGGGACGTGTCCGACCTTCATCACGTAGTACGGCGTGATCGGCGGGAGCACGTCGTCCCGGCTCCACACACCGGCCAGGGTGAGCCCGACCAGGTGCGTGGAGTGGGTGTGCACGACGAAGCGGGCCGTGGGGTCGGCGTCGTAGATGCGCCGGTGCAGCGTCAGGGTCTTGCTGGCACGGTCGCCCGCGATCTGCTCGCCCTCCGGGCCGACCAGCGCGAGCCGGCCGGGTTCGAGGAAGCCGAGGGCGGCGTCGGTCGGGGTGATCAGGTGACCGTCGCCCACCTTGGCACTGATGTTGCCGGCGCTGGCGTGGACGTACCCGCGGGCGAACAGGCTCGTGCCCACCCGCACGATCTCGCGCCGCGCCTCGTCCACGGCGTGCTCGGGGCCGGTCAGGACGTCCACCGCGTGGTCGGGGCCGGTCACGACGCCTCCAGGAGGGCGAACGACTCGGAGAAGAAGCCGGGGCCGCCGAAGTTCCCGGACTTGAGCGTGATGTGCAGCGTGTCCCCGTCGGACAGGGTCGCCGCGCACCAGGGCACGCCGGGGTCGATCTGCGGACCGATCCGGAGTCCGGTGATGCCGAGCGCCTGGACGACCGCGCCCGAGGTCTCTCCGCCCGCGACGACGAGCTGTCGCACCCCGCGCTCCACCAGCCCCTGGGCGACCCGGGCGAGGGTCCGCTCCACCAGCTCGCCGGCCTCGGCCGCGCCGAGCCGGCCCTGGACGTCGCGCACCGCGTCGGGCGTCTCGGTGGAGTAGACGAGGACGGGACCGTCGGCGAGGTGGGCGTCGGCGAAGGCCAGGGCCTCGCCGGCCACGTCCTCGCCGGCCGCGATGCGCAGCGGATCCACGCTGAACGCGGGCCGCCCACTGTCCAGGAACTCCCGGACCTGCCCGTTCGTGGCCACGGAGACCGACCCGGAGACCACGGCCCGGTATCCGCCGGCGGGCGGCAACTGGGCAGCGGCGGCGGACGACTTGAGTCCCCAGTTGGCGGGGAGCCCGATGGCCAGCCCCGAACCGGCGGTCACCAGGGGCAGTTCACGGACGGCCTCGCCCAGGCGCACGAGGTCGTCGTTGGAGACGGCGTCGACGACGGCGAGCCCGACACCCTGCTCCCGCAGCTCGCCGATGCGGGCCCGGATCGTGTCCGCTCCCCCGGCGACGACCGTGTGATCGACGAGCCCGACCGTCCGCGTGGTCTGCGCGCCGAGGACCGCCACCAGGTTGGAGTCGGTCATCGGCGTGAGCGGGTGATGCCGCATGCCGCTGTCGCTGAGCAGCACGTCACCCACGAACAGGTGGCCCTTGAAGACCGTGCGTCCGTTGTCGGGGAACGCCGGGGTCGCGACCGTGAAGTCGGTGCCGAGCGCGTCCATCAGGGCCTCTGTGACCGGGCCGATGTTGCCGGCCGGCGTCGAGTCGAAGGTCGAGCAGTACTTGAAGTAGATCTGCTCGGCGCCCGTGCTGCGCAGCCAGGCCAGCGCCCGCAGCGACGCCTCGACGGCGTCGGCGGCCGGCACGGTGCGCGACTTGAGCGCGATGACCACGGCGTCCGCGTCCCGCGCCTGCCGGGCGGCCCGCTCGTCGCCGTCGTCCGGTACGTCGATCAGCTGGACCACGCGCATGCCCGCACGCACCAGGTTGTTCGCCAGGTCCGTGGCGCCCGTGAAGTCGTCGGCGATGCAGCCGAGTCGGATTCCCATGTCAGCTCAGCCCTCCATCGGCTTCGGCAGGTCGATCCCGGGGAAGATCTTGATCACCGCACTGTCGTCCTCGCCACCCAGACCGGACGCCGACGCCTGAAGGAACATCTGGTGGGCGGTGGCGGCGAGCGGCAGCGGGAACCGCTCCGGGCGGGCGGAGTCGAGCACGATCCCCAGGTCCTTGACGAAGATGTCGACGGCGGACAGGGGCGTGTAGTCACCGGCGAGCACGTGCGCCATGCGGTTCTCGAACATCCAGGAGTTCCCGGCGCTGTGGGTGATGACCTCGTACAGCGCCTCGGCCGGAACGCCGGCCCTGATGCCCAGCGCCATCGCCTCGGCGGCGGCGGCGATGTGCACGCCCGCGAGCAGCTGGTTCACGACCTTGACCTTGGAGCCGAGCCCGGCGCTCTCCCCCAGGCGGTAGACGGTGGCGCTCATGGCGTCGAGCACCGGACCGGCGAGCGCGTACGCCACGGCCGGCCCGGACGTCATCATGGTCAGCTCACCGGCCGCGGCACGCGCGGCACCACCGGAGATCGGGGCGTCCAGGTACAGCACGCCCGACTCGGCCAGCCGGTCCCCGAGTTCGGCGGACCACGCGGGATCGACGGTGGAGCACATCACGAACACGGCGCCGGGCCGCAGTCGCCGGGCGGCGCCGTCCTCACCGAACAACACCGCTTCGACCTGGGCCGCGTTGACCACCACGCCGATCAGGACGTCCACCGCGGCGGCCAGTTCACCCGGGGTCGGGAACGCCGCTCCGCCCTCCCGGGCGAACTCCGCGGCCACCTCGGCCCTCAGGTCGTGGACCCCCACGTCGTACCCCGCGCTCCGCAGGCTACGCGCCATCCCGAGTCCCATGGCCCCGAGTCCCACCACACCGACACGCGGCGCGGCGGACCTCTCCTGGTCGTTCATGCGCAACATCCTTGTCTCGCTCTGCCGCCCGGACGCCCGACGCACCTCACTGCCAGGCTTCTTCGCCGACGGTCAGGTCATATGATGACCTGAGGACGTGAGTTGGCACACTGTGATGTCGGTCACCCAGGCAGCGCATGCCCGAGCCGAACGCCCAACGTCGCTGCGGACAGGGGGCGTTGTCACCCACGACGCATTGCCCGCAGCCGCCCCGCAGGCACCTCGCAGGCACGGACGTGGCAGAGTGACCGATCGCGAACGGCCCGCAGCCACTGCGTCCCGGCCCCGGCGAACGAACTCCGCGGGGACGGATGAGCCTCGCACATCCTCCCGAAGTGGCCGTCGGTGCCACACTGTGCCTGCGGGAAAAGACAGGCCGGGCCTCCTTCGCGGGAGCCCCGAAGGAGCCGTCTGACGCGTGAGGGGAGCCGCCATGCCGCCCTACAGCCTCGAAAACCGGCTGGTCATCGGAATAGCCTCAAGTGCGCTCTTCGACCTCGCTGAGTCCGACGGGGTGTTCCGGCAGGAAGGCGAGGAGGGGTACCGCACCTACCAGCGGTCCAACCTCGACAACACCCTCCGGCCCGGTGTCGCCTTTTCCTTCATTCGCCGCATCCTGTCGCTGAACGACCTGAACCCAGAAGGCGATCCCCTCGTCGAGGTGATCGTCCTGTCCCGCAACGATCCCGACACCGGGCTCCGGGTCATGCGGTCCATAAAGTCGCACGGCCTGCCCATAAGCCGCGCCATATTCACGCAAGGCCGGGCACCGTACAAGTTCATGCGCGCCCTGCACATGTCGCTGTTCCTGTCCGCGCACGAGAACGACGTCCGGGAGGCCGTGGCCGCGGGACTGCCCGCCGGCCGGGTCCTCGGCTCCGCCGTCGCCGACGACACCAGGGACAGGGACCTGCGGATCGCCTTCGACTTCGACGGCGTCCTCGCCGGTGACGAATCGGAGCGCGTCTTCCAGCGGGACGGCCTGGAGGGATTCCGCGCCCACGAGACCATGAACGTGGCGACCCCGCACGACGCGGGTCCACTGCGGGACTTCCTGCGCGAGATCAACAAGCTGCAGCGAAGGGAGGAGGAACGCCGCAAGAAGGACGAGGACTACGTGATCCGCGTTCACGTGTCCATCGTCACCGCACGCAACGCGCCGGCACACGAGCGCGCCGTACTGAGTCTGAACAAGTGGGGAGTGAGGGTCAACGACGCCTTCTTCCTCGGCGGCATCGACAAGAGTTCGATCATGGACGTACTGAGGCCCCACATCTTCTTCGACGACCAGGAAGTCCACCTCCAGGGAACGTCCCAGACGACCCCGAGCGTCCACATCCCATTCGGGGTGGTCAACCACGGGGAGAGCGCCGAGACGCCCGAATAGGCTTCCAGGCTGCGCAGGGTGGAAATCCCGGGGGAAATCCCGGGGGAATCCCTCGCCGCATCGCCACCGGCGACGCCCTACAGCCCCACGATCTTGTTCCACCGCTGCGAGAACTCCAGCCGTTCCGTGGAGGTGATGTCCCGGGCGATGGCGAGGCGCTCGCGCATGGTGCCGTCGGGGAAGATCAGGGGGTTGTCCGCGAGGGCCGCGGTGTCCTTGTCCTTGGCGGCGGCGAGGACTTCCCTGGCCGCGGGGACCGGGCAGACGTAGTTGACCCAGGCGGCGAGCTCCGCGGCGACCTCGGGGTCGTAGTAGTAGTCCATCAGGCGTTCGGCGTTGGCCTTGTGGCTCGCCCGGTCCGGGATCATGAGCGAGTCGGACCAGAGTTCGGCGCCCTCCTCGGGGACGACGAAGCGGATGTCGGGGTTGTCCGCCTGGAGCTGGATGACGTCTCCGGAGTAGGCCTGGCAGGCGAGGACGTCGCCGCTGACCAGGTCCTTGGTGTAGTCGTTGCCGGTGAAGCGGCGGATCTGGCCACGGCGGACCTCGCGCTCCACCTCGTCGCAGACGGCGTGGAAGTCGTCGGCCTTCCAGCGGGTGATGTCCACCCCGTTGCCCTGCATCAGCAGCGCGAACGCCTCGTCGAGACCGGACAGCAGCGTCACCCTGCCCTTGAGGTCCTTCGCCCACAGGTCCTTCACGCCGCGTATCTCGCGCCCCAGCCTGCGGCGGTTGTACGCGATGCCGGTGATCCCCGACTGCCAGGGCAGCGTGAACATGCGGCCCGGATCGAAGGCGGGCGAGCGCAGCAGCGGGTCGAGGTACTTCGCCACGTTCGGCTGGTGCGCGCGGTCCATCCGCTGCACCCAGCCCAGCCGCACGTACCGGGCGCACATCCAGTCGCTGATGACGATCAGGTCGCGGCCGGTCGACTGGTGGTTCATCAGCGCGGGGCTGATCTTGCCGAAGAACTCGTCGTTGTCGTTGATCTCCTCGACGTAGTCGACGGAGATGCCGGTCTTCCTCTCGAAGGCGTCGAGCGTGGGCCGCTTGCTGAGATCGTCGTCGTCCGTGTCGATGTATAGCGGCCAGTTCGAGAAGATCAGCCTCTTGTCCGTGGCGGACCTGTCGGGCACGGCACGGTCACCGGGCTGGACGTAGGCGCCCCGCACACCGCAGCCGGCCAGAGCGCCGAGCGCGGCGGTCCCACCGAGCGCGCGCAGCAGCGAGCGGCGGGACACAGAGGCGGAAAGAGGGGAAGTCCGATGCACTCCGGAAGTGTGCAGCCTGAACCCGGCGAACAAGAAATCGACACTTTGCCCAGGCCTGCCCCCCCCCTGCGGACACCGCACAGGAACGCGGCCCCCTCACGAACACCACACCCCCGGACCCCCCAGGAGCACCCTCCCGAACACCGCACCCCCGCACTCCCAGGGGCACCCTTTCGAACACCGCGCACCCGGACCCCCCAGGGACGCGAGGAACTGCGCAACCAGCCACAACGCACCGGCACCCGAGACCGCTCACCCCTCCGGACACCGCTCACGCAAACCCCCCAGGGGCGCGGGGAACTGCGCAACCAGCCACAACGCACCCGCACCCGAGAGAGCACCGGAGACCGCCCGTCCGGACACCGCTCGGGCAAACCCCCTCAGGGGCGCGGGGAACTGCGCGACCAGCCACAACGCACCCGCACCCGAGAGAGCACCCAAGACCGCCCGAACCCCCGGAGGGCTACGCGTCCAGCGACGTCATCACATGCTTGATCCGCGTGTAGTCGTCGAACCCGTACGCCGACAGGTCCTTGCCGTAGCCGGACTTCTTGAAGCCGCCGTGGGGCATCTCCGCGACCAGCACGATATGGGTGTTGATCCACACGCAGCCGAAGTCGAGCTTCTTGGACATGCGCATCGCGCGCCCGTGGTTCTTGGTCCACACCGAGGAGGCGAGGGCGAAGTCGACGCCGTTGGCCCACTCGACGGCCTGGTCCTCGTCCGTGAAGGACTGGACGGTGATGACAGGTCCGAAGACCTCGTTCTGGACGATCTCGTCGTCCTGCTTCAGGCCGGAGACGACGGTCGGGGCATAGAAGTAGCCCTTGTCGCCGACCCGGTGACCGCCCGCCTCGACCTTGGCGTGGGCGGGGAGCCGCTCGATGAACCCGGCGACCTGCTTGAGCTGGTTGGGGTTGTTCAGCGGGCCGTACAGCACGTCCTCGTCGTCCGGCTGCCCGGTCTTGGTCTCGGAGGCGGCCTTCGCGAGCGCGGCCACGAACTCGTCGTGGATGGACTCCTGGACGAGGACGCGGGTGGCGGCCGTGCAGTCCTGGCCGGCGTTGAAGAAGCCGGCGACCGAGATGTCCTCGACGGCCTTGGCGATGGCCTCGCTGTCGAGGTCCTCGAACACGACGACCGGCGCCTTGCCGCCCAGCTCCAGGTGGACCCGCTTGAGGTCCTTGGACGCGGACTCGGCGACCGACATGCCGGCCCGCACCGAGCCGGTGATGGACGCCATGGCCGGGGTCGGGTGCTCGACCATCATGCGGCCGGTCTCACGGTCGCCGCAGACGACGTTGAAGACGCCCTTGGGCAGGACCGAGCCGAGGATGTCGGCGATCAGGACGGTGGAGGCCGGGGTGGTGTCCGACGGCTTCAGCACGACCGTGTTGCCGGCCGCGATCGCCGGCGCGAACTTCCACACGGCCATCATCATCGGGTAGTTCCAGGGGGCCACCTGGGCGCAGACGCCGACCGGCTCGCGGCGGATGATCGAGGTCATCCCGTCCATGTACTCGCCGGCCGAGCGGCCCTCCAGCATCCGGGCCGCACCCGCGAAGAAGCGGATCTGGTCGACCATCGGCGGGATCTCCTCGGAGCGGGTGAGCCCGATGGGCTTGCCCGTGTTCTCCACCTCGGCCGCGATCAGCTCCTCGGCACGCTCCTCGAACGCGTCGGCGATCTTCAGCAGCGCCTTCTGCCGCTCGGCGGGGGTGGCGTCGCGCCAGGCCGGGAAGGCGGCCGCGGCGGCCTCCATGGCGGCGTCGACGTCGGCCTGCCCGGACAGCGGCGCGGTCGCGTACGCCTCGCCCGTGGCGGGGTTGACCACCTCGGTGGTCCGTCCGTCGGCGGCGTCCCGGAACTCACCGTCGATGTAGTTGCGCAGACGACGCAGCTCGGTGCTCACTGCCGGCCTCCTGAAATCTGTTCGAGGGTTCGAGCGGTCCAGCCCGGCCCGCCTGTGCGGCTGTCCAGCGGCTGAGACAAGCCCACCCTAGTAGGAGCACCCACGTTTTCAACACCCCCGCCACCATCCGCACTGCGAAATCCGCAAAGATCAGATGCGTAAACAACGAATTTCATCGATGCAGCCTTGCGAAACTGTCGAGACGTCGTGCACAGTGAGGCCGTGGCCAGTCGAAGCGCAGAGCACAGGGACTCGTCCCGCGAGTCCAGGAGGGACTCGCCTCGCGAGTCCAGGAACGGCACTCCCCAGCTGGACGCCGTCTCCCTCGCCATCATTCAGCAGCTCCAGGAGGACGGCCGGCGGCCGTACGCCGCCATCGGCAAGGCCGTCGGGCTCTCCGAGGCGGCCGTGCGCCAGCGGGTGCAGAAGCTGCTGGACCAGGGCGTGATGCAGATCGTCGCCGTCACGGACCCGCTCACCGTGGGCTTCCGCCGGCAGGCGATGGTCGGGATCCACGTCGAGGGCGATGTCGAGTCGATCGCGGACGCGCTGACCGGCATGTCGGAGGTCGAGTACGTGGTGATGACCGCGGGCTCGTTCGACATCCTCGCCGAGGTCGTCTGCGAGGACGACGACCACCTGCTGGGCGTCATCAACCAACGCATCCGGGCCCTGCCCGGAGTGCGCTCCACCGAGAGCTTCGTCTATCTCAAGCTCAAGAAGCAGACCTACATGTGGGGAACCCGATAACCGTGACCGAGAAGGACCTCAGCCGCACCGCGTACGACCACCTGTGGATGCACTTCACCCGCATGTCCTCGTACGAGAACTCCCCCGTCCCGACGATCGTCCGGGGTGAGGGCACCTACATCTACGACGACAAGGGCAGGCGCTACCTCGACGGGCTCGCGGGGCTGTTCGTGGTCCAGGCCGGTCACGGCCGCACCGAACTCGCCGAGACCGCCTTCAAGCAGGCCCAGGAGCTGGCCTTCTTCCCGGTGTGGTCCTACGCCCACCCCAAGGCGATCGAACTGGCCGAGCGCCTGGCCGACTACGCCCCGGGCGACCTGAACAAGGTCTTCTTCACCACCGGCGGCGGCGAGGCCGTCGAGACCGCCTGGAAGCTCGCCAAGCAGTACTTCAAGCTGAAGGGCAAGCCGGGCAAGCACAAGGTCATCTCGCGTGCGCTCGCCTACCACGGCACCCCGCAGGGCGCGCTCTCCATCACCGGCCTGCCGGCCCTGAAGGCCCCCTTCGAGCCGCTGGTCCCGGGCGCCCACAAGGTCCCGAACACCAACATCTACCGCGCCCCGGTATTCGGCGACGACCCGGAGGCCTTCGGCCGCTGGGCCGCCGACCAGATCGAGCAGCAGATCCTCTTCGAGGGCCCGGACACCGTCGCCGCGGTCTTCGTGGAGCCGGTGCAGAACGCCGGCGGCTGCTTCCCGCCGCCGCCCGGCTACTTCCGGCGCGTGCGCGAGATCTGCGACCAGTACGACGTCCTGCTCGTGTCGGACGAGGTCATCTGCGCCTTCGGCCGCCTGGGCACGATGTTCGCCTGCGACAAGTTCGGCTACGTCCCGGACATGATCACCTGCGCCAAGGGCATGACCTCGGGCTACTCCCCGATCGGCGCCTGCATCGTCTCCGACCGCGTCGCCGAGCCGTTCTACAAGGAGGACAACGTCTTCCTGCACGGCTACACCTTCGGCGGCCACCCGGTCTCCGCGGCGGTGGGCCTGGCCAACCTCGACCTGTTCGAGCGCGAGAACCTCAACCAGCACGTGCTGGACAACGAGGGCGCCTTCCTGAAGACCCTGCAGAAGCTGCACGACCTGCCGATCGTCGGCGACGTGCGCGGCAACGGCTTCTTCTACGGCATCGAGCTGGTCAAGGACAAGAACACCAAGGAGTCCTTCAACGCCGAGGAGACCGAGCGGATCCTCTACGGCTACGTCTCCAAGGCCCTGTTCGAGAACGGCCTGTACTGCCGTGCCGACGACCGCGGCGACCCGGTCGTCCAGCTCGCCCCGCCGCTGATCTCCAACCAGGAGACCTTCGACGAGATCGAGCAGATACTGCGCGCCACCCTCACGGAGGCGTGGACGAAGCTCTGAGCCTTCGGGGCCCCCGGACCTCCGGGGAAACCCCGACCGCCCACGACGCTCCGATCATCCGCCTGGATGATCAACACGGCCCCGGAGCCGTCCGTTCGAGTGAGAACGGCGGCCCGGGGCCGTGTGCTGTCCGGGCCGCGCCGCGCGACCCGCCTAGCGTGCCAGTGACCGATCGGCCCTGCCTTCGTTCACCCGGACGGGGGATGAGGCAAGGGAAAACGGATCAGAACCGAGGTGTACGCCATGGAGGCCCCGCCGGACAACGACGTGCTCTGGGCACGCTCCCTGCACTTCAGGCACCCCGACGGCTCGCCCGGGATCGCCGGGGTCTCGCTGGGTGTGCGGGAGGCGGAGATCCTCGCCGTCAGCGGCCCGCGCGGCAGCGGCAAGACCACCCTGCTGCAGTGCCTCTCCGGGCAGGTGCGGGTGCGCGAGGGCGAGGTCTGGTTCAACAGCTCGCCGGTGCACACGCTGGGCCCCATGGCCCGGGAACGGCTGCGCCGCGACCGGTTCGGCTGGATCGACCCGACCCCCACGCTGGTACCGGAGCTGAACGTCTGGGAGAACGCCGCGCTCCCCCTGATGCTGCGCGGCACCGGCCGGCGCCGGGCCAAGGTGGCCGCGCTGGAGTGGCTGGAGCGCCTGGACGTCGGCGAGCAGCCCCGCAGGCGCCCGCACGAGCTGACCCAGGCCGAACGCCAGCGCGTCGCCATCGCCCGAGCGCTCGCCCCCGGGCCCACTGTCCTGTTCGCCGACGAGCCGACGGCCCCGCTGCACCGCGCCGACCGCGCGCACGTGCTGCGCACGCTCACCGCGGCGGCCCGCTCGCACGGCATCACCGTCGTCCTGGCCACCCACGACGCCGAGACCGTGGCCCTCGCCGACCGTACGGTCGCGCTGCTGGACGGCCGGCGCGTGAAGACCGTGCATCTGCCGGACCTCCCGGAGGAGACGGAAGGCCGGGCCACGTGCTCGCTCTCCGTCTGACCCGCGCCGCCCGGCCCGCCGTCCAGCTGCGCCGCCTGCTGGTGGCCGCGGCCTCGGCGGGCACCGGCTTCCTGCTGCTGGGCGCGCTCGGCTACGCGATGGGCCACCCCGAGCAGCCGGGAGCGGCCGCGCTGCGCCTGGTCTGGTGCGTGGTCCCGCTCGCCGCCACCGTGTACTTCGCGCTCGCGGTGGCCCGCACCGACCCCGGCACCCGGCCCCGCCCGGGCCTGTCCGCCATCGGCCTGGGCCCGGGCCGCCTGATGGCGATCTCGGCCCTGACCACGGCCCTCGCCTGTGTCCTCGGCTCGATGCTGGCCCTGCTGTTCTTCCTGCACCTGCGCGGCGACCTGAAGGGCATGCCCTTCGACGGCGCCGCCGCGCAGTTCCTGGCGGCCGGCCAGCCCCTCCCGGTCCCGGCGGCCCTGACCCTGCTGGCCCTGGTCCCGGCGATCGCGTCGACGACGGTCGCGCTCGCCCTGCGCCCCAAGGACCCGCGCCCGGCCACCAAGGGCGCGCGCTTCCAGGGTCGTTTCGGCGCGTACAGCCACGCGGCGGCCCGGGAGACCTTCGGGGCGTACGGCAGGTTCGGCGCGCGACTGCGTACGGCCGTAGGGCACAAGGGGGCCGAACCCGTAGGGGTGCGGGAGGCCGGACCCGTAGGGCTGCCGGAGACCGAGCGCGTACCGCAGCAGGAGGCCGAGCCCGTACGGCTGCGGGAGGCCGGGGCGCGGGCCGAGGCCGCCGGGGCGGAGCCGGCCGTCACGGGCGCGGAGCCCGAGGCCGTGGCGACCCTGCCCGACACCGCCCGGACCCCCGACGTCGCCCGGAGCCCCGGCGGCGAGGACGGGGGCGCCGACTGGTCGCAGGCACTGCCCACCCCGGCACCGACCCGTGCGGCACCGGCCGGTCTCCCCTGGGGGACCGCCCTGATCGCCGCCGGTCTCGCCGTACAGACCTACGCGGGCCGCTCCCAGCCCGCGCCCACCCTCACCGCTCTCCCGGCCGAGCCCGTCGCGGTGCTGGCCGGCTGGATCCTCACCGCGCTCGGGCTGGTCCTCGCCGCGCCCGGTCTCACCCACCTGTGCGGCAGGCTCCTGCAGTCCGCCCAGCCGGGGGCACTGCGGCTGCTGGCGGGCCGGGTGCTCATGTCGGAGGCCACGCGCGTCGGGCGCCCGCTGGGCATCGTCTGCGCGGTGGCGTCCGCCGCCTGCGCCATGACCGCCGTACGGGACAGCGCGGCGCCCGCGTTCGGGCCGCTGACCGCCCTCGGTTCGCTCGTGGTCGCCGGCTGCACGCTGGCGACCCTGCTGACGGCCGCCGTGGAGGCCCGCCAGTCCCGCGCCGACACCACCGCCGCCCTGCTCCGCCTCGGCGCCCCGGCCACGATGCTGCGCAGCGCGGCGGCCCTCCGGGCCGGTGCCCTGCTGGCCCTGTTCGCCCCGCTCACGCTGGTGATCGCCAACCTGGCCGTACTGGCCCGCTGAACACGGAAGTACGCGGGCCGCCGATGAGTTCTCCGGCGGCCCGGTGTCTTTACCGGTGAACGACGACAGGCGCGAGAACCTCAGGGAGAGACCCCATGTACCAGCAGATGATCTTCGTGAACCTGGCCACCGACGACGTCGAGGCGTCGAAGAGGTTCTTCACCGCCCTCGGCTACACGATCAACCCCCAGTTCAGCACCGACGAGTGCGCCTGTGTCGTGATCAGCGACACCATCGTCGTGATGCTGCTCGGCAAGCGGCACTACGCCACCTTCACGAAGAAGGAGATCGCCGACCCGGCGAAGTCCAGCGAGGTGCTGCTGTGCCTGAGCGCCGAGAGCCGGGAGAAGGTGGACGAGCTGGTGGACCGGGCGATCGCGGCCGGTGGCACGGCGAGCGGTGAGACCCAGGACCACGGTTTCATGTACGGACGGGCCTTCGACGACCTCGACGGCCACACCTGGGAGATCATGTGGATGGACCCGGCGGCGGTTCAGGGCTGACCCCTCCCTGCCCCAACGTCCGTGCCAGCATGGGCGGGTGCATCCGAAACCCGCTCGGTCCGGCCGAGCCGTACGCGACCAAGAGATAGAGTCCCTGGCCGAGTTCGACGCGGTCGTCGCCGAGCACGGAACGCTCGCACGGTTCCGTGTACAGGCCGTCGATCTGACCGCCCGCACGGCCCAGTTGCTCGACCTCGACACCACGCAGACCGTCTTCCTCGGCTGCCCCATGGAACCCGAGGCCGCGGCCCGCGTCGGCGCGGCCGGCGCCCTGGTCTTCCCGCCGGTCCCGGGGCTCCCCTTCGACCCGTACCGGGGCTTCGTCTACACGCCCGGCGAGCTGTTCGACTCCCTCCGCGCGGGCTACGAGGCGACACCGGACGCGCGGACCTACGCCTGGTTCCAGCGGACCAAGGACGACGGGGACGTCTTCGCCTCGATGCTGCGCGCGATCCACGACGACGCGGTCTCCGACGCCCTGGACGAACTCCTCGCCGGTGCACGGGTGGTGGGGGTGATGGGCGGCCACGCGATGGAGCGGGGCACCCCCGCCTACGCCGGGGCGGCGCGGCTCGGCCGCGAACTGACGCGCGCCGGGTTCACGGTCGCCACCGGCGGCGGACCGGGCGCGATGGAGGCGGCCAACCTCGGCGCGTACGCCGCGCCGTTCGCGGACGGCATGCTGGAGGACGCGCTCCGGATCCTGGCCAAGGCACCCTCGTTCCGGCCGTCCGTCACCGACTGGGCGCGGGCGGCCTTCGAGGTGCGGGAGCGCTGGCCGGACGGCGGGGCCTCGGTGGGCATCCCGACCTGGTTCTACGGCCACGAGCCGCCGAACGCCTTCGCCGCGCACCTCGCCAAGTACTTCGCCAACGCAACGCGTGAGGACGGCCTGCTGGCCCGCTCCAACGCCGGGGTGGTGTTCCTGCCGGGCGCCGCCGGCACCGTGCAGGAGATCTTCGACAACGCGACGCCGAACTACTACGAGTCACGCGGCGAGCCGACGCCGATGGTGCTCGTCGACGAGGCGCACTGGACAAGGGAGTTGCCCACCTGGCCACTGCTGCGGTCGCTGGCGCGGGGGCGGTCGATGGAGTCCCGTATCGCCCTGGTCGACACGATCGAGCAGGCTCCGGAGGCAATCAAACGTCTCGCTCGCTAACAAGACGGTAAAGTCAACGGCCGTTGACGCTCTACAGATTGACACTTCTTACGACACACTTATAAACCTGAGGGTCTCGTGGGGGCACCGGTACACAGTTCGTGGGTTGTCCCAAGTGCCCCTCCACCCCCCGCAGTTATGCACTCTGTAAAGGACAAACGTGTCCATAACTCGTCGTAACGCGCGCCGTTCCGTGCGCATTCTCGGTGTTGCCTCCGCTACGGCCGCGCTGGCGATCGGTGTCGCCGGCACCGCTTCCGCGTGCAACATCCGCGACTTCAAGGCCGAGGCCAGCTGCGCCGGTGACAAGGGCCAGATCGTGGTCACGGACATCGACGGCTCCAGCACTCCCGCCACCATCACGGTGTTCGAGAAGACCGCTGCCGGCAATGAGACGCAGGTCGCTCAGAAGGAAGGCGTCAAGGGATCCCGCGAGGGCACCCGGATCACCTTCGACGTGGACTGGAAGGCGAGCACCGCCTACCGCATCCACGTCAAGACCGACCGCTTCAACGTCGACAACGACATCAGCCCCGAGCTGACGACCTCGTCGACGGCCTGCAAGAAGGAGGAGTCCCCGACGACTTCTCCCACTGAGGACACGAAGCCGACCACCCCGGCTCCCTCGGCCTCCGCCAGCGTTTCCGACTCCTCGGAGTCCCCGGCCCCGGCGGAGTCCGAGAGCAGCAGCGCCGCCCCGGCGGGTGCCGCGAGCAACGCGCCGTCCCCGGCGGTCGGTGACTCGAACCTCGCCGAGACCGGTGCCAACTCCAACACCGGCATGATCGCCGGTGTCGCGGGTGCGCTCGTCGTCGTCGGTGGTGGCGCCGTGTTCTTCGGCATGCGCCGCCGTGGCGCGAAGAGCGCCGGCTGACGCCACCTCTTCGCACACCACTAGCAGTACAGGTCAGCGGCCCGTCCCCGAATCCACGGGGGCGGGCCGCTGCCGTGTTCCGCTGCGGGCCCGTCAGCCGAAGGTGACCCGCTCCACCCAGAACTCCAGCACCTCGCGGTCGCCCAGCACCTCGAGACCGGGGGTGTCCAGCGGGAGGCGCCGGTAGGAGGCGAGCAGGAGCGCGGTGAGCGGGCCGCGCAGCGCGACGGTCGCCTTCTCGTGACCGCGCCGCCAGCCGAGGCGGCCCGCGCCGAACTCCATGAGCCACTCGGCGTCCAGGGCCGCGCCCGTGTCGGTGGCATGCAGGTGCACGGAGCGCGCCGGCCCCTCGCGCAGGGCCTCATCCCGGCCCCGCAGAGGCAGCACCCGGAGGGTCAGCTCCAGCGACTCGTCGAGCGCGTCGGCGGCCACCTCGGACGCGATCTCGTAGGGCAGGCCCGCGGCGAGCGCGGCGTCGGCGTGGTGCACGGCGGTCTCGTGGGTCATCCGGCGGGCCCAGAAGCCGGTGGTGAGCAGGCCCATCCAGGTCCACACGGCGACGTCCGGGCCGGCCTCGCGCAGCGCGGCGACGACCGACTCCCCCGCCTCCCCCAGCCACTTCTCGAGTGCCGCCGCGTCCCCCCGCTCCTCCGGGCCCGCCCAGTCCGGCACCTCTTCGCGCGGGATGTTCTCCTGGGCCCGCGCGCGCACCAGGGTGTCCACCCAGCGCAGGGCGCCGCCCACGTGTCGCACGAGCTGTTCCAGCGACCAGTCCGGGCAGGTCGGCACGGTGGCGGACAGGTCGGCTCCGGAGGTCACCACGTCCCTCAACCGGCCGACCTGGTAAGCGATCTCGTCGCAATAGCGATCATGTGCGAGCAGCGTCATGCCCTCACCTTAGGGGCGTCATGATCGGCCGAGCACGACGATTTCCGCCGGGTCGAACGTGACACCCGTCTCGGTTCCGGCCTCGGGAGCGTCCCGGAGGGCGCAGGCCGCCTCCAGGTGCGGGCCGCCGTCGCGGGGCCGGAGGCGGACGGCGACATGGGTGCCCCGGAAGGTGCGCGCGGTCACCGTGCAGGGCAGGCCCTCGCCGTCCCCCACGAGCCGTACCCCGGCCGGCCGGACCAGCAGCGGGTGATCACCCCGGGGAGAGCCGTCCGGGACGGGCAGGGTGCCCCAGGGGGTCCGCGCGGCCGAGTCGGCGACGGTCGCCGGGACCACGTTGTCGAAGCCGAGGAAGCGGGCCACGAACTCGTCCGCGGGTCGCTGCCAGACCTCCAGCGGTGTCCCGGACTGGGCGATCCGGCCGTCCCGCATCACCACCACCCGGTCGGCCAGTGCGAAGGCCTCGCCCTGGTCGTGGGTCACGGCGAGCACGGTCGTGCCCAACTGGCCGAAGAGTTCCTTCAGTTCGACCACGAGCCGTTCCCTGAGGGACCGGTCGAGCTGGCCGAGCGGCTCGTCCAGCATGAGCAGCCGGGGCCGGGGCGCGAGCGCCCGCGCGAGGGCCACCCGCTGCTGCTCGCCGCCGGACAGCCCGGCGACCGCCCGGCGGGCGGCTCCGGGCAGCCCGACCAGCTCCAGCAGCGTCTCCACCTCCGCGTCCCGTGCGCGCTTCGGCACACCGTGCATGCGCGGCCCGAAGGCCACGTTGCCGCCCACGTCCCGCTGCGGGAACAGCTGGTGGTCCTGGAACATCAGCCCGACGCCCCGCCGGTGCGCGGGCACGCCGGCCTGGTCCCGGCCGTCGAGCAGCACCCGCCCGAAATGGAGCGGCTGCAGGCCGGCCACGGCCCGGAGCAGGGTCGACTTGCCGCTGCCGCTGGGCCCGAGCACACACACCACCTCGTGCTCGGCGACGTCCAGGCCGACCGCGTCGAGCACGGGCCGTCCGCCGAAGCGCACGGTCGCGTCCCGGAGACTCAGCAACATCAGAGGTCCCCCGTCGGGCTCGGCGGCATCGGGACTCCCGCCGTCGGAATCGGCGGCATCTGGGCTCCCCCTGTCGGGCTCGGTGGCATCAGAACTCCCCCGTCCGGTCGGTGCGCAGGCGCTCCAGGACGAGCAGCGCGGCCGCGCACACCACCATGAGAATCGTGGAAAGGGCCATCGCCTGGCCGTAGTTGAGGTCCCCGGGCCGGCTCAGCAGCCGGGCGACGGCGACCGGGAGCGTCGGGTTGTCGGGCCGGGCGATGAACACGGTCGCGCCGAACTCGCCGAGCGACACGGCGAACGCGAATCCGGCCGCGACCAGCAGCGCCCTGCGCACCAGGGGCAGGTCGACCTCCCGCCACACCCGCCAGGGCGAGGCCCCCAGCACGGCCGCCGCCTCCCGGAGCCGGCCGTCCACCGCACGCAGCACGGGCAGCATCGTCCGTACGACGAAGGGGGCACCGACCAGCGCCTGGGCGAGCGGCACCAGGATCCACGACTCCCGCAGATCCAGCGGCGGCTTGTCCAGCGCGATCAGGAAGCCGAAGCCGACGGTCACGGCGGAGACGCCGAGCGGCAGCATCAGCAGGGCGTCGAAGCCGCGTACCAGCCGCCCCGCGTCCCGGCGGGCCAGCGCGGCGGCGGCGAGTCCGCCGATCAGTACGGCGATGGCGGTGGCGGCGACGGCGTACTCCAGCGAGGTCCACACCGCGTGCAGCGGCGCCATGAGGAAGGTGCCGCCGTCGGTCTCGGTCAGCGCCCGGTAGTAGCCGAGACCCGGTGCGTCCAGGGAGCGCCGGACGAGCACCGCGAGGGGCAGCACCAGCAGCAGGGCGACGGTGAGGAGGACCCCGGCGAGCAGCGTCCACTGCCCGGCGCCGCGCGGCCGGCGGGCGGTGCCGGAGGCGTCCACCAGGCGCAGGGCGGTCTCGCGCCGTCGTACCGTCCAGGCGTGCACGGCGAGGATCGCGCCGACCGCGGCGAACTGCACGAGGGTGAGGACGGCGGCCGTGGCGAGGTCGAAGACCTCGGAGGTCTCACGGTAGATCTCCACTTCGAGGGTGGAGAAGGTGGGGCCGCCGAGGATCTGCACCACGCCGAAGGAGGTGAAGGTGAACAGGAACACCATCAGCGCCGCGGCGGCCACCGCCGGGACGAGCGCGGGCAGGGTGATCTTCCGCCACGCCCGCGCCGCGGAGGCGCCGAGCATCCGGGCGGCCTGTTCCTGGCGCGGGTCGAGCTGGGCCCAGAGGCCGCCGACCGTGCGCACGACGACGGCGTAGTTGAAGAAGACGTGCGCCGCGAGGATCGCCCACACCGTGGTGTCCAGTCGTACGCCCCACAGCTCGTCCAGCAGCCCGCCGCGCCCGACCAGGGCCAGGAAGGCGCTGCCGACGACGACGGTGGGCAGCACGAACGGGACGGTGACCACGGCCCGCAGGATGCGTTTGCCGGGGAAGTCGAGCCGGGCGAAGACGTAGGCGGCGGGCAGCGCGAGCAGCAGGGTGAGCGCGGTGGAGGCGAGGGCCTGCCAGGTGGTGAACCACAGCACGTGCCGGATGCCGGGCTGGGTGACGACGTCCGCGATCCGCCCGAACCGCCAGGCGCCGTCCGTCCTCAGTCCGCGTGTCACGATCGCGGCCACTGGCCAGGCGAAGAACACCGCGAAGAACGCGGCGGGCAGGGCCATGAGCCCGAGCCGAGCCGCGCTCCCGCGCGTACCCCTCCCTCGGGGGGCTACTTCAGTACGAGCGACGTCCACGCCTTGACCCACTGGTCGCGGTTGGCGGCGATCTCGGCGGGGGCCATGGTCGCAGGCTTCTCGGCGGCCGGCCCGTACTCGGTGAACTCGGCCGGCACCTTCGCGCCCTTCACCACCGGGTACACGAACATGTTCAGCGGCATGTCCTGCTGGAACTCCCTGGTCAGCAGGAAGTCGATGAACGCCTTGCCGCCCTTGGTGTTCCGCGCGTTGTCCAGCAGGCCGGCGAACTCGGTCTGCCGGAAGCAGGTGCCGTTCGACACGCCGGTCGGGGCGGTGCTGGGCCGCTTGGTGGCGTAGATGACCTCGGCGGGCGGGGAGGAGGCGTACGACACCACGAGCGGCCGGTCGCCGCCGGCCTTCTTCCCCTCGGACGAGCCGGAGAACTCCTGGTAGTAGGCCTGCTCCCAGCCGTCGACGACCTTCACGCCGTTGGCTTCGAGCTTCTTCCAGTAGCCCTGCCAGCCCGTGTCACCGAACCGGGCGGCGCTGCCGAGCAGGAAGCCGAGGCCGGGCGAGGAGGTGGCGGCGTTCTCGGTGACGAGGAGGTTCTTGTACGCGGGCTTGGCGAGGTCGGCGAAGGTCTGCGGCGGGGTCAGCTTGTGCGCGCTGAAGTACGCCTTGTCGTAGTTGACGCAGATGTCGCCGTAGTCGACGGGTGTGACGCGGTGCTTGTCCGCGTCGAGCTGGTGGGCGGGGTCGACCTGGCCGAGTCCCTTGGCCTCGTACGGCTGGAAGAGGCCGTTGTCGAGGGCGCGGGAGAGCAGGGTGTTGTCGACGCCGAAGAGGACGTCGCCCTGCGGGTGGTCCTTGGTCAGGATCGCCTTGTTGACGGCCTGTCCGGCGTCGCCGTCCTTCAGGACGCGGACCTTGTAGCCGGAACTCTTCTCGAAGTCCTTGATGACGTTCTTCGACACGGCCCACGAGTCGTGGCTGACGACAGTCACGGTCTTGGAGGCCGCTCCCGAGTCCTTGCCGTCCGTCGTTCCGCACGCGGACAGCGCGACGAGGCCGAGCCCTGCCGCCACGGCCACGAGGGTCTTGTTCTGCACTGGATGTCCTCCTGGGGTTGGCCAGGAAGAACGCGGCCCTGCCCGGGAACCCCGGGCAGGGCACAACAGCTCGAGTGATGACCGAACTTCCTACCCAGAATGACCTGGGCGAGGTTCAGAGGGTCTGCGGCCCGAATGCCGCACTCTCAGCGCTGTGGCGCTCCCCTGTCGGAATATGAAGATATGAGTGACGGTGGACAGGTTACCGCTCGGTGGCCGCGAGCTGACCACAGGCCCCGTCGATCTCCTGGCCGCGGGTGTCCCGGACGGTGACCGGCACGCCGTGGGCGGCGATGGCCTCCACGAACGCCTTCTCGTCCTCGGGCCGCGAGGCCGTCCACTTGGAGCCCGGCGTCGGGTTCAGCGGGATGAGGTTGACGTGCACGGACTTGCCCCGGAGCAGCCGGCCGAGCCGGTCGCCGCGCCAGGCCTGGTCGTTGATGTCCCGGATGAGCGCGTACTCGATGGAGAGCCGGCGCCCGGACCTCTCCGTGTACTCGAACCCGGCGTCCAGCACCTCGCGCACCTTCCACCGCGTGTTCACGGGGACGAGGGTGTCGCGCAGCTCGTCGTCGGGGGCGTGCAGGGAGATCGCCAGGCGGCACTTGAAGCCCTCGTCGGCGAACCGGTGGATGGCGGGCACGAGGCCGACCGTCGACACGGTGATACCGCGCTGCGAGAGCCCGAGGCCGTCCGGGGCGGTGTCGGTCAGCGCGCGGATGGCACCCGTGACCCGGTTGTAGTTCGCGAGGGGCTCGCCCATCCCCATGAAGACGATGTTGGACAGCCGCGCCGGTCCGCCCGGCACCTCCCCGTCCCGCAGCGCCCGCATGCCGTCCACGATCTGGTGGACGATCTCGGCGGTCGACAGGTTACGGTCCAGCCCCGCCTGCCCGGTCGCGCAGAACGGGCAGTTCATGCCGCATCCGGCCTGCGAGCTGATGCACATGGTGACCCGGTCCGGGTACCGCATCAGGACCGACTCGACGAGCGTGCCGTCGAACAGCCGCCACAGGGTCTTGCGGGTGTCTCCCTGGTCGGTGGACAGGTGCCGCACGACCGACATCAGCTCCGGGAACAGCGCCTCGCGCAGCTTGTCACGCGAGCCGGCCGGGATGTCGGTCCACTGCTCGGGGTCGTGCGCGTAGCGCGCGAAGTAGTGCTGCGAGAGCTGCTTGGCACGGAACGGCTTCTCGCCGATCTCGGCCACCGCGTTCTTGCGCTCGGCGGGCGTGAGGTCGGCAAGGTGCCGCGGCGGCTTCTTGGCTCCGCGCGGGGCGACGAAAGTGAGTTCTCCGGGCTTAGGCATATCCCTTCCAGTGTCGCAGATCAACTCGACCGGCCCAGGCTAGAGCGGGGTGGGGGTGGTCACCCGTGGGTGCCGTCTGTCAGCTTTGGTTGGCCTCGCACGGCCCAGGGACGGCCCATGAGACTGCCCGCTCGTCGCCGACGTGACCCAGATCGCGTCCGCTCAGGGCCGTCACTCGAGCGGCTGGGGAGCGACCCGGAGCTGTTCGCTGTAGAGCCAGGTGAAGGTGCGGTCCGGTTCGAGATGGGCGTCCCCCCAGTGGATGGCATGGATGCCGTTCTCCGGGTCGGCCGTAAAGAACAGACAGACGAGCTTGGCGGAGGCTCCGAGCGCCTCGAACGTCTCGTGCAGCTCCTCGTACTCCTCCGTCGTCATGTCGTCACCGAGAGCGAACAGCCCTTCCTGAGGCTGCGGTCCGTGCCCCAGGAGCATCCGGCGGCGCGTAGGGGAAGCGTTTGAAGCCAGCCGGGCACGATCAAGAGGCTTCGGACGGTCGGCGTACTTGAAGGGGAACAGCGCGTGGTCGTTGATGACGGCGTACTCGTACCCACGCACATCCCGCACGGCTTCCTCCAGCTCCCGCGCCGTGTCCGCCAGGTTCTCCCGCACCGCCTCCGCCAGGGTGGCGCCGTATGGGCTGCGCTTCTTCAACCGGGCCGTGAGATGCACCGCGTGAGCTCGCGCGTGCGCCCTGGCCAGTTGCACCGGAACCGCGGCAGCGAGCCCACCGGCACGCTCCCCGAACCGCTCTACCGCCCAATCCGACGGCATAATCCGATCCTCACCTGACGCAGACATCCAGCGCCCTCCTCCCCCGGTCGCCCCGCCTCTCAACTGTTTGACACGTACACGAAGTGCCCACAAGGGAGCGATCCGGCCACACGGGACAGAAGGCGTTGCTGCTCACAAGGCAGTAGTCAGTCAGCACGGTCAGCCATAGATGGAGACCTGGAGGCCTTGGTTCGCCTTGGCGTGTGGCAAAGCCGGTGGCAGTGGACACTTCTCGCCGTGGAGATCATCAGGGACGAGCTGCGGCGTCTCCAGTCCGGCCCCGGGGCCGATGACAGTCGACAGCGGCCGTTTCTCGTGCGGGTCCGGTTCACCGCCGAGAATCCGGCGCAGGTCATCGCGCATGCCCGTACTGCACTGGCATGCGTGGTCCAGCGGACGAGTGACTGGCCAGCGTTCGAGCGATGGCCGGAGCTGCTGCCGGCGGGGTTCGTGCAGCGGTGCGCGCCTGAGTCGGAGCCCGACCCTTCATTCGATGCCCAGGCCTGGCTGCAGGAGTGGCAGGCGATGACGCCCGAGCAGAAGTCAGCCTTCAGCCAAGGGCCTTGGGCGCTGTCGGACTGGCTCTACTACTTCGACCCGACCGAGGACGGCATGGGCCACGATCGCAGCTGGTGGTGGTGGGACGCGGGGTCCGATGAGCCAGGCAACGGCTGGGTTGAGGTGGCCACCACCGGCTGGCCGTTCGGTAGCGGTTCGCTGTCCTGGCTGATCAAGGCCAGCGGTGGCAGCGATCTCGATTATGGGGACTGATCTACAGCTGGAACATTCGGTGACATCCGCTTTGGAAGTTCGATCGCAACGCGGTGCGGCGTGCGCAAACGGCGCCTAATGGGCGCTCGCCGATCCGGCACTGGTCGCCTCGGTGTACCACCGTTCGCCGCCGTTGATGTCAGCTGGTGATGTCAGCCCACCAGGCTATGCACTGACAGGCAACTCCCTTGCCCGCTGCCGGGCTTGGGATCTGACTGCCGTGAGTCGTCCGTGGAACGGGTTGCGGCGGTTCTGGTCGAGGTTCAAAGGCAGGTCGAGTTGAGAGATGAGCTCCGACTCCATGGTCCACGGTTCGTCACGCTCGATCCAGCACACTCGGGCATTCTCGGCCATCCACTGGCTGAGGTCTGCTTCCCCGGCCTTGCCGAAGGTCATGCGCTTCCCGCTGCCCACGCGGCGCAACTCGAACCCGAGCAGGCAACCGAGCGTGAGGCGGAGTGTCGATCCGGCCGCATTGCCCCGGTAGTGATACCTCACGCGCTTGCGCAGATTCTGCGTGCTGGTCCGGTTCGCCATGTGTCGCGGGGCTATACCGACGTAGAGCAGGCGCCCGGCATCGAGGTCTGGACAAGGAGCCTTCTCGAAGTGCCATCCGTAGACCCCGGCCGCCGCCGGCACCGGGCTGGGACGCAACAGGACCTCCTGCGCCGACCACAGTCGATCCGGTTCGGTGAGAGCAGCATGGACCACGGAGCCTCCAAGGTCGGTGGGCTGATTGCCGCAGGCTACTGGCTGACCACGCCGACCCTCCTGGGCAGACCGAACACCGCGGCTTTGTAATGGCAGCCATGGTCCGAAGCGGAAGCGCCCAGGTCACTCCGGCTGCAGCGGCAACCCAGGTGAACGGCGCATCTCGACTGCGCCGAGCCGTGATTGCTGTGGCACACGGCCTTCTCATCCGTAGCCCTTTCCGGATCGGTCAGAGATGGTCATACCGGCCGCCACGAGGCTCCTAAGGGCTCGCAGAGAATCAACATGCGGGTTTGATCTCTGTGGGGCTGCTGTTCGCGAGGAACGCGGCGATGTCGGCGGGTGTGCGGAACCGGGCTGTCGAGGGTGGGATGGTGCAGCCGTGCTCGGCCAGGAGGGGCTGGACTTGGTGAACGGCTCTGGTGAGTGTGCTGCCGTTGACTCCGAAGAGCTGGGCGAGCAGGTCTCGGGTGCCGATTTTGCGCAGGTAGAGCACAGTGGCCAGGACTCTGTCGGCGGTGGTCAGCTTGTCCTTGGCCCCTGCGCCGCGAGCACGGATGCGTTCACCTCCTCGCTGCTGAAGCCGTCCTCGCTCACGTAACTCATCCAGCTTTCCGTCCAGTTGGCAGATGAGTTCGTCCAGCATCGGTTCGGGCATGCCGGTCAGCTCCGGGTTGCGCAGACGCCAGGCGCAGGGCTGCGGGGACGGGCCGCCGGCCGGCCGCGGCTTCTTGGCTGCGCTGGTGGTGTCGCGAGGTCGTGGATGGAGGGTGTAGTTCCAGTCGCCGTGGAAGCGGTGCCGGTGCATGGGCAGGGCGTCGATGTCGCTGTCGCTGTCGCTGTCGGTGACCTTGATGCCGGTGTCGTAGGTGCCCGGGTCGAGTTCGGCGTGGACTTTCAGCCCGGTGTGGGTGGTGGTCGCTGCGATGCTGTTCACGATGACGTCGTGGCTGGTCAGCGGGCGGCCTCGCCAGTTCATGGAGATGTGGGAGAACAGCCGGTGTTCGATCTTGTTCCACTTCGAGGTGCCCGGCGGCATGTGGCAGACCGTGATGTCCAAGCCCGTCTCGGCGGCCAGGGCTGCGAGTTCAGTCTTCCAGGCGCGGGTGCGGTAGCCGTTGGAGCCACCTGCGTCTGCGGTGATCAGCAGACGGGTGGCCTGCGGGTAGTCGTGTCTGCCACGGGCCTGCCACCAGCGTTGGATGGAGGCGACGGCGAACGCGGCGGTGTCGTGGTCAGTGCCGACGCTGACCCATCCGGTGTTCGCGGCGACGTCGTAGATCCCGTATGGGATCGCCTTGCCCGGTCCCTGCCGGTCCGGGAAGTCGTGCGTCTTGACCTGTACCGGCTCACCCTCGGGCCGCCACTGACGCCCGGCGTTCTTGTAGTCGCCGACGAGTTCCTTCTTCTTCGCGTCCACGCTGATCACCGGCTGCCCGCCGACCATGTGCTCTGTCGCCCGCTCGTTGATGTAGCGGAACTGGGCGTCACGGTCCGGATGCTGCTTGCCCTCGAGCGTCTTGGCGCCGGCCTGCAGGCTGAAGCCCTCCTCACGCAGCAGGTCTCCGACCGTGTCCGCGCACACCCTGTGCCCCTGGCGGGTGAGCGTGGCCGCGAGGGTCCTGGTCGACTTCACCGTCCAGCGCAATGGCGACATCGGATCGCCCCGCTCGTCAGGTTCCACCAGTGCCAGCAGCGCGGGCCGGAGACCCGGATCAAGGTCCACAGCCTTCTTCCGGCCACCACCGGCCCTGCGGACCCGTCCCAAAGACTCCTCGCCGGCCTCCAACTCGTCCACCCCCTTGCGAACCGTCGTCTCGCTGACCTGGGCCGCCCGCGCGACCGCCCGGATACCGCCGTGGCCCAGGATTCGGGCCTCAGCCCCCAGCATCAGCCGCCGCTGCCGCTCGTCCAGATGCGGGAACAACCCCCCGAACTTGATGGCGAGTTGATCTCGAGTCTCGTCAGGTATGCGCATACCACGTGAACGAGCTCGCCCATGGGAAGCAACACGTTGATTCTCTGCGAGCCCTAAGCCAGTGGGGCGCTGTCCATCAGTTCAGGACAACGCCCCACGAGGCACGAAGCTTTGAGGTCTGGCCTCATCCTTATCAGGTCGATCATGGGGCCCTTGGAACGTCGGTCAACTCGTCTCGCGCCTCGATTGGCTGTCCGTCTACGTTCGGCGGTGCCCGCCGCTGTCTGGCCCTGTTGGTATCAGGTACTGGTGTCAGTGAAGAGGGGCGCTCTTGACAAAACCAACACAGCGTATTGGGACTTGTCCGGTCGATCATGAGGGACGCGGGGAAGCCTATGGACGGGCGGCGCGGCGGGTGCCATGATCACGCTGGCGTCCGGCGTGGGCCTGGCGCGCAGGGGAGGGATCATGGAGCTCTACATCGCCATACCTCTTGTTCTGCTGGCGTTGCTCATCGCCGCCTCCGGCGTGGCGGCGGTTGCCCGTGGCTGGGTGCTCCCCATGAACCGTCGCCACGTTCGCGGCCCTCACCTCTATGGCTGGGGCCAGCTGGTGGTGGCCTTCGCGCTGTGCTGGCAGGCGGTCTGCGGGCTGGTGATCAGCGACTCGGATACCCGGCTGTGGGGCGCCCTGACCGGCAGCGTGATTCTGTTGGTCGGCATCATCGTGATGACGGTGGGCCAGCTCGCGGGTGGTAATCGAGAGGGCAACGGCACGCCTTAGCCGCCCACTTCCTTAACCAACAACCCTCCCCAGCTCCCGTCCCGTACGCCGTCGACCCACACACCGTGGAGCGGGCGTGGTTCATGGCGTCCAGGTGGAGCGCGCCACTGTACGAACGACCTGGACGCCATGGGCCGCGTCTGCTCGGCTCTGCCTGGGTCGATGGCGTACGGGACGGGAGCACCCCGCGCACGCCCCACCGGACCCGCGGCCGGGAACGGCGCCCCCTCCACCCGGTGCCGGCCGATCCCCCGCCGGAGGCATAGCCCTGGCCGTGGGCCGCGCTCTGCGGTGATCGACTCATGGCCTCCGGCCCGGGTTGAACCCCTCTTTCGACCTGCGAAACCCAGCTCTCCGAGCGCCCCATCGCTGCGGCTAGATCACTCTGAGCCATGCCAGCGGCGCGGCGTAGCTCCTTGGCCCTGGGGCCCAGGGCTTGGGAGTCGGAGATGCCGTCGCCTCGGTCCGACCCGCCGCGCACACCGCCCGGCCCCTCGGCCCGACCTCGCCGCACGCGCCGCGCACACGGCACCCACCACGCAGGCCACGCGCGCCGCGCCGCGCCGAGTCAGTCCGGCTCCGTCGCCATCTCGTCCCGCAGTGCCGCGATGTCGCGCTCCAGTTCGCGGTAGAAGTCGCTGACCGTGTGTTCGGGGGTGGGGACGACGCGGCCCTCGTCGAGGGCGGTGAGGCGGTCGCCGAGGTTGGCGAGGGACGCCTGCCGGCCGAACCAGCCGGGCGCTCCCCGGCTCGCGGTCAGCTCGTCGTCGGCGTCGCTCAGAGCGGCGCGGACGCGCTCGCGCAGCGGGATCAGTTCGCCGCGCAGGCGCTGGGCCCCCTCCCGCAGTTCCCCCATCGACTCGGTCAGCCCGGCGAGCGACTCTCCGACCTCCGCCATGCCCTGGGCGTGCTCCGCGAGCGCCTCGAGCGCCGGCATGATCTCGTCGAGATCGCCCTCGTCCTTGCCCACGAGCAGTGACCGGGTCTCGGCGTAGTCCCCGGACATCCGGTCCACCTCGCTGAGGAGCAGCTCGGCGGTGTCGGTCTGCCGGCGGATCGCGTCGACGGGCAGCCCGTCACCGTGGCCGATCAGTACGGCGATCTCGGCGAGCTGCCGCGCCAGATGTTCCCGCAGCTCCAGCAGCCCCCGGTGGGTCTCGTCGGCCGAGTCGACCGTCGCCCTCAGACTGTCGGCCAGCGAACCGGCCACCTCCGCCGCCTCCGCCGTCTCCTGCTCACGTCTGGCACGCCTACGTCCCCACATGCGCCCCAACCCTCCCGGACAAGGATCACGATGAGGTCGATCATAAGTTCGGAATGAGTGGTTCCGGAACCCTCGGGCGCCGGTCTTCGGACCGTCCGCCTCCCCGCCGGCCCCCGTCGGCCCCCGTCCGCCCTCCCCGCCGGCTCCGGGCCTACGGGGCGGTCGACGAGGCACGGTGACGACGAGGCCGGTGAACGACGACGGGCCCCCGCCCTGTGGAACAGGACGGGGGCCCGACGCCTTGCGGCTGACGGCTCACGCGGAGCCGACGAACACCACCATCAGCAGCCACACCACCGGAGCGGTAGGCAGCAGGGAGTCCAGCCGGTCCATGATGCCGCCGTGGCCGGGGAGCAAGGTACCCATGTCCTTGATGCCCAGGTCACGCTTGATCATGGACTCGCCGAGGTCGCCCAGCGTGGCGCTGGCCGCGACCGCGAGGCCGAGCAGGAGACCCTGCCACCAACGACCGTCGTCGATCAGGAACTGCATGCACAGCGCGCCCGCGACCATCGCGAACAGCACCGCGCCCAGCAGGCCCTCGCGGGTCTTGCCGGGGCTGATGCGCGGGGCGAGCTTCTTCCTGCCGAAGCGCCAGCCGACGGCGTAGGCACCGGTGTCGCTGACCACCGTCAGGAGCAGGAAGGTCAGGACGCGCCAGGGGCCGTCGTCCGCGGTGAGCATCATCGTGACGAACGTGGCAAGGAAGGGCACGTAGAACGCCGCGAAGACACCCGCCGTGACGTCCTTGAGGTAGCCCTCGGGAGGTTCCGTCATGCGCCAGACCAGGACCGCGAGAGCCGTCAGCGCCATCGCCACCCACGCGCCCTCGGCACCGCGCACGTACCCGGCGACGACCATGGCCGCACCGCCGACCGCGAGCGGCACCAGCGGCGCCTTGATGTCCTTGCGCTCCTGCAGCCTGCTGGTCAGCTCCCACAGACCGACGACCACGGCGACGGCGACCACGCCGACGAACACGGCCTTCACGACGAACAGCGACGCGATGATCACCGCGCCGAGTCCGACGCCGACCCCTATGGCGGAGCCCAGGTCACGGCCCGCACTCTTCTTCTGAGGCGCGGGCGCCTGCTGCGGGGCGTCGGGCATGGGCTCCGGATTCTGCGAGGGACTCTGGGGGAAAGTCTGCGGGAAACTCTGCGAAGCGTGCTGCGTCGAGTACGACGTCCCGTCTCGGAACGAGGGGCCGCTCGGCCGGCCGACCCCTCGGTCGTCGTCCTGGTCACCGCCATGAGCGGGTACGTCGGGCACGATGGGCATGGGGCGAGTCTGCTGCGCCTCGGGCGCATCGTATGCGGGACCCGCCGGGGCAGCCCCCTGGACAGGCCCACCAGCGGTGGGCCCCCAGTACCCGGCCTGCCCCGCCTGCGGCGGCGCCCCCCAGGAAGAGTCGCTCATCAGACTTCGAGGAGCTCCGCTTCCTTGTGCTTCAGGAGCTCGTCCACCTGGGCGACGTACTTCGCCGTGGTGTCGTCCAGCTCCTTCTCGGCGCGGCGGCCCTCGTCCTCGCCGACCTCGCCGTCCTTGACCAGCTTGTCGATGGCGTCCTTGGCCTTGCGGCGCACCGAGCGGATGGACACCTTCGAGTCCTCGCCCTTGGTCTTGGCGACCTTGATGTAGTCGCGGCGGCGCTCCTCGGTCAGCTCGGGGAACACCACACGGATGATGTTGCCGTCGTTGCTGGGGTTGACGCCCAGGTCGGAGTCGCGGATCGCCTGCTCGATGTTGCGCAGCGCGCTCTTGTCGAACGGGGTCACGACCGCCATGCGCGGCTCCGGCACGGAGAACGAGGCCAGCTGGTTGATCGGCGTCAGGGCACCGTAGTAGTCAGCCACGATCTTGTTGAACATCGCCGGGTGCGCACGGCCGGTGCGGATCGCGGCGAAGTCCTCCTTGGCGACCACGACGGCCTTCTCCATCTTCTCCTCGGCCTCGAGGAGGGTCTCTTCGATCACCACTTGCTCCTGCGTGTCTTGAGTGAGGCCCGGCCGCGGTTCCCCGATGAGGCTCCGGCCGGCTGCGTCGCGTCTTCTTCCTGCACGGTTCCCGACCGGCAGGACATTGTCCATCCCCCGGCCAGGGCGCGACCCGCCGGTCCCCCGGACAGGTGGCGCACCCCGGGCGACGGGGGTGTGCCGGTCAGTTCCGGCTGCCCTGGTCACCCACAAGCGTGCCGATCTTCTCACCCTTGACGGCCCGCGCGATATTGCCCTCGGCCAGGAGCTCGAAGACCAGGATGGGCAGCTTGTTGTCACGGCACAGCGTGATGGCGGTCATGTCGGCGACCTTGAGGTCGCGGGTGATGACCTCGCCGTAGCTGAGCGCGTCGAACTTGACGGCCTCGGGGTTGGTCTTGGGGTCGGAGTCGTAGACCCCGTCCACCCCGTTCTTGCCCATGAGGAGCGCCTCGGCGTCGATCTCCAGGGCGCGCTGGGCGGCGGTGGTGTCGGTAGAGAAGTACGGCATGCCCATACCGGCGCCGAAGATGACCACGCGGCCCTTCTCCAGGTGGCGCACGGCGCGCAGCGGGATGTACGGCTCCGCGACCTGGCCCATGGTGATGGCGGTCTGCACGCGGCTGTCGATGCCCTCCTTCTCCAGGAAGTCCTGGAGGGCGAGGCAGTTCATCACGGTGCCGAGCATGCCCATGTAGTCGGAGCGGGCGCGGTCCATGCCGCGCTGCTGCAGCTCGGCGCCGCGGAAGAAGTTGCCGCCGCCGATGACGACCGCGATCTCCGCGCCGTCCCGGACGACGGCCGCGATCTCGCGGGCGATCTTGTGCACCACGTCGGGGTCGACGCCGAGGCCCCCGCCACCGGAGAAAGCCTCTCCGGACAGCTTCAGCAGAAACCGGCCGCGTACTTTGCCCTCGTCGCTCTTCTGGGCCTTGGTGGTCATGGGGATCCCGCCTCTTTCACGTGTTGCACATACGAAGAAGGCCATTGCCGGTGCGGTCGCTGTTCGCTCCCATACGCGGCAATGGCCTCCTCGTCAGATCTGCTGCCGTCCGCCACGTGCCTGACTGTGGCGGTGTGCGCGGACGACTGCTGTCGACCCTACCGGGGTCGCGCGTCGATCGCGGTACGGACTCAGATGCCGACCTTGATGCGCGAGAAGCGCTTCAGGGTGACACCGGCCTCGTCCAGAACCTTCTGGACCGACTTCTTGTTGTCCAGCGCGTACGGCTGGCCGAGCAGCGTGGCGTCCTTGAAGAAGCCGTTCACGCGACCCTCGACGATCTTGGCGATCGCGGCCTCGGGCTTGCCCTCGGCGCGGGTGGTCTCCTCGGCGACGCGACGCTCGGTCTCGACGACCTCGGCCGGGACGTCCTCCTTGGAGAGGTACTTCGGCGCGAAGGCGGCGATGTGCTGGGCGATGCCCTTGGCGACGTCGGCGTTCGGCTTGTCCAGCTCGACGAGGACACCGATCTGCGGGGGCAGGTCGGGCATCGTGCGGTGCATGTACGCGGTCACGAAGCCGTCGGAGAACTGCGCGAAGCGGTCCAGGACGATCTTCTCGCCGAGGTTGGCGTTGGCCTCGTCCACGAACGCCTGGACGGTCTTGCCGGGCTCGATCTCGGAGGCGAGCAGGGCCTCGATGTCGGCCGGGGAGGTCGCCGCGACGTGCTCGGCGATCTTGTTGGCGACGGCCTGGAACTTGTCACCCTTGGCGACGAAGTCCGTCTCGCACTTCAGCTCGACGATGACGCCGGTGGAGTTGTCGTCGGCGATGATGGAGACCACGGCGCCGTTCTCGGCAGAGCGGCCTTCGCGCTTGGCGACGCCCTTCTGGCCCTTGATGCGCAGCGCCTCGACGGCCTTGTCGACGCTGCCCTCGGCCTCGTCCAGAGCCTTCTTGCAGTCCATCATGCCGGCGCCGGTGAGCTCACGGAGCTTCTTGACGTCGGCGGCGGTGTAGTTCGCCATGAGTCTGTGAGTCTTTCTCGAAGTCTTGAGAGATCGGAGATCCGCACGGTCCGTGGGCCACGCGTGGTCGCGGATCGAAGACCGCGTGCGGACCTACGGTTGAACGGCGGGGGCGGATTTCATGCACCCGTCCCCGCCGTCAACACTGACGTCAGGCCTGCTCGGCCTCGGCGGCCGCGGTCTCGACGACCTCGGTCTCGACGGCCGGGGCCTCGGCGACGGCCTCGGCGATGGCCTCGCCGACCTCGGCGTCGGGAGCCGGCGCCTCAGCGGCGGCCTCGACGGCCTCGGCGACCTCGTCGGCCTTCTTCTCACCCTCGAGCAGGTCGCGCTCCCACTCGGCCAGCGGCTCGGCCGCGGCCTTCTCGCCCTTGTCACCGGTGGCGACGCGCGAGCGGGAGATGAGGCCCTCGGCGACGGCGTCGGCGATCACGCGGGTGAGCAGGGTGACGGAGCGGATCGCGTCGTCGTTGCCCGGGATCTTGTAGTCGACCTCGTCGGGGTCGCAGTTGGTGTCGAGGATGGCGACGACCGGGATGTTGAGCTTCCGGGCCTCGCCGACCGCGATGTGCTCCTTCTTGGTGTCCACGATCCAGACGGCGCTGGGCACCTTGGACATCTCGCGGATACCACCGAGGGTCTTCTCCAGCTTGGCCTTCTCGCGCGAGAGCACGAGAAGCTCCTTCTTGGTCAGACCGGAAGCGGCGACGTCCTCGAAGTCGATCTGCTCGAGCTCCTTGAGGCGCTGCAGACGCTTGTAGACGGTCGAGAAGTTGGTGAGCATGCCGCCCAGCCAGCGCTGGTTGACGAAGGGCATGCCGACGCGGGTCGCCTGCTCGGCGATGGCCTCCTGCGCCTGCTTCTTCGTGCCGACGAACATGACCGTGCCGCCGTGGGCGACGGTCTCCTTGACGAACTCGTAGGCGCGGTCGATGTACGACAGCGACTGGAGCAGGTCGATGATGTAGATGCCGTTGCGCTCGGTGAAGATGAAGCGCTTCATCTTCGGGTTCCAGCGACGGGTCTGGTGACCGAAGTGGACGCCGCTCTCCAGCAGCTCCCGCATCGTGACGACGGCCATGGCCATCTCCTTGGTTTTCTCGGTTGTGCCGCGTCCGCCGGACGGCGGTCGCGCCTGACGCCCGCGTTGCGCCGAGCCGCTAAGGACCGAGGGGCGCTGATACGAGCCGTCTCCGGACCTCGTATTGGGGCGTGCGAAGTCGACCCGGTGACCCGGATCGCCAGAAGAAGTGTACGGGACGGCGGGAGTACCGGGTGACGCCCCTGTCCACAACCGGGCGGCTGTCCACGGGTCACGCCATGACCGACCGGAGTGCGGGACGGTTCTCCCATGCGCGAAGTGATGCGGTACGTGACGCGATGGGCCGTTCTGTTCCTGCTCCCGGCGGCGGCGACCCTGCCGCCTCCGGCCTGGGCCGGCCCGTCGCCTCCGGTCCCCCGACCTGCCCCGACACCCTCGCAGGCCCCGAAGACCCAGGAGGCCCAGGAGGCTCCAGAGGACCCGCAGGCCCCGGTTCCGGCTCTCGCCCGCGTCTGGCCGGTGGGCACCCGCCCGCCGGTCCTGCGCGGTTGGGAGCCCCCTGCGACGGCGTACGGTCCCGGTCACCGGGGAGTGGACCTGGCGGCGGCCGCCGGTGCCCCGGTCCGCGCGGTCGCGGCCGGCCGGGTCTCCTTCGCGGGCCGCGTGGCAGGGCGGGGCGTGGTGACGATCGAACTGACGGGCACCGGCTTGCGGACCACCTACGAGCCGGTGACCCCGTCGGTGAGGAAGGGTGACGAGGCAGGGGCCGGCGAGGCGGTCGGCACGGTCGAGCCGACCGGATCGCACTGCGGGCCGGCCACGTGCGTGCACTGGGGGCTGCTGCGAGGCGAGACCTACCTGGACCCCTTGGCCCTGCTGCCGCCATGGCTGCTGCGCAGGGGGCCGTCGAGACTGCTGCCGGTGCCGGGCGTGCCGCTGCCCGCACAGCTCCCGTAGCCCTCGCGGTCGCTGGAGCGCGCACAGTCGCCGTGGTCCACACCGTCGCCGCGGCCCGCCCAGTCGCCGTGGTCCATACAGCTCCCGTAGTCCACACAGCTCCCGCAGCCCAGCCACGGCCGGGGTCAGCCCCGCACGCCCCGCAGGGCCATGGCCACGGCGGCATCCGTGATCTCGGCCGGCTCCTCCGCCGCCTCCAGCTCGATCCGCCGCACGGCCGCGTCCACGACCCCCTGCAGCAGCATCGCGGCGAGCCGGGGCCGCTCGTGCCCCAGCTCCCCGAGCGCCTCCACGATCATCGCGACGAGTCCCCCGTGCGCCGCGCGGATCTTCTCCCGGGCCCCCGGATCCAGCTCACTGGCCGAGATCGCCACCACGGCCCGGTGCCGCCGGTCCCCGACGAGCGCCAGCTGCTGGCGTACGTACGCCTCGACCTTCTCCTCGGCCGTCTCCGCGCGCTCCATCGCCGCCGCGACCTCCGCCGCCCACACGGGAAAGTCGGCCTCGCACAGCTCTTCGACCACGGCGGCCCGGGACCGGAAGTACTCGTACACGGACGACCGCGCGAGCCCCGTCCGTTCGGCGAGGGCCGGGAAGGTCAGCGCCTCCGTACCGCCCTCGGACAACAAGGAGCGAGCCGCGTCCAGCAGGGCGGCTCGCTGCATCGACCGGTGCTCGGCCACGGAGGCCGCTCGAATCCTTGGCACGTCAACCACTTTACGGACCCCCCGCCCCGAACGGGGGAAGTCATCGCCCGAAGCTCGCCAGCTTCGCCCGCAACTGGAGCACCGACTTGGTGTGGATCTGGCTGACCCGGCTCTCGGTCACCCCGAGCACGTTGCCGATCTCGGCGAGGGTGAGCCCCTCGTAGTAGTACAGCGTGACGACGGTCTTCTCCCGCTCGGGCAGCGTGTTGATCGCCCGTGCCAGGAACCGCCGCAACTCCCGGTCCTCGGCTACCTCGACCGGGTTGTCGGCGGCGGTGTCCTCCAGTGTGTCCATGAGGCTGAGCCGGTCGCCGCCCTCGCCGCCGACGTGCAGCAGCTCCTCCAGGGCGACCACGTTGGCCAGCGACAACTGGCTGAACACGGCGTGGAGGTCCTCCACCTCCATGTCCAGTTCGGCGGCCACCTCCACCTCCGTCGGCGTCCGCCGCAGCCGCGCCTCCAGGGTGGCGTAGGCCCGCTCGACGTTGCGCGCCTTCTGCCGCACGGACCGGGGGATCCAGTCCAGCGCCCGCAGCTCGTCGATCATCGCGCCCCGGATCCGGGTGATCGCGTACGTCTCGAACTTGATCTCCCGGTCGATGTCGAACTTCTCGATCGCGTCGATCAGCCCGAACACCCCGGAGGAGACGAAGTCGGCCTGCTCGACGTTGGGCGGCAGCCCGACGCTGACCCGGCCGGCCACGTATTTGACGAGCGGCGAGTAGTGCAGGATCAGCTGCTCACGCAGCCGCTCGTCCCCCGTCGCCTTGTAGGACCGCCACAGCTCGTCGAGCGTCGAGGGAGCGGGCGGCCGCACGCTGCCACCGTCGCGGGCGGCTGGGGGGATCGCCGCCCGGTCGGACCCGGAGGTGTGCTGGGGCATTCGTCGCCTTGTGCCGTTCTGCCGTGAAGTGCCGTTAAGTGCTGCGGGATGCTGCGGGGGTGTCGCGGGGTGCTGCGGAGTGGAACGTGGTGGGCGGTCGCGGTGTGTCGTGGGGCGTCGCGGGCCGAAATGGGCCACCTGGGTGAGCTGTCGGCCCGATGCCGGTCTGGTGTCGAGTTGGCGCGGTCTGCACCGAGGACTTCGTGAGCGTAGCGTGACTGAGGAGTCGCGGTGTGCGAACGGCGAGGCTCCACCCGTGCGCGGAACCCCCTCGGCGGGCGCGCCACCTCACTCCACGCCTCGCTCTGCGTGATCGGCCGAAGGCGCCAACTCCGGGAAAACCCAGGGGTGTACGGGATTCCCCCGGACGGCCGAACACACTCCGTCAGCATGGACGGCGACCCGGTCGGACCGAGATCATCGCCTGGCGTGTCAACTTCCAGCCGTCGCCGTGTCGTTCGACGTAACCAAGTGCTCGAAGCTCGTACAGCCTCACGATCGCCTCGTCCCGGGTGGTCCGGGCGCCGTGGGCGATCTCCTCGGCGGGGGCCGGGCGGTTCCCGGGGAGGGCGGCGAGGACGGAGCGGGCGGCCGGCTCCAGCAGGTCCCGGGGGAGGACGGGCCCGTGCCGGGGCGGCGCCAGCTCGCCGATGGCGCCCACGAGTTCGACCACTTCCGCGGCGTCGGTGACCAGGACCGCCTCCCCGCGCAGCAGTTCGTGCACTCCGGCGGAGAGGGCGCTGGTGACGGGCCCGGGCACGCCCATGGTGAATCTGCCCAGGCGCTGCGCGGCGCGCGCGGTGGCCAGCGAACCGCTGCGGCAGGCGGCCTCCACGACGACCGTGCCCCGGGTCAGCGCGGCGATCACCCGGTTGCGCAGGATGAACCGGCTCGGCGTCGGGTGATCGCCCGGCGGCAACTCCCCCACCACGAGACCCTGTTCCGCGATCCGGCCGATCAGCGCGGTGTGCCCGCGCGGGTAGGGGCGGTCGACGCCGCAGGCCAGGACGGCGACGGTGGCTCCCCGGGAGGCGAGGGCGCCGCGATGGGCGGCGCCGTCGATCCCGTAGGCGCCCCCGGACACGACCACCCAGCCCTGCTCGGCGAGTCCCGCGGCGAGGGTGGCCGCCGCATGGGCGCCGTACTCGGTGCAGGCCCGGGCCCCCACGACGGCCACGGACCGCAGCGCCCACATCCGCAGGCCGGCCCGCCCGCGCACCCACAGCCCCGTGGGACGCCCGTCCCCCAGATCGTCGAGCTGCGCGGGCCACTCGGCGTCCCCCGGGCACACGAACCGCACCCCGGCGTCCCCGGCCACCTCCAGGTCCCGCTCCGGCTCGGCCCGCCCGGCCCGCGCCACGAGCCCGGCCCACCGTGCCCCGCTCACCCCCGGCAACGGCTCCCCGCCGTCGCTCAACCGCCGCACCACCTCCCCCACCCCGAACTCCCGCAGCCACCGTCCCCCGACCTCGTCCCCCGGCTCCAGCACCCGGGCGAGGAACACCCGCCCGAGGAGTTCCTCCTGCGGCCCGGCGGCTCCGGTCATGTCAGGGCTCCGATGGCCATGGGGACGCCCCTCGGCACTCCGGTGCGCAGGTGCAGCGCGAGGCCGACATCGGTGGCGTCCGGGCGGTCGTGGCCGACGAGGTCCGCGACCGTCCAGGCGACGCGGAGCACGCGGTCGATCCCGCGGGCCGTGAGCACGCCTCGTTCGAGGTTGCGTTCGGCCTCGTCCATCGCTCCGGCCGCGGCGCGGAACCGGCCCCGCAGTTCCCTGCCCGGCACCTCGCTGTTGGTGCGCCACGCCGTCCCGGTCAGGCGGGCCGCCGCCCGTTCCCGGGCCTCCCGCACGCGCTCGGCGACGGTCGCGGTGGACTCGCCCCGGGCTCCGGGGTCGGTGAGCTGCGCGCGGGTGACCGGATCGACCTCGACGCGCAGGTCGACGCGGTCCAGCAGCGGTCCGGACAGCCGGGCCTGGTAGCGGCGGATCGCCGACGGCGGACAGTCGCACTGGGCGTCGCGCCGCGAGAACCGTCCACAGGGGCAGGGGTTGGCCGCCAGCACCATCAGGAACCTGGCCGGGAACCGGACCACGCCCGCGCTGCGCGCGATCACGACGTGCCCGGACTCCAGCGGCTGCCGCAGGGCGTCCAGGGTCTGGGTGCGGAACTCCGGAGCCTCGTCGAGGAAGAGCACGCCCCGGTGGGCCAGGGACACGGCGCCGGGCCGGGCGATGCCCTGGCCGCCGCCGACCAGTGACTGCATCGTCGCCGAGTGGTGCGGGGCGCAGTAGGGCGCGACGTCGACGAGCGGCTTGCCCGCGGGCAGCAGCCCGGCCACGGAGCGCACCGCGGTGACTTCCAGGGACTCCTCCCGGGTGAGCCGGGGCAGCACCGCGGGCAGCCGCTCGGCGAGCATGGTCTTGCCCGCGCCCGGGGGGCCTTCGAGGAACAGGTGATGGCCGCCCGCGGCGGCGACCTCCACCGCCGTGCGCGCCGAGGACTGGCCCACGACGTCGGCCAGGTCGTGGTCCGGGCCGGGGTGTGCGGCTCCGATGCCGCGCATGCCCGTGGCCATGCCCGTGCCGGGCACCCGCAGACCGGCCAGCAGGGGATCCGGGCGCCCCAGGTCGACGGGTTCCTCCTCGGGCACGGGTTCTTCGGCCAGGACCGCGATCAGCTGGCGCAGGCTGCGGACGCCGAGCACCGAGACGCCGGGGACGAGCGCGGCCTCTGCGGCGGCGCACTCCGGTACGACGACCTGCTCGTAGCCGGCGTCGGCGGCGGCCAGCACCGCGGGCAGGATGCCCCGGACCGGTCGGACCCTGCCGTCCAGGCCCAGCTCTCCGATCATGACGATGTCGGCGAGGACCCTGGGGTCGATCCGCTCGGCGGCACCGAGTACCGCGCAGGCCACGGCCAGGTCGAACCCGGAGCCGGCCTTCGGCACCGAGGCGGGGCTGAGCCCCACGGTGAGCTTCTTCTGCGGCCACTCGCCGCCGGAGTTCACCACCGCCGCCCGGACCCGGTCCCGGCTCTCGGTGAGGCTCTTGTCCGGGAGGCCCACCAGGGCGAAGGCGGCCACCCCGGGTTCGAGGTCGGCCTGGACCTCCACGACGACGCCCTCGACGCCGACCAGGGCGACGGAGCATGTGCGGGCGAACGCCATGTCAGACCACCCCCCGCGCGTGCTCGACGGCGGGGGCGCCGCGGCGGGGCAGGAGGACCCCGACGAGGTCGATGCGGACGCCTCCCGGCGGAGCCCCTCCGTGGGCCTGGATCCAGCGCTCGGCCAGGCTCAGCAGGCGCTGGGCCTTCTTGGGCGTGACGGCAGCCATCGGGTGCTGGTAGCCGCCGCCCCTGCGGGTCTTCACCTCGCAGATGACGAGGGTGTTCCCGTCGCGCGCCACGATGTCGATCTCGCCGGACCGTCCGCAGCGCCAGTTGCGTTCCAGGATCGCCATGCCGGACTCGGCCAGCCGCCGTGCGGCCAGATCCTCGCCGTAGCCGCCGAGTCCCCTGCGTGCCTTGCTCATGTCGGCACCACCTCCGGTGCCAACCGTCACGCATCATGCGAGAGCAAGTGGATCTTGGTGCGTTACCCGTCGGTTGTGGAGAACTCCGTCACCCGGACGGGGAAAGCCGCAGGTCACCGCGCGTCACTCCGCGCTCATCAGCCACCCGGGAGTTCGAGGTCGCTCTTGTTCAGCTCCTCAATGTTCACGTCCTTGAACGTGAGGACGCGGACCTGCTTGACGAACCGAGCCGGTCGGTACATGTCCCAGACCCAGGCGTCCGCCATGGACACCTCGAAGAACACCTCTCCCTGGACCGAGTGCACCTGCATCTCGTAGTCGTTGGTGAGGTAGAAACGCCGCTCTGTCTCGATCACGTACTTGAACAGACCGACGACATCTCGGTACTCCCGGTAGAGCTTCAGCTCCATCTCGGTCTCGTACTTCTCGAGGTCCTCGGCGCTCATGGCATGTTCCCCTTCAGCCGTGCGATCCCACCATTGTGCGCCAGTCCGACCAGCCCTCAGACGATTTCCGTGTCCAGGGTGACCGGCCTGGCGGGGGGACCTTCGTCGAGCAGCGTACGCAGCAGCCCGGCGAGTCTTGTCGGATACACCGTCTCATGTGCCCGGGTCAGTTCCCGGCACGTCCACCAGCGCGCTCCGGCGACACTGCGCCGCTCCAGTTCCGTCAGCCCCCGGGCCTCGGTGGCCGTCTGGGTCGTACGGGCCAGGTAGTACCACTCGTCCTGGTCCCAGCGGCGCCCGGCGAACGGGAAGGAGCAGCGCCTGCGCCACAGCACGGGACCGAGTTCGACGTCGATGATGCCGGTCTCCTCGGCGAGTTCCCGCAGCGCGGCCTCCTCGCGCGTCTCGGCGCCCTCCAGTCCACCGCCCGGGGTGAACCACCACGCGTCGGCCGGGTCGTCCGGCTCGTGGCCGTGCAGGAGGAGGATGCGGTCCTCGGGATCCAGCAGCACCACCCGGGCCACCCTGCGCAGACCGGTCCCGCGGGAGTCCTCACGGAAATCGTCGCGGGAGTCGTCGCGGGCGTCCTCACGGGAGTCGTCGCAGGCGTCCTCGCGGGACACCTCGTGGCGACCCTCGTCCGCCGGCCCGGCCTCAGCGGACACCGGCGGGCTCCGGCCGGGTACGGGCGCGGGGGCGCGAGCGGACCAGGCGCGCCTCGACCGGGCCGTACGCGCCGCCGCCCAGCACCAGGACGGCACCCACGACGATCATCAGCTCGATGGTCCGGACCGGGCCCGGCTGCGAGAGGGCGCCCAGTGCCTGGAAGCCGGTGGGGCGCTTGAGCATGCCCTTCATCGGCCAGACGACCGCGTCCACGCGGGCGGACACCGCGCCACGGGACACCGTGCCGCCGGCCGCGTCGGTGAGGTGGGCGGTGGAGTCCAGGGAGCCCTGGCGTTCGTCGCCGAGCAGGAACAGGCGGCCCTCGGGGACGGTCACGGTGGGGAAGTTCTTGATCTCGGCGAGGGAGCCCTTGGGGAGGTACGGCTCATCGATCCGCTTGCCGTTGACGGTGAGCTTGCCGTCCGTGCAGCAGGAGACCGTGTCGCCGCCGACCGCGACCACACGCTTGACCACGTCGGCGTTGCTGACCCAGCTCTTGTCCTTGAAGACGACCACGTCGCCGCGCCGGACCCCGGTGCCGTCGACGCGCTGGGCGAGCACGCGGTCGCCGGCGGCGATGGTCGGGGTCATCGAGCTGGTGGGCACGGTGTACGGCCGGTAGGACCACGCCCCCCAGCCGAATCCGCCGAGGAACAGCGCCAGGCCCAAGGCGACGGCCAGCCCGGAAAGCCGTTGCCCGACCCGGCTGCCGCCGGCCTGTGCGGTGTGCGCGCTCTCGCCACTCATGGACCCGCACCCTACCCGTCGGTACCCGAGCGGGCCCACCCTCCCAGCCGACTCACACCTCGGGAAACGGCCCTTTCGGGAAACGGCCCATCTGGGACCGCGCCCCGAACGACGCGACGCCCGCACCCCCCGGGCGCGGACGTCCTGTCACTCACCTGCTCAGCACTCCTCGGCCGAAGCGGCCCGTGCTCAGCGCGCCTCGGCCGAAGCGGCCCGCCGGCGTCGCCACACCGCCACCGGGAGCACGCCCACGAGGGCGATGCCCTGCGGGGCCACCGAGAGGGACGCCGCGGCGGCGGACTGGTCGCCCAGGCCGGGCTGGTCGAAGGTGTCGGGGACCGGGAGGGTGCCCCAGCGGTTGATCGGCCAGGCCTTCACGATGGCGCGCCCGACGACGTCCTTGACCGGAACCATGCCGTGGTGCTGATCGCTCTGGTGGTAGCGCGAGTCGCTCGAGTTCTGGCGGTGGTCGCCCATGACCCAGATGTAGCCCTGCGGAACCTTGACCTTGAACCGGCCGCCCACCTCGTCGTCGGTGCACGGCGTGTTGCCGGGATAGACGTAAGGCTCGTTCAGCGCCTTGCCGTTGACCATCAGCGGGCCGGTCCCCTTGCATTCGACCGTGTCGCCGCCGACGCCGATCACGCGCTTGATCAGGTCCTTCTCGTTGACGGACGGCATGAGACCGATCCAGCTGAGGACCTTCTGCACGGCGTTCGGGTTGGGCGTCGGCTCGCCCGCCAGCCAGCTGTCCGGGTCGTGGAAGACGACGACCTCGCCGCGCCCGGGCTTGGAGCCGAACCAGGGCGTGAGCTTGTCGACCAGGACGCGGTCGCCCTGCTGGAGGGTGTTCTGCATCGAGTCCGACGGAATCGAGAACGCCTGCACCAGGAACGTCTTGATCAGCAGCGCCAGGACCAGCGCGATGCCGATCAGGATCGGCAGTTCCTTCCAGAAGGAGCGCGGCTTCTTCGGCGGGCGCGCGGTCTCGTCCCTGCCGTCGCCCTCACTCGCGGCCCGGGGCCGCTTCTCCTCCGGAGTGCCGTCGCCGGCCGCCGCGAAGCCGTCCGCGGAGTTCATGGCGCCGTCCGGGGCGGGGCCGTTCGCCTCCACGGGGTGCCCGCGGTGCTCCTCGCCGTCGTGTCCCGACCGTGCGCCAACCGCCACATCCCCCACGCCAACTCCTCACTCTGTGCCGCCGCCTGCTCCGTAGCCGGTGCAGGCCCACCACTCCCATAACGAGCGGGAGTTCCGCAGGGGTCGGGAGCTGGGTCATAGCCTTCGGATCGTCGGAGGCAACCCTATGCGACAGCGGAGGGGCCGCAGTCGCACCCGGCACCGAGTCGCCAACGCTTGCGAAGGTTTTAGGTTCCCGCAGGCGGGTCCAGTGGCCGAACGGCCAGCCGATCACCATCGCCCGGCCGACCACCGAATCCTCGGAGACGGTCCCCTTGTACGACGTGTTCTGGTGGTACCGGGAGTCCGCGGAGTTGCCCCGGTGGTCCCCCATCACCCACAGGCGCCCCTTGGGCACCTGGATGTCGAAGGGCATCAGGGAGGGGGCGTTCCCCGGGTAGAGATAGTCCCCTTCCGTGAGGGGTACCCCGTTGACGGTGACCCGGCCCTGCGCGTCGCAGCACTTGACGTGGTCCCCGCCGACACCGATGACCCGCTTGATGAGGTCCTTCTCGTTGTCCGAGGGCAGCAGGCCGATGAAGGTGAGGCCTTCCTTGAACTGCTTGACGCCGACGGGGTCGTTCTTCTTGGCCGTCTGCTCGCCTGCCAGCCAGCCGCCCGGGTCGTGGAAGACGACGACGTCGCCGCGCTGCGGCTTGGAGCCGAACCACGGCGTGAACTTGTCGACCAGGACGCGGTCGCCGATCCGGATCGTCTGCTCCATGGAGCCGGACGGGATCACGAACGCCTGGACCAGGAAGGTCTTCAGGACCAGCGCTATGAGGACCGCGACGCCGACCAGCAGCGGGATCTCCTTGACGGCCGAACGCCTCCGCTTGCGCTTCACCTTGCGCTGGAGCTTGCGCCGGTCCGCGCGCGAACGGCCGCTGCTGCTCGGCTTCGAGGTGCGGCGGGAACCGGTGGGCAGCAGCTCCTCGGCCGGCGAGCTGGGCACGCCGTGCTGTCTGCCTCGGTTACCCATGGACGTCCTCCGGTCGTGAGTGCTGCGTCGACGCGGTGCTCCGGCCCGCTCCCGCGGCCGGCACGCGCGCGTAGGCGGCGGGCTGCCGGACGCGTGTCCAGTGGGTGTACGGCCATGCGATCCAGTCGGCCCGGCCGATCACGTCGCCGACGGGGACCATGCCGCCGCCGGGCGAGCCGAGGTGGTCACGGGAGTCGCTGGAGCGGCCGCGGTGGTCGCCGAGCAGGAAGAGGCGGCCGGCGGGCACGACGACGTCGAAGGGCACGGTGGACGGGGTGTCCCCGGGATACAGGAACGCCGTCTCGTCGACCGACCGGCCGTTCACCTCGAGCCTCCCCTGCCTGTCGCAGCAGACCACATGGTCGCCCCCCACCCCGACAACGCGCTTGACGTAGTCGGCGTCCCCGAAATACCCGGTGCCGTCGAACACGACCACGTCACCGCGGTGCGGCCGGGAACCGAAACGGTACGCCAACTTGTTTACGAGAACGCGGTCCCCGATCCTCAGCCCCCGCTCCATGGATCCGCTCGGAATCTGGAACGGCTGCACCACGAACGTGTTGAGGAGGAGCAGGAAGGCCAGGCAGCCGAAGAGGCCGAGGGTGAGCCGGCCACCCGGCAGCCGGCCGGCGACCGGGCCCGGCAACGCGAAACGCGACCGGCCCTCCGGCCCCGTGGTACCGGGGCGGGAGGAGCGGTCGCGTTCCGTCGGATGTGCTTCGGTGTCCATCGGAGCCAGATGTTATCCGGCTCCGCTGTGACCCCGGAAAGGCACTCAGTTGTCGCGCTTCTCCTTGATCTTCGCGGCCTTGCCGCGCAGCTCACGGAGGTAGTACAGCTTGGCGCGGCGCACGTCACCACGGGTGACGAGCTCGATCTTCTCGACGATCGGGGTGTGCACCGGGAAGGTGCGCTCGACGCCGACGGAGAACGAGACCTTGCGGACCGTGAAGGTCTCGCGGACACCGCTGCCCTGGCGGCGGATCACGACGCCCTTGAACTGCTGCACACGGGAGCGGTTGCCCTCGATGACGCGGACGTGCACGTTGACGGTGTCACCCGGGCGGAAGGCCGGGATGTCGGTGCGCAGCGACGCGACGTCGACGGTGTCGAGCAGGTGAGACATTTCGTCTGCTTTCTTCGTTGATGCCACAGGTCATCAACGGGAGATGGATGTACAAGGGGTCTGCCGTGCGAGTCGGTGCGGGCGTCGTTTCCCCCTGTGGCAGGGGCGCACGCCGGACGGACACACAACAGCGACCTATTCTTCCACGGCCTCGGCCCTACGCCAAAATCGGCCGTAAGGCTGCCCTTCCGGGTCCGGAGCCCAGCCCAGGATGGAGAGCATCTCGCGGTCCTTCTTGTCGAAGGACTTGGGGTCGCAGCCCTCGATCAGGTCGGGCCGGTTGGCCGTCGTACGCCGCAGGGCCTCGTCGCGGCGCCAGCGGGCGATCTTCCCGTGGTGACCGCTGAGCAGCACGTCCGGGATGTCCCGGCCGCGCCACTGCGGGGGCTTGGTGTAGACGGGCCCCTCGAGGAGGTTCGCCATCGCGCCGGGCGCGAAGGAGTCGTCCCGGTGGGACTCGGCGTTGCCGAGGACGCCGGGCAGCAGCCGGGCGACGGCCTCGGTGACGACCAGGACGGCCGCCTCGCCGCCGGCGAGGACGTAGTCACCGATGGAGACCTCGTAGACGGGCATGCGGGTCGCGTACTCGTCCATGACGCGGCGGTCGATGCCCTCGTAACGGGCCGGCGTGAAGATCAGCCAGGGGCGCTCGGAGAGCTCCACGGCCAGCTCCTGGGTGAAGGGCCGGCCGCTCGGGGTGGGGACGATCAGCGCGGGGGCCCGGTCGCCGTTCTCGTAGCCGTCGGCGAGGACCGTGTCCAGGGCGTCGCCCCAGGGGTCGGTCTTCATGACCATGCCGGGGCCGCCGCCGTACGGCGTGTCGTCGACCGTGTTGTGCCGGTCATGGGTCCAGGACCGCAGGTCGTGCACATGCACGTCCAGCCGGCCGCGCGCGCGTGCCTTACCGACGAGGGAGACGTTCAGCGGGTCGAGGTACTCGGGGAAGATCGTGACGACGTCCAGGCGCATTTACGACTCTTCCCCGGCCGAGTCTGCCGAGCCGGCCGAGCCCTCGGCGTCGGCCGCGTCCGCCTCGTCTTCCGCGTCCTGCGCGTCCCGCGCGGAGGCGATCTCGGCGCGGTCGTCGATCAGGCCCGGCGGGGGCGTGATGACGGCCTTCTGCTCCGCCAGGTCGATCTCGGCGACGATCTCCGTCACGAAGGGGATCATCACCTCGCTGCCGTCGGGACGCTCCACGATGAAGAGGTCCTGGGAGGGCAGGTGCGAGATCTCGGTGATCCGGCCGACCTCGGTGCCGTCGGCGGTGACCACGTCGAGGTCCATGAGCTGGTGATCGTAGTACTCGTCCTCTTCCTCGGGGAGTTCCTCGGGGTCGACGTCCGCGATCAGCAGGATGTTGCGCAGGGTCTCGGCGGCCGTACGGTCGTTGATCCCCTCGAAGCGCAGGAGGAGGCGGCCACTGTGCACGCGGCCGGTGGCGATGGTGAGAGGCCCGGCCGAGGCCGGGTCGGTGGTGAGGACGGCGCCGGGACCGAGCCGCAGTTCCGGCTCGTCGGTACGTACCTCGACGGTGACTTCGCCCTTGATGCCATGAGCACGGCCGATCCGTGCGACTACGAGCTGCACGAGTCAAATCTCCTGTCAGACGACTGCGGGCCGGGGACGGCCCAGTGGCCCTCCCCGGCCCGAGCCGGATGCGATGAAGCGTCAGCGAACGTGGTCCACGTCGACGAGGTCGACACGGACACCGCGGCCGCCGATGGCGCCCACGACGGTGCGCAGAGCACGCGCGGTGCGGCCGTTGCGGCCGATCACCTTGCCGAGGTCTTCGGGGTGGACCCGGACCTCCAGCACGCGTCCGCGGCGCAGGTCGCGCGAGGCGACCTGCACATCGTCAGGGTTGTCGACGATGCCCTTCACGAGGTGCTCAAGCGCCTCTTCGAGCATGATGCTCAGGCCTCGGTCGAAGCGGACTCGGCAGCAGCCTCGTCCTTCTTCTCAGCCTTCTTCTTCTGGGTGATCGCCTCACCCTTGCCCTCGTCCTCGGCACCGAAGGCCTCGAACAGCGGACGCGCGGGCTTCGGCGCAGCGACGAGCAGCGGCGCGGGGGCCGGCTCGCCCTTGAACTTCTGCCAGTCGCCGGTCTTCTTCAGAATGGCGAGAACCGGCTCGGTCGGCTGCGCGCCGACGCTCAGCCAGTAGGCGACGCGGTCGGCGTCCACCTCCATGACCGACGGGTTGTAGGTCGGGTGGTACTTGCCGATCTCCTCGATGGCCCGGCCGTCACGGCGGGTACGGGAGTCGGCGACGACGATGCGGTAGTGAGGCGAACGGATCTTGCCCAGACGCTTCAGCTTGATCTTGACTGCCACGGGAGTGGACTCTCCTGTTTTTGACGTGGTTGGGCACGGCAAGTTGCCGCGTGGGGTTGCGGTACCCGAGTGCCCGATGGACGCGTCAGCCGGAGGAGAGAGGGGTCCTGTGCGACTGTCGAGTACAGCTGTCCATTGTGCCACACCCTGCGGGTCGCTCCCGGCCGGGGGAACCCGGCGGTCTCGGGCAGGCCTCGGCCGCACCCGGCGCGGACGGGAGGAACGTCGGGTGCGCCGCCGGCGGCGACAGGGCGCCGGAGCGGGCTGCGACTGCCACGAGCAGCCGCGGCCCTAACTCGCCGCCGCCCCCACCGCCTCCGGGATGCGGAACGGCTTGCCGCAGCCGCCGCACACGATCGGGGCCTGGGCCAGCACCGACGGGACCACCCGGACGTTGCGGCCGCAGTCGCACACGGCCTTGACGCGGACGCCGCCGCCGGAGGAGCCGTGCCGTGCGGCCGGGCCGCGGAAGGTGCGGGAGGTGTCGGCGGAGGTGGCCACCATGTGGGCCTTCAGTGCGCGCTGCAGCCTCTCGATGGTCGGACGGTAGCGCCGCTTCGCCTCGGGGTTGAGCGTGACCAGCGAGAAGCCGCTGCTGGGATGCGGTTCCTCGGGGTGGTCCAGGCCCAGCTCCTCGGCGATGGAGAGGAAGCGACGGTTGTGGTAGCGGCCGGCCCGGGAGGTGTCGCGGACACCGCGGGCGGCGGCGATGCCGTGGACTGCCTCATGAAGCAGCCGCTCGAAGGAGAGTTCGTGTCCGCACGCGGAGGACGACTCTCCGATCAGGGACTCTGGCGCGGCAAGATCCGGCAGCTCGGGGTGGTACCGCTGAATATCGGCCCACGCCTGTGCCAGCTCTGCGGCGAGAACAGGTGGTGTCTGTGTCGTGCTCACGTAATCACAACGAGCGGAGGTGCCGCTGTGTTCCTATTCCGGGGCATCTCAAATAATTTGCACTAACCCGTCAGTTGCCGCTGATGCGTCCTGACGAGGGCGGGTGCGCCGAACTGCGGAGAAGCTTCACAGCTCCTACCAAGTCGGTGCGTAGCCGACGTACGACCCCGCGCGTAGAGCCCGTCCGCACACCGGCACCGCTGAGGCCGGCGGATACGCAAGAGGCGTTTCGGTCGCTCTGGCGGCCCGGGCCGCCGTCCCATACAGCGTCTGTGACGACGGTGACGTTACCGGGTGCCCGTTCGCGGCCCCGCACCGGGCCGTCCCCCAGGTTGCCGGGATGTGAAATCTCGCCACCCGGGCGGCCGCGGGCAAGCCGGACCCCCACGACCCCTGGACGACTTCGCGAGCCGGGAGTTACCTGGCATACGTGGGAAGTGCGACCGCACGGCACGGGGGCCACGCGATCGGGCACAGCACCGGACTGTCGGGGATTGGGGCGCTTACCTATGACACCTACGCTCGTGCGGGAGCACCTGTCGCACGCGGGTTCCGAACCGCCCCGCGTGAACGTGTGCGCACGCGCGCGTGACTGGTCCGAGATCCAGGAGCGGATGCTGGTACCGCTCCACGAGGCCGTCTACGACCGGCTCGAGGTGGGCCCGGCCACCCGGCTGCTGGGTCTGCGCTGCGGCTCCGGGCTCGCCCTGCTGACGGCGCTCTCCCGGGGCGCCGCGGTCACCGGCGTGGACTCCTGTCCGGAACTGCTCGCCCTGGCGCGCGAGCGGCTGCTGCCGGACACACGGCCCGGCACACCGCCCGGCACGCGCGCGCGGGGGGACGCCAGACTCGTCGAGGGCTCACCCGGGGACGTGGCCGGGGAGGCCGCAGGGGACGCGGCCGGCGCCGGGACGCCCGCGTACTCACTCGTGACCGTCTTCGAGCCGATCGGCTGCCTCGCCGGTGACTCCGAGGGCCTCGCCGAACTGCTGGCCTCCGCGCTGCCGCTGACGGAACGCGGAACGGCCGTGGTGCTGGTCGGCTGGGGCCCGCCGGAGCGGTGCGCCACCGCCTCGGTGCTGCGGGTCGCGACCAAGCTGGCCGACCCGCTGCGCAGCGCGCGCAGCTGGCGGCCCGCCCGCCGCGACGACCTCGAGGAGGTCGCCCAGCGCGCCGGGCTGAGGCCCGACGGCTCCGGCCGGGTGGCGTGCCCGTTCGGCTACGCCGACAGCGACAGCGCCGTACGGGGGCTGCTGTCGACAGGGCTGTTCGACGCGGCGATCGCGGCGACCGACGGCAAGCAGGTGGACAAGGAGCTGGCGGAGGCCCTGCATCCGCACCGGCGTCCGGACGGGACCGTGTGGATGCCCAACGTCTTCCGCTACCTCATCGCCCGGGTTCCCTAGGGCCGCCGGAACCGCCGGAGCCGCTCGGGTCCGCTTCCTCTCCGTCCGGGCCCCGGGAGTCCCCGGCACTCCCGGAGCCGCCGGCGGGACCCGTCCCGGTGTCGTGGTCCTTGGTGAAGCGGGGGACGCCGGCGATGCGGTACGCGTCCGCCTCCTCCAGCGTCTCGTTCTCCAGGAGCGCCTGCGCGAGCGCGTCCAGCTGACCACGGTGGTCGCGCAGTTTGCGGCACGCCTCCTCGTAGCACTCGTCCACGATGCGGCGCATCTCGCTGTCGATCACGTCGAGGGTCTGCGGGGCGGCGGCGAGCCCGTAGGCCTGCTGGGCGTCGTGGGGGAGCGCGGAGAGGCGGCCGACCTCCTCGCTCATGCCCCAGCGGGAGACCATCCCGCGCGCGATGTTGGTGACCTGCTCCAGGTCGCTCTCGGAACCGGTGGTGATCACGTCGTAGACGACGTTCTCCGCCGCCATCCCGCCGAGCGCGCCGATGATCCGGCCGCGCAGGTACTCCTCGGTGTACGCGTACTTGTCGGCGTCCGGCGTGGAGAGCGTGACGCCGAGCGCCCGGCCGCGCGGCACGATGGTGATCTTGCGGACGGGGTCGGCGCCCGGCTGGAGCATGCCGAGCAGTGCGTGGCCGCTCTCGTGGTAGGCGGTACGCCGGCGCTCCTCCTCGGGCATCACCAGCGGCCGTTCCGCGCCCAGCTGGACCTTCTCCAGGGCGTCGGACATGTCCGACTGGGTCACCTGGTGCTGCTTGCGCTTGACCGCCAGCAGGGCGGCCTCGTTGGCGAGGTTGGCCAGGTCGGCGCCGGTCATGCCCGGGGTCGTACGGGCGACCTGGGCGAGGTTGACGTCCGGGTCGAGCGGGATGTCGCGGGTGTGGATCTCCAGGATGGCCTCACGGCCGCCCCGGTCCGGGGGCGAGACCTGGACGACGCGGTCGAAGCGGCCGGGGCGGGTCAGCGCCGGGTCCAGGACGTCGGCGCGGTTGGTGGCGGCGATGACGATCACGCCCTCGGAGCCGGAGAATCCGTCCATCTCGGTGAGGATCTGGTTCAGGGTCTGCTCGCGCTCGTCGTGCCCGCCCATGCCGGCGCCGCCGCCGCGGACCCGGCCGATGGTGTCGATCTCGTCGATGAAGATGATCGACGGGGCGACCTTGCGCGCCTCCGCGAACAGCTCCCGCACCCGGGAGGCGCCCACGCCCACGATCATCTCGATGAACTCCGAGGCGGAGGCCGAGAAGAACGGCACCCCCGCCTCCCCCGCGACCGCCCGCGCGAGCAGCGTCTTGCCGGTCCCGGGCGGCCCCGCGAGCAGCACACCGCGGGGCATCTTGGCGCCCATGCGGCGGTAGGCGTCGGGGTTCTTCAGGAAGTCGATGACATCGCTCAGCTCGCCCTCGACCTCGTCGATGCCGGCCACGTCTTCGAAGGTGGTGCGCTTCTGCCCCGGCACCAGCTCCACCGGCTTGGGCGGCGCCTTGCGGCCGAGCATGCCGCCCGCACCGCCGAGTCCCGCGCTCATCCGCCGCGCGATGAACAGCCACACGGCGACCAGCACCACGATCGGCGCCAGCGAGAGCAGCAGGTTGGACAGGAAGCTGCGGTGCTGGACGACCGGCTGGGCCGTGACGGTGACGTTGTGCTTGGTGAGGGTCTGCCACAGCTGGTCACCCGCGAAGGACGGCCGCTGGGTGTTGAACTTGGTGTACTTCCCGTCCCCGCCCGGCTTGTCCTGCTCCTTCTTGAGCTGGCCCTGGATGGCGTCGCCCTTGGCGTAGATCTTGGCGACGTTGTCGTCGTTCACCTGCTTGCTGAACTCGGTGTACGAGATCGTCGGCTCGTTGGCCTCGCCGATGCTGGACAGCACCAGGTTGGCGATCAGGTACACGACCAGGGCGGCGAGGATCAGTCGCCACCAGCTGCCCCGCATCCCGCGCCCGCCGGACTTCTTCGGCTTGTCCTCCGGAGCGCCCTCGGTACGCCAAGGCTGGTCGGGCGACTTGCGTGGCGGCGCGGGGTTGGTCATATCGGGACGTTACGCCACGCTCCCGTCTCCGGCACCCGCACGAACGGCCGAGGGCGCCCTTCCGGAGAAGGGCGCCCTCGGGGACGTACGACGGGGCCGGTCAGCCCATGAACTTCTTGAACTCGTCCGGCAGCTCGAAGTCCTGGCCGCCCTGCTGCGGCATCCCGAAGGCGTTGCCGCCCTGGGCCGCGGCCTCGCGGCGCTGGGCCTCCTCCAGCTCCTGCTGCTGGCGCTTCATCGGGTTGCCGGAGCGCTGCTTGCCCTTGGCCTTCTTCGGCTGCTTCTTGGTGCGGCCGGGGCCGCCGCCCATGCCCGGGATCCCCGGCATGCCCGGCATGCCGCCGCCCTGGGCCATGCGGGACATCATCTTGCGGGCCTCGAAGAACCGCTCGACCAGGTTCTTCACGGCGCTGACCTCGACACCGGAACCCTTGGCGATACGGGCGCGGCGGGAGCCGTTGATGATCGTCGGGTCCTGGCGCTCGATCGGGGTCATCGACTTGATGATCGCGGCCGTGCGGTCGACGTCACGTTCGTCGATGTTGTTGATCTGGTCCTTGATCTGCCCCATGCCCGGGAGCATCCCGAGCAGCTTGGAGATCGAGCCCATCTTCCTGACCTGCTCCATCTGGGACAGGAAGTCGTCCAGGGTGAAGTCCTGGCCCTTCTTGGACGCCAGCTTGGAGGCCATCTTCTGGGCCTCTTCCTGGCTGAACGTCTTCTCCGCCTGCTCGATCAGGGTGAGCAGGTCACCCATGTCGAGGATGCGGGAGGCCATCCGGTCAGGGTGGAACGCGTCGAAGTCGTCGAGCTTCTCGCCGTTCGACGCGAACATGATCGGCTTGCCGGTGATCTGGCGGATCGAGAGAGCCGCACCACCGCGGGCGTCGCCGTCGAGCTTGGAGAGCACCACGCCGTCGAAGCCGACGCCGTCGCGGAAGGCCTCGGCGGTGTTGACCGCGTCCTGACCGATCATCGCGTCGACGACGAACAGGATCTCGTCCGGGGAGACGGCGTCGCGGATGTCCGCGGCCTGCTGCATCATCTCCTGGTCGATGCCCAGGCGGCCGGCGGTGTCCACGATCACGATGTCGTGGACCTTGGACTTCGCGAAGTCGATGGAGTCCTTGGAGACCTTGACCGGGTCACCGACGCCGTTGCCCGGCTCCGGGGCGTAGACCGCGACACCGGCGCGGTCGGCGACGACGCTCAGCTGGTTGACGGCGTTGGGGCGCTGGAGGTCGGCGGCGACGAGCAGCGGGGAGTGGCCCTGGTCCTTGAGCCACTTGGCGAGCTTTCCGGCGAGCGTGGTCTTACCGGCACCCTGGAGACCCGCCAGCATGATGACGGTGGGGGGCTGCTTGGCGAAGCGGAGGCGTCGGGTCTCGCCGCCGAGGATCGTGACGAGCTCGTCGTTGACGATCTTCAGGACCTGCTGGGCGGGGTTCAGCGCCTTCGAGACCTCGGCACCGAGGCACCGCTCCTTGACGTTCTTGATGAACGTGCGGACGACCGGCAGGGCCACGTCGGCTTCGAGGAGCGCGATGCGGATCTCGCGTGCGGTGGCGTCGATGTCCGCTTCGCTGAGCCGCCCCTTGCCGCGCAGGCCCTTGAAAGTCGCTGACAGGCGATCGGAGAGAGTGTCGAACACGGCGCTCGCGGTCCTCGGGGTCGGGGATGGCTTCTGGGAATCGCCCTCCAGAGTATCCCGGCGCCGAAGTCACCGGGCAGGGTCATCCCCGCAATGTCTCCTCCAGCCCCCGGGCCATCGAGGCCGCGTCCTGCGCCGGCAGCGGCGCGCCCGTGCCCGTCGTGACGTAGAAGGCGTCGACGGCGTTGGATCCCAGCGTGCTGACGTGCATGCTCCGCACCCGCACCCCCGCCTTCTCCAGCGCCATCCCGATCCGGAACAGCAGCCCCGGGGCGTCCTGGGCGCGTACCTCGATCACCGTGGCGTGGTGGGAGGCCGCCGGGGCCACCGTCACCCTGGGCGGCGGGGCCGGCCAGCCGCGGCGGCGCGGGTAGGCCGCGTCCCGCTCGGCGAGGCGGCTCTCGATGTCGAGGGTGCCGTCCAGGGCGCGGACGAGGTCGGCGCGCAGCCGGGTGGCCTGGGGCAGGGAGCCGTACTCCGCCGCGACACGCCAGTTCAGGAGCAGGACGGACCCGTCCTCGACGTCGTCGGGCAACGGCAGGGTCCGCAGCTCGGCGGTGCGGACCGTCAGGCGGTGCACGGCGAGGACGCCGGCGACGGCGGGCAGTACGGCGGGCTGGTCGGGGACGGCGATGAGCAGTTCGACGCCGAGCGGCTCGGGCTCGCCGGAGGGTTCGGCGTCCGGGGCGGGTTCCGGCTGGGCGCGCAGGGCGAGGACCGGCCCCGCGGTGCGGTACGCCTCGATGGCGAGCCGTTCCTGTTCCGCCGTGGGCGCGGCGGGCTCGGGTTCGTCGGGGGTGTCCCCGGCGAGGACGGCGGACACGCGCCGGACGAGGTCGGCGACGAGGGAGCCGCGCCAGGAGGACCAGGCGGCGGGGCCGGTGGCGAGGGCGTCGGCCTCGGTGAGGGCGTGCAGCAGCTCCAGGGTGCTCTGGGTGCCGACGGCCTCGGCGACCACGCGGACGGTGGCGGGGTCGTCCAGGTCGCGGCGGGTGGCCGTCTCGACGAGCAGCAGGTGGTGGCGTACGAGCGCCGACAGGACGCCCACGTCGGCGCGGTCGAAGCCGATCCTCGCGGCCACGTCCTTGGCGATGATCTCGCCGGCCACCGAGTGGTCGCCGGGCCAGCCCTTGCCGATGTCGTGCAGCAGGGCGGCGACGAGGAGGAGGTCGGGGCGGCTGACGCGGCGGGTCAGCGCGGAGGCGCGGACGGCGGTCTCGATCAGGTGCCGGTCGACGGTCCAGAGGTGGACGGCGTTGCGCTGCGGGCGGCAGCGGACCCGTTCCCAGTCGGGCAGGAGGCGGCTGATCAGGCCTTCCGCTTCGAGCGCCTCCCAGACCTCGACGGTCGGGCGGCCTGAGCCGAGCAGGGTCACCAGTTGCTCGCGTGCCTCGGCGGGCCAGGGCGTGGGCAGCGGGCGCGCGGTGGCGGCCATGCGCCGTACGGCGTGCGGGGAGAGCGGGAGGCCGGACTGGGCGGCGGCGGCCGCGGCGCGCAGCGGGAGCACGAGGTCGCGTTCGGGGCGGGCGGTGCGGGCGAGGACCACCTCGCCGTCCTGTTCCACCACGCCCTCGGCGAGCGGGGAGCGTTCGACGGACGGTTTGGCGCCGCCCAGCATGGCGCGCAGTCGCGGGCGGGCCGCGCGGGAGCGCAGTACGCGCCCCACCTCGCGCCAGGTGACGTCGGCGGCGTACGCGATCACGTGTGCCGCTTCGTAGACCTGGCGCAGCAGGGTGTCGGCGTCGAGCAGGCCCAGCTCGGCCGCCACCTGGTCCTGCTCCTGGAGGGCGAGGCGGTCGGTGGCGCGGCCGGTGGCCAGGTGGAGGGCGTCGCGGACGTCGAGGATGCGCCGGCGGGCGTCCGCGAGGCCCTCGCGGGGGGCGTCGGCGAGCCAGGAGGCGGCGACGGCGCGCAGGGCGGTGGCGTCACGCAGGCCGCCGCGGGCCTCCTTGAGGTCGGGTTCGAGGAGGTAGCGCAGCTCGCCCTGGCGTTCGGCGCGTTCGGCGCACAGGTCGCGGAGTTCGGGCAGGCGCTTGGGCGCCTGGTTGCGCCAGTCGGCGAGGACGGCGGTGCGCATGCCGGCGGTCAGGCCCAGGTCACCGGCGAGGTGGCGGGCGTCCAGGAGGCCGAGGTGGACCTTCAGGTCCTCTCCGGCGGTCTTCCTGGCCTCGGCCGGGGTGCGGACGGAGTGGTCGAGGTCGAGGCCGAGGTCCCAGACGGGGTACCAGAGGCGGTCGGCCACGGCGGCGACGGCGGCGGGGTCGCGGCCGTCGTGCAGCAGCAGGAGGTCGAGGTCGCTGCGCGGGGACAGCTCGCCGCGGCCGTAGCCGCCGACGGCGACGAGGGACACGCCGCGCAGCCCCTCGGTGGCGGCGCCGAACAGGGCCGCCAGCCAGTCGTCGGTCAGACCGGCGAGGGCGGCGCGGCGCGGCGGCCCGGACCGCGCCCCCTCGGTGAGGAGGCGCAGCCGGGCCGCCGCGTAGCCGCTGGGTCCCGAGTCATCCGCTTCTTTGCGCACATTCGTGGGCGTCACTCAGCGACTCCTGTTCCCTCGCGTGTCTCAGAGCGCGTCCGGGCCGCGTTCGCCGGTGCGGACCCGTACGGCGGTCTCGACGGGCACGGACCAGACCTTGCCGTCACCGATCTTGCCGGTGCGGGCGGCCTTGACGACGACTTCGATGAGCTGTTCGGCGTCATCGTCCTCGGCCAGCACCTCGACGCGGATCTTGGGGACCAGGTCGACGGTGTACTCGGCGCCGCGGTAGACCTCGGTGTGCCCGCGCTGGCGGCCGTAGCCGCTGGCTTCGGTGACGGTCAGACCGTGGACACCGAAGGCCTGGAGGGCTTCCTTGATCTCGTCCAGCCGGTGGGGCTTGACGATGGCGGTGATGAGCTTCATGCGTCCACCTTCCTGGTCTGCGTGGCGGCGGGGGCGGCCTGGGCGGAGCCGGCGACGCCGCCGCCGGCTCCGCTGAAGTCGTATGCGGTCTCGGCGTGCTCGGCCCGGTCGATGCCGGAGATCTCCTCGTCCTGGGAGACCCGCATCCCGATGGTCTTGTCGAGCAGGAAGGCGAGGACCGCGGAGACGACCAGGGAGTAGGCGAGGACCGCGAAGACACCGGCGCACTGCTTCCACAGCTGGTCGAAGCTGTGGTCGCCGTAGAAGACTCCCGTCGCGGTGGACTGGCCCTTGCCGGTGGCGAAGAAGCCGATGAGCAGGGAGCCGATGATGCCGCCGACCATGTGGACGCCGACGACGTCGAGGGAGTCGTCGTATCCGAACCTGAACTTGAGCGAGACGGCCGCGGCGCAGGCGACACCGGCGATGGCACCGACGGCGATCGCGCCGAGCGGGGAGACCGCGCCGCCGGACGGGGTGATGGCGACGAGGCCGGCGACCGCGCCGGAGGCGGCGCCCAGGGTGGTGAACGCGCCGTGCCGGATCTTCTCGTAGGCGAGCCAGGCCAGCATGGCGGCGGCGGCGGCGACCTGCGTGTTGACGAACATCAGCGCGCCGACGCCGTCGTCGTTGCCGAGCCAGGAGCCGGCGTTGAAGCCGAACCAGCCGAACCACAGCAGACCGGCGCCGAGCATGACCAGGGGCAGGCTGTGCGGGCGCATCGGGTCCTTCTTGAAGCCGACGCGCTTGCCGATGACCAGGATCACGCCGAGCGCGGCGGCACCGGCGTTGATGTGGACCGCCGTACCGCCGGCGAAGTCGATCACGCCGAGCTTGTAGGCCCAGCCGTCGGCGCCCCAGACCCAGTGGGCGACCGGGATGTAGACGACCGTGACCCACAGCGCGACGAAGAGCGACCAGGCCGTGAACTTGACGCGGTCCGCGAGGGCGCCGCTGATCAGGGCCGGTGTGATGACGGCGAACATCAGCTGGAAGACCATGAAGACGAAGATCGGGATGGTGTAGCCGTCCCACAGCTCCGTCAGGCCGATGTCGCTCAGGCCGATCCAGTCGGCGTTCCAGCCGATGAGGGCGGAACCGGTGCCGAAGGCGAGGGAGAAGCCGTAGAGCACCCAGAGGATGGTGACGATGCCGATGCTGACGAAGCTCATCATCAGCATGTTGAGCGTGCTCTTGACGCGGACCATGCCTCCGTAGAAGAAGGCCAGGCCCGGGGTCATGAGCAGCACCAGAGCGGAACAGATCAGCATGAAGCCCGTGTTCGCGGCGGACAGCTTGGGTGCCTCCGCGGCAAGCGTGATGGCTGGTGCCATCGGCGTCTCCTCGTCGGTGGGTACGGCCCCGTGCGGGCGGTGCCTGAGCGGTCCGGTCGGTGGGGGCTGGCCGGCTGTGCGCCTGAGAGTGACGCAGCGCGGTTTCGGTGGGAGCCCCTCGTTGTTTCGCCGGGGTGACGAAGACGCCCTGTGTGTTACGCGGCGGTGAAGTGCGGGTGGCCCGGGACACGGGCCGGCCGCGGCGGCCTCTCGATGACCTGGCATGGGGGAGCCGAGTCGGTGCTGTTCGGGAGGACCGGCCGCGGCCGGGGCATGGGTGTCGTGGGGGTGGGTGGCGTGGAGACGGGGTGGTCAGACCGCCTGTGCGGTCTCGGGAAGGTCGACGGCGAGCTGGTCGGTGAGGTCGACCACGGCGGTGAGGTCGCCGAAGTCGCGCACGGCCGTGTCGACCGTCTTTCGGATACGAGTGTTCACACGTTCGGAGCGGACCTTCGTGGCGATCCCCATGGCCTGCCTGGCGTATTCGGTGCTCTGCTCGGGATCGCGCTGGAGCAGGTGCACGGTGGCCATGCCGATCAGGTTGAGCGCGTACGACCGCTGGTGTTCGTCGTCCTTGGCGAACAGCTCCACGGCCCGCTGCATCAGCGGCTCGGCCAGGGAGGCGTAGGTGGGGCTGCGGCCGGCGACATAGGCGAGGTCGCGGTAGGAGTGGGAGTTCTCGCCGTGCAGTTCCGCCTCGGAGAAGAAGCGGATCCAGTCGGGGTCCGGCTCGTCCCACTCGTCGACCTCGGCGAAGGTGTCCTCGGCCATGCGGACCGCTCGCTTGCACTTGCCGGGCTGGCCCATGTTGGCGTAGGCGCGGGCCTCCATCGCATACAGCATGGCCTGGGTGCGCGGGCTCGCGCAGTCGCGGCTGCCGTACTGGGCGAGGTGGATCAGTTCCAGGGCGTCGTCGGGCCGGCCGAGGTGGATCATCTGGCGGCTCATGCTGGACAGGACGTAGGAGCCGAGCGGTTTGTCGCCGGCCTCCTTGGCCGCGTGCAGCGCGAGGACGAAGTACTTCTGCGCGGTGGGCTGGAGTCCGACGTCGTAGGACATCCAGCCGGCGAGTTCGGCGAGCTCGGCGGCGACCTTGAAGAGCTTGCGGGTGGTGGCCTCGGGCTGGGGTTCCTGGAGGAGGTCGGTGACCTCGTGCAGCTGGCCGACGACCGCCTTGCGGCGCAGGCCGCCGCCGCACTGGGCGTCCCACTGGCGGAACATGCGCGTGGTGGACTCCAGCAGTTCCAGCTCGGGCCGGGAGAGCCGGCCGGGCCGGCGGGACTCGTGGAGGGATTCGGGCTCGGGCGGCGCCGGGGAGACGGGGGCCGGCACGAGCCAGCGCTGCATGGGCTCGACGAGGGACGGGCCCGCGGACAGCGCCAGCGAGGTTCCGAGGAAGCCGCGCCGCGCCAGCATGAGGTCGCTGCGCGAGAACTCGCCGAGCAGGGCGATCGTCTGCGGGCCCGTCCAGGGCAGGTCGACGCCGGTCGCCGAGGGTGACTGACGGGCGGCGCGCAGGCCGAGGTCCTCGATGGAGACGACGCAGCCGAAGCGCTCGGAGAACAGCTCGGACAGGATGCGCGGGATCGGCTCGCGCGGGTTCTCGCCGTCCAGCCAGCGGCGCACCCGCGAGGTGTCGGTGGAGATGTGGTTGGCACCCAGCTGGCGTGCCCTGCGGTTGACCTGGCGGGCCAGCTCGCCCTTGGACCATCCGCTGCGCACGAACCACGAGCCGAGCAGCTCGTTGGGGCGCTTGTCAGCGTTCGTCCCGCTACCGCCGTTGCCGCCCACTGGAACGCCCCCATCCCTGAGACCACTTGTCACCGAGTGCGCCAAGCCCTATCAGAATGCCGGTAAATACGGCCTCCCGTCCGGCGGTTCTCACCCTTCGAACGAGCTGACGACTTGCCTCGGGCATACCCACGAGCGCATGTGCCCCCAGGACTCGCACACTCACAGTAATCCCACGATCACCCGCTCAGCCATGGCGACCACGGAAACGCCACCATTCGCCACCCCTTCGAATGAACTCACGATCGCCACCGCGCGATTCACTTGACATAGGACAGCCGGGAGTGGGCGGAGTGATGCACCCCCGGGGCGCGCGGGCCCCGGTGCACCACCCCGAGTGCCGCAAAGCGCCACCTTGACCTCACAGGTGCGGGGGAAGCGAAGCCGTAGCGTCACGTTCCGCTTCCGTCTCGCTCCGTGTCGTAACCACCGGCGCGCTGGACCCGTTGGAGGGGGCATGGGCTTCACGATCGGCGGCATCCGGGAGATCCGCTCGGGCACACGCCGGCGCGGCCGCGCGTCGGAGTGCATCGCCGTCGCCGAGTTCACCGGGCTGTGGGGCTGGGACGTGGTGCCGGGCGCACGGGCCGCGGCCGGAGCCTGCTCCTGCGGGCACGCCGGATGCCGGGCACCGGGCGCGCACCCGCTCGGCTTCGCCTCCGAGGTGCCGGCCGGGTCCACCCTCGACGAGGTGACCAAGACCTGGTCGGAGTTCCCCGGCGCCTCCGTACTGCTGCCCGTCGGCCGCGCGTTCGACGTCGTCGAGGTCGCCCTGGCCGCCGGGCGGCGCGCCCTGGTCCGGCTGGAGCGCATGGGTCTTCCGCTCGGCCCGGTCACCGCGACCCCGGACGGCCGCGCCCACTTCTTCGTCGCCCCCGGCGCCGCCGCCGAACTCCCCCAGCTGCTGTACCGCATGGGCTGGGACGATCCCTCCGCCCTGGACCTGCGCGGTCTCGGCCCGGGTACGCACATCACCGCACCGCCCTCCGACCGGGGCGGCCTGGGCCCGGTGCGCTGGCTGCGCCCGCCCGCGCTGGACTCCGCCACCAGGCCCCCGGCGGCCCGGCTGCTGCTGGGCACGCTGGCGTACGTGGCGCACCGGTCGCGGGCACGGGCGTAACCGGGCTCGACCTCGACCGGGCGCGGACCGGTACCGGTACCGGTACCTGCGACGACGGCAGCGGCAGCCTGCGGGAATTCCCGGCGCACATGACGAAGCGCCCGCCCCCGAGTGTGTCCGGGGCGGGCGCTTCTCGCGCGGGCGGGCGGTAAGTCCACGGGTTGCTCAGTCGCCGATGAGAGCGTCCACGAACGCCTCGGGGTCGAACGGCGCCAGGTCGTCCGCGCCCTCGCCGAGCCCGATCAGCTTGACCGGCACGCCCAGCTCGCGCTGGACCGCGATGACGATGCCGCCCTTGGCGGTGCCGTCGAGCTTGGTCAGCACGATGCCGGAGATGTCGACGACCTCGGAGAACACGCGGGCCTGCACCAGGCCGTTCTGGCCGGTGGTGGCGTCCAGGACGAGCAGCACCTCGTCCAGCGGCGCGTGCTTCTCCACGACGCGCTTGACCTTGCCCAGCTCGTCCATGAGGCCGGTCTTGGTGTGGAGGCGGCCGGCGGTGTCGATGAGCACGACGTCGACGCCGAGCTCCTTGCCCTCCTTCACCGCGTCGAAGGCGACGGAGGCGGGGTCGCCCTCCTCCGGCCCGCGCACGGTGTGGGCGCCGACGCGCTCACCCCAGGTCTGCAGCTGGTCGGCGGCGGCGGCACGGAAGGTGTCGGCGGCGCCCAGGACGACGGTGCGGCCGTCGGCGACCAGGACACGGGCGAGCTTGCCGGTGGTGGTGGTCTTGCCGGTGCCGTTGACGCCGACGACCATCACGATGCCCGGCTTGCGGTCCTCGGGCTCGGTCTTCACGGTGCGGTCGACGTCGGTGCCGATCAGCTTGAGCAGCTCCTCGCGCAGCAGGGCGCGCAGCTCCTCGGGGGTGCGGGTGCCGAGCACCTTGACGCGTTCGCGCAGGCGTTCCACCAGCTCCTGGGTGGGCTGCACGCCGACGTCGGCGGTGAGCAGCGTGTCCTCGATCTCCTCCCACGTGTCCTCGTCGAGGTGCTCGCGCGAGAGCAGCGTGAGCAGCCCCTTGCCGAGGGCGTTCTGGGAGCGGGACAGGCGGGCGCGCAGGCGGATGAGCCGTCCGGCGGTGGGCTCCGGGATCTCGATCCCGGGAGCCTCGACCGCGGGGGGTTCCTCCACGGTGGCCGTTGCGGCGGCGCCCGGGAGATCCACCTCCTCGATCGACCGGCGCGGTTCGTCGCGCGGTGTCTCGGCCTCGTCGCCGACGTGCGGCTCGGCCGGGGGCGCGGTGATGTCGGGCGCGGAGGGCGGCGGCGGGGGCAGCGCCTTGTGGCGGCGGGTGCCGACGATGAGCCCGCCGAGCGCCGCGAGCACCACCACAGCGATGACTACAGCAAGGATGACGGTTTCCATAACCGCTCCAGTATCGGCCATGAGGTGCGGCATTCCCCCGCTTGTGCGTACTCCGGGCTTGTCCTCACTTGGAGCTTCGCACAGGAGACAAATGCCACTGGGGTGAAGTAGTCGGATTAAAGTACGATGGCCTGGGCTTCCTTGCCGCGCGGAGTGTCCCGTCCGCCGCGCGTGCGGTCCCGTCGTCCCCTTTCCCCCCACCGCTAGGGCACACCTCTTCATGAGCAGAACCGCCATGAGTAAAACGGCCGAGACCGAAGGCGCTCTCGAAACCCGCGGCATCGAGCAGGTCCCCGATGCCGAACGTACGGCGAAGACCCGTGGACTGTTCCCGACCTGGGTGGGCGCGAACATCAGTGTGCTGCTGCTCACGATGGGCGCGAGCCTCGTGGTGGCGTACCACCTGAACTTCTGGCAGGCGCTCGTCGTCGCGTTCGCCGCGCCCGCCGTCTCCTACGGCCTGGTCGGCTTCATCGGCATCGCCGGAAAGCGCGGCGCCGCGCCGGGCATGGCCCTGTCGCGGGCGGTCTTCGGACAGCGCGGCAATCTGCTGCCCGGTGCGCTGATCTGGGTCGCCCGCTGGGGCTGGGAGACCATCAACGCCGTGACCGGCGCCTACGCGCTGCTCACCATCCTCGACCTCGGACTGGGCTTCAAGGCCAACCCCGTCCTGGACATGGTCACCCTGCTCCTCTTCGTCGTCGCGACCTTCGCGATCTCCGGGCTCGGCATCAACGCCGTGCGCAAGTGCAGCAAGTACGCGACCTACCTCTTCGGCGTCTTCTCGGTGCTGGTCCTCGGATACCTGGCCGTGCACACCCACTGGTCGAAGGTGATGCACCACGGCGCGGGCTCCACGGCCTCCCTCATCACCGCCGTCGGCATGATCGCGGCGGGCGGTGTCAGCTGGATCCCGTCCGCGCCGGACTTCGCCCGCTACCTGCCGCGTACGGCCTCGTCCAAGGCGATCGTGGGGACGACCATGGGCGGCGCCGGCATCGTCGTCCTGCCGATGGTGCTGATGGGCGCGGTGATGGCGGTCGGCACCCCGGACCTGGCCACGGCGACCGACCCGGTCTCCTTCGTCGGCCAGATCCTGCCGATCTGGATCGCGGTGCCGTACCTGCTGATCGCCGTGGTCGGCATGCTGCTGATCAACTCGATGTCGATGTACTCGGCCGGCTTCACCGCGCAGACCCTCGGCTTCCGGATCCCGCGGCACTGGGCCGTCTCCATCAACGCCGTGATCTCGCTGGCCCTGGGCGGTGTCCTGATGCTGGTGGCGACCAGCTTCATGGGCTCCTTCATCGCCTTCCTGTCGATGCTCGCCGTGGCCTTCTCCGCCTGGACCGGCGTCTTCGGCGTGGACATGTTCCGGCGCAGGGAGTACGACGGCCGGGCGCTGAGCGACACCGGCCGCACCAGCGCCTACTGGTACCGGGGCGGCTTCTCCCCGGCGGCCGTGGCCGCGTGGGCGATCGGCCTGGTCTCGGGCCTGATGTTCACCACCTCGGACTGGTTCACCGGCCCGCTGGCGAAGAACAACCTCGTCGGTGAGTACGGCCTCGGCTGGGTCGCCGCGATCGTGATCTCGGGCGTGCTGTACCTGGTGCTGCCCAAGCCCGCCGTGGTGAGCCCGGCGCCGTCCGCCGAGGCCGGGGCCGGGGACGCGGCCGAGGAGTCCGCAGAGGTGCCGATACCCGCCGGTGTCTGACCGAGGTCCCCGTCCCCGCCGGTTTCCGGCCGGACCCGGCCCTCCCCCGCAGCCGGGCGAAGTCCCCCTCCATCCAGCTCCACCGGAGGGGGACTTCGCATGCCCCGCCCACGGACGGCCCCGGTACCGCCGGGCGGTCCCGGGCGCGAAATCGCGGTGAGCGGCTCGGCGGGCCGTAGTACGTTCCGCCCATGACGTCCCCCTGGAATCCCCGCGCCGGGCGACCCGTGAGCGACGGGTGGGCCCTCCTGGACGAGCGGACCCGCGGGAAGGTCGACGCGAACGTGCTGCGCGACCACCGGATGCCGGCGGTCCTGGCCGCGTGGGAAGCTCTGCGCCCCTTGGGGTTCGGCCTGTACGAGGCGGAGCACGTGGTCGTCCTGCGCTACGAGGCCCTGGGGGAGCGCGTGCGCCGGCGGGCGCCCGATCCGCTCGACGTCCCCTCGCTCGCGGCCCGCGCCGCGGCGCTCCCGGGCCGGGTGGTCGCGGTCGAGGCGCTCTGGGACGGCGACACCGTCCACGACTGGTTCGTGGAGCTGGTCGCGGTCCTGGACGACCCGGCCGGAGAGGGTCACCTGGCGACCGTCCACCGGTCTCGTGGCGCCGCCCCGCCGGCCACCGCCGCCGCGGAGGCGGGCCGGGCCCTCGCCCGCCGCCTCGGGGTGCCGTTCCACTTCGCGTCCCCGGACACGCCCGACGACCTGGCCCCGCGGTGGCGGACGACGGGCTGAGCATCGCCGGGTCCCCTACGACACACCGCCGCCCCCGTTCCGGGCAGTGACCGGAACGGGGGCGGCGGGAAGGTACGAGGAGAGGGGCAGCGGGGACTTGGCCCTTCTCCTCGGCTCAGGGGTGGGCTCAGCCCATCTCCTCCAGCGTCTTGCCCTTCGTCTCCTTGACGAACTTCAGGACGAACGGGATGGAGAGCGTGGCGAAGATCGCGTAGATCACGTAGGTGCCGGAGAGGTTCCACTCGGCCAGCGACGGGAAGCTCGCGGTGATGGCCCAGTTGGCGATCCACTGCGCGGAGGCGGCGACGCCCAGGGCGGCGGCGCGGATCTTGTTCGGGAACATCTCGCCGAGGAAGACCCAGACCACCACGCCCCAGGAGAGGGCGAAGAAGAGGACGAACACGTGGGCGGCGATCAGCGCGACCCAGCCCTGCGTGGCGGGGAGCTTGCCGTCGACCAGGTGGTACGAGAACGCCCAGGCTTCCAGCGCGAGGCCGGCGGCCATACCGACGGAACCGATGAGGGCCAGCGGCTTGCGGCCGACGCGGTCCACGAAGATCATCGCGATCACGGTGCCGACGATGTTGATGATCGACGTCGTGAAGGAGTACAGGAACGAGTCCGACGGGTCGACGCCGACCGACTGCCACAGCGTCGAGGAGTAGTAGAACGCGACGTTGATGCCGACGAACTGCTGGAAGACCGACAGGCCGATACCGACCCAGACGATCGGCTTGAAGAAGAAGCCGCCGCCGAGCAGGTCCTTGAAGGTGGACTTGTGCTCGCTCGTCATGGCGTGCTCGATCTCGGCGACACGCGCGTCGAGGTCGACGCCCTTGCCCTCGACCTCGGCGAGGATCTCGCGGGCGCGCTCACGCTTGCCGACGGAGAGCAGGAAGCGCGGGGACTCGGGGATGGCGAAGGAGAGCATGCCGTAGAGGACGGCCGGGACCACCATGACGCCGAGCATGACCTGCCAGACCTCGAGGCCCATCAGGTGGCCGCGCTGGTTGCCGCCGGCGGCGTTGAGCAGGCCCCAGTTGACCAGCTGGGAGATGGCGATGCCGATGACGATCGCGGCCTGCTGGAAGGAGCCGAGGCGACCGCGGTAGGCGGGCGGCGCGACTTCGGCGATGTAGGCGGGGCCGATGACGGAGGCCATGCCGATGGCGAAGCCGCCGACGATGCGCCAGAAGGCGAGGTCCCACAGCGCGAAGGGCAGTGCGGAGCCGACGGCGCTGATGGTGAAGAGGACGGCGGCGATCTGCATGCAGCGGATGCGGCCGATCCGGTCGGCTATGCGGCCGGCGGTCGCGGCGCCGATGGCGCAGCCGATCAGGGCGATGGCGATGACCTGGGCCAGCGCTGCGGGGCCGATCTCGTAGCGGCCCCGGATGGCCTCGACGGCGCCGTTGATCACGGAACTGTCGTAACCGAAGAGGAAGCCGCCCATCGCGGCCGCGGCCGCGATGAAGATGACATGCCCGAGATGTTCGGGATGAGCCGCCCTGGCTCCCGGCGAAGGCGCCTGCGCTGTGCTGGTCACGTAAGTAACTCCTCGGGCCACCGGCAACGCTGCCGGGGTGGGGGTGAGCCCTTCCAGGCTTCCAGTGGCGCACAGGTTGGCGCCGCTCACACCTGAAGGTAAATACAACGTTGCAGAGAATATGCCTTCAAGTTTCGAAGTCAATACCTCGACGAGTGTGAGCTTTTCGATACGCCTCCCTCGCTTCATGTTCAAGAAGTGAAGGAGGCGTTATTTGATCTTGAAGGAGGGGCTGGGGGGTGTCGTTTGGATCAGGTCGGTTCAGGCCGCGGCGTCCGGTGCGGTGCCTCGCAAGGCGGAGGTTCTGCCGCGTACCGGACGTACTCGGCTGATCCGACAACGCGGCGAGGTGCCGTGCCGGGCGTCGCGGACCCGAGCTGATCCAGACGACACCCCCTAGCGGAGCCGCTGCGAGATGACCTTCGACACGCCGTCACCCTGCATGGAGACGCCGTAGAGCGCGTCCGCGACCTCCATCGTGCGCTTCTGATGCGTGATCACCAGGAGCTGCGAGGACTCCTGCAGCTCCTGCATGATCCTGATCAGGCGCTGGAGGTTGGTGTCGTCGAGGGCGGCCTCGACCTCGTCCATGACGTAGAAGGGACTGGGCCGCGCCTTGAAGATCGACACGAGGAGCGCGACGGCGGTCAGTGACCGCTCCCCGCCGGAGAGCAGGGAGAGCCGCTTGACCCTCTTGCCCGGCGGCCGGGCCTCGACGTCCACGCCCGTGGTGAGCATGTTGTCGGGATCGGTGAGGATCAGCCGGCCCTCGCCGCCGGGGAACAGCCGGCCGAAGACGCCCTCGAACTCGCGGGCGGTGTCCCGGTAGGCCTCGGTGAAGACCTGCTCGACCCGTTCGTCGACCTCCTTCACCACTTGAAGCAGGTCGGCCCGGGTCTTCTTCAGGTCCTCCAGCTGCTCGCTGAGGAACTTGTGCCGCTCCTCCAGCGCCGCGAACTCCTCCAGGGCGAGCGGGTTGACCTTGCCGAGCTGCTGATAGGCGCGCTCCGCGGCCTTGAGCCGCTTCTCCTGCTCGGCGCGCACGAAGGGCCTGGGCAGGTCGCGCGGGTGCTCACCCGCGGCAAAGCCGCCGTCGGATCCGGTCCCGGGCAGCTCCTCGCCGTCGACGGGGGGCGACGGCGGCACCGGCAGGTGGGGGCCGTACTCGGACACGAGGCCCGCCGGTTCGATGCCCAGCTCCTCCAGCGCCCTGGTCTCCAGCTGCTCGATCCGCAGCCGCTTCTCGGCGCCGAGCACCTCGCCGCGGTGCACCGAGTCCGTCAGCTTGTCCAGTTCGGACTTGAGTTCGCGGCCGTCGCCGCGCGCGGCGACGAGCTCCCGCTCGCGCCGCTCCTTGGCGGCCTCGGCCGCGACGCGCTCCCGCTCGGCCCGGCCGACGGACACCTCGATGTGCGCGAGCAGCTGCCGGGCGCCGGAGGCGACGGCCCCGGCGACGGCGGCCTCGTGCCGGAGCCGGGCCCGCCGCTGCTCGGCACGCGCGCGTGCCTCGCGTTCGGCGCGCGCGGCCCGGTCGAGCGAGTCGGCCCGCCCGGCGAGTCCCTTGACCCGCTCCTCGTGGGTGCGGACCTGGAGGCGGGCCTCCATCTCGGTCTGCCGCGCGTTGGCGCCGTCGGCTGCCAGCCGGTCGCGCCCGAAGGTGTCGGGCTCCTCGTCGGCCGGTGCCTCCTCGGCGACCGCCAGCCGCTCGGCCAGCTCCTCGGCGTCCTGTACAGCCTTCTCCAGCGCCTCCTGCGCACGCGCGGCCGCCGCTGCCGACCGCTCGGCCTCTCCCACGGCCCCGCGCGCCTGCCCGGCGAGCCGCCCGAGCTGCTGGGCCACGGCCGACTTCTCCCGGTCGGCGGTGCGCCGCCGCTCCCCCAGCTCCTCGACGAGCGCGGCGCTCTCCGCCCGCAGCCCGGTCGCCGCGTGCTGTGCCTCGGCCAGCTCCTCGCACCGTACGGCCAGCTCCGCCAGCTCCCGCGCCGCCTCGTCCACCGAGGCCCGCACCTCCAGCAGGCTCGGTGCCCCGGCCGACCCGCCGTGCGCGAAGTGCGCCCCGAGCAGGTCGCCCTCCGCGGTCACCGCGGTCAGTTCCGGGTGCGCGTAGACCAGGTCCTCCGCGTCCTCCAGCGTCCCTACGACGACGATCCCGCGCAGCAGCCGCCGTACGGCCGGCATGAGTTCGGCGGGACCGCGGACGAGGTCGACGGCGAGGGGATGTCCGACGGGGCGGGCGCCGGCCGGGCCGTTCCAACCGTCCAGGCCGTCCGGGAGGCCCGCCGGCAGCAGGGCCACGCGGCCGCCGTCCTGTTTGCGCAGGAGTCTGATGGCCTCGGCCGCGGCGGCGGGGGTGGTGACGGCGACGGCGTCCGCCGCGGCACCGAAGGCGGTGGCCAGGGCGGTTTCGTGGCCCGGGGTCACGGTCAGCAGTTCCGCCGCCGGGCCGAGGACTCCGGTGAGGCGGTCGCGGGCCTGGAGCAGCATGCCGGTGCCGTCCTTGCGGCGCAGGCCCAGGGACAGCGTCTCGTGGCGGGCCTGGGTGGCGGCGCGCCCGCGCTCGGCGGCGGTGGCGGCCTCGCGCGCGGCACTCAGCGCGGCCTCGGCCCCGGCGAGCCGGCGCTTGGCCGACTCGTGCTGTCCGGCGAGGTCGGCGTCGTCCGCGTCGAGGCCGTCGACCTCGGCCTTGAGGGCCTCGTACTCCTCCTGGGCGCGGACCGCGCGCTCCTGGGCCTCGTCGCGGGCGGCGGCCAGCCGGTCGATCTCGGCCTGGGCGGAGGCGGCGCGCGAACGGGCCGCGTTGACCTGGCCGGACAGCCGGGCCAGGCCCTCACGGCGGTCGGCGATGGCGCGGGCTGCGTCCTTCAGCCGGCGTTCCTCGACGGCCAGTTCGCGCTCCAGCTCGGCGCGGTGGGCGACCGTGTCGTCGAGCGCGTGCCGGGCCGCCTCCAGGGCGGCTTCCAGTTCGGCCTCCTGCTCGCGGACGCGGGCGGCCTCGCGTTCCATGTCCTCGGGGTCGCGGCCGCGCCGCTCCTCAGGGGGCGCGGAGGTGGCGCTCTTGACCCGGGCGTCTGCCAGCGAGACGGTGCCGCGTACGCGTTCGGCGAGCTGGGACAGCTCGTACCAGGTCTGCTGGGCGCGTTGGAGGCGCGGGGTGAGCTGCCGTACCTCGTCCTCCAGGAGGGCTTCGCGCTGGAGGGCCTTGCGCAGCTCCTCCTCGGCGGTTTCCTTCCGCTCCTTCAGGGCGGCCTCGTCGGCGATCTCGGTCTTCAGGGCCTCGCGCAGTCGTACGAGATCGTCGGCGAGCAGCCGCAAGCGCGCATCGCGCAGATCCGCCTGGATCACGGCGGCCCGGCGTGCGACGGCGGCCTGGCGGCCCAGTGGCTTGAGCTGGCGGCGCAGTTCGTCGGTGAGGTCCTGCACGCGCGCGAGGTTGGCCCGCATCGCCTCGAGCTTGCGCAGCGCCTTCTCCTTGCGCTTGCGGTGCTTGAGGACGCCCGCGGCCTCCTCGATGAAGGCGCGGCGGCCCATCGGATCGGCGTGCAGGACGGAGTCCAGCTGGCCCTGTCCGACGATGACGTGCATCTCGCGGCCGATGCCGGAGTCGGACAGCAGGTCCTGGATGTCGAGCAGCCGGCAGGTGTCGCCGTTGATCTGGTACTCGCTGCCGCCGTTGCGGAACATGATCCGCGTGATCGTGACCTCGGCGTACTCGATGGGCAGCGCCCCGTCGGAGTTGTCGATGGTCAGGGACACCTCGGCGCGGCCCAGCGGCGGGCGGCCGGTGGTGCCGGCGAAGATGACGTCCTCCATCTTGCCGCCGCGCAGCGACTTGGCACCCTGCTCGCCCATGACCCAGCTGAGCGCGTCCACGACATTGGACTTGCCCGAGCCGTTCGGACCGACGACACACGTGATCCCCGGTTCGAACCGGAGCGTGGTCGCCGAGGCGAACGATTTGAATCCACGCAGGGTCAGGGCCTTGAGGTGCACGCCGTTGGACTCTACCGGCCACCGCTATCTCACGGAGCGAACACTCGCAACCCGTGCGGTTTCGCCCATGAACATGCAGGGCACACCAGACGTTGAAGAGGGTGAAAGGATGCACAGGGTAAGAAGGAAGGGACGCCGAAGCGTCCCTTGCGGCTCTGACAACTGGATTGCGTTGTCTGATCACTGAGCGGTTGATACGGGCAGCCCAACCGCTGCGACTGCTGTCGTGGAGCGATGCAGCGATCAGGTGAGCGCAGGCTCCGCCTGGTGTGCGTCGATGCTCTCCATGATCCTGTCCTGAGAGGCGGCAGCCGTCAGCGCGTCGTTCTCAGCCTGGATCCGTCCGAGCTCGGACTCCAGGTCCTGTACACGCTGCTGCAGCCGTCGCATCTCGGCGAGGAGTCGAGGGTCGGAGCCGCCGACGTAACCGAGAAGCGCCTTTGCCATGATGGATGGTCCTCCACACTGAGTGACCGACCGATGCGGTGTGGGTCGTGAGGGATCGCACCCGCGGTGCTTGACACACTCGAGTGTTACTCTGCCGCTCTACATGCCAAACAGCTAAGGTGCGCGGGGCTTTCAGCGTCTCACCAAAAAGTTTGACGGTCAACACGATCACACCCCGTATTGGCGGGCGAACCCGGGGCGCGCAACCGTTTTTGCGGTGGCACTGCGTCTCCTGCGGGGCCCTCAAGGTGTGGCGACCAGCTGTATCTGCGGAGCCTGCCACGCCGAGCCGTTCTTGGCAACCACCAGGCCATTTCTGCTCCGGGCATATGCCCGGAGCAACTTGCCCCGACCCCACCTGCGGGGATTTACGGAATCGGCTCAGCGGATGGCGAAGCCGTCGTAGCCGCCGCGCGGTGTGTCCCAGATCTCCGTGACGCCATCCACACGTCCGGGCGTGTCGTCGCCCTGGAGCCAGTCGAGCAGTCCCTCGCAGTCGCCGCGTGATCCTTCCGCGACCACCTGGACGCGTCCGTCGCCCAGATTGAGAGCAAAGCCACTCAGTCCGCCGATCTCCAGCGCCTTGGCGCGCGTGAACCAGCGGAAACCCACACCTTGGACGCGTCCGCGCACCCAGGCAACCATCCGTACATCCTCGCTCATGGGTGCAACCTAACTGGCCAATGTCCCTCGGGACGCAACCTCCCCCAGGGCCATGCGGTAGCGTCCCGACCCAATGCATCTCATTTGAAACTCACTCGATCGAGTGAGTCGGTTCGGTCAGAGGGCGTCATCCGCCGTCACGGCGCCGGCCGGCCGCGAGGACGAGGAAGAGGGCAAGGGGATGGGACGCCATCGACGCTCCGCCGCCGGCCGTGCCACAACGGACCACGCCGCGGAGGTCACGCACCCGCACCTGTCCGGTACGGCGAGCGGTCCGCGCCCGCGCACGGACGACCGTGCGCCCATGGGCATCGCGCCGTACCTGAACCCGGAGGCGTACGCGGAGACCAACGCCCGCAGTACGGCCTACCTGTTCGCGACGGACGACGAACGTGGACCGGCCGACGACGCGGGTGCCGGTCCCGGCACCGGCGGCATGCCCACGGCCGAAGCCACGAACGGCGGACCGGCCCCGGCCGGCGGCGCTGGCGGGGAGTTCGCCACGGCCGGTGGCGCGGGCGGCGAGTTCGCGATGGCCGGTGCCCCCCGCCGAGGGTCCGCCACGGCCGGCGGCACAGGCCGCGACTTCACCGCGCCGGATTCCACACGCGGCGGGTTCAGCACTACAGATGGCACACGCGGCGGATTCACCGCACCCGGCGCCATACGCGGCGGGTTCAACGCGCCGGACGGTATACCTGGCGACTTCGCCACGGCCGACGGCATGAGCGGCGGCTTCACTCCCGGTGGTGGCGGTCCGCGCGGGCACCGGCGCCGGAAGAAGGCCGTGCAGCCGGTGCGTACGGGGCTGCTCGGGGTGTCCGCGGCCGTCGCGCTCGGGACGGCCGCGGTGGCCGCGGGCGTCGTACCCGGACTCCAGAACTACCAGCTCGGCGGCGGTCCGGGCGCCGGTGGCGGCCGCGTGCAGGCCGCGGACTCCCCCGGCAACTCGGCCGCCGAGCAGGGCGGCACCTCCGGCAGTGCCGAGCCCCAGGCCGGCGGCGCCCCCTCGGCGGGGACCGGCGCCCGGCAGCCGTCCGCCCCCGCGCCGTCCGCCCCTTCCTCGAAGCCCCCCGCGGAGTCCGCCTCGCCGTCACCCGCACCGGGCCGGACTGCGGACGGCGACCCCGCGGCGAAGCCCACCCCGGCCGAGACCGAGGCCCCGCCCGCGCACAGCGCGCCGAAGTCACCGCAGCCGCCGCAGGCGAGTTCCGCGCCGGTGACGGTCTCGGTGGAGGCCGTCGCGGCGGCAGAGGTGCTGAAGCTCGTCAACGAGGAGCGGGCGAAGGTGGGTTGCAGCGCGCTGTCGGCGAACTCCTCGCTCACCACGCTGGCCGGGGCCTTCAGTGACGACATGGCCGCGCGCGGCTTCTTCGACCACACCGACCCGGACGGGGCGACCCCGTGGGACCGGGCCGCGAAGGCGGGCATCACCGACCTGGGCGGCGAGAACATAGCCCGCGGCCAGACGGACGCGGCGGCCGTCATGGACGCCTGGATGAACAGCCCCGGCCACCGCGCCAACATCCTGAACTGCGACTACACGACCCTCGGCGTCGGCGTCCACTTCGGCACCGGCGGGCCTTGGTGGACACAGGACTTCGGCTACTGAGAACGCCGTGAACCCCCCAGGCCCGTGAACCGGTCTCAGCCGCGAACCGGCCTCAGCCGTGAACCGGCCCCCGGTCGTGAACCAGTCTCAGCCGGAACCGGTCTCAGGCCGCGGCGCGGCCGCGTGCGAACACGCTCGCCGTCTCCGCCACCCGGCGCCCCAGGTGCTCGGCCGTGGCGATGTCGGCCTTGTGCACACCCTCGGGGCCCTGGTCCACGTTGGTCTGGGCGGCCGCGCCGGCGAAGACGCCGAGGCGGTTGAGGTCGTTCTCGGAGGCCTCGCTGCTGTTCCAGCCCGGGTGCAGGCCGAGGTTGACCCAGTTCATGCCGTGCTGGCCGGCGAGGATCTGGAAGAACTGCAGCGTGTGCAGCTTGTCGCCGCTCTTGGAACCGGAGTTGGTGAAACCGGCGGCCAGCTTGTCCTTCCAGTCCTGGCCGAACCACCGCTTGGAGGTGGCCTCGGCGAAGACGTGGAAGGCGCCGGAGGCCGTGCCCATGTAGGTGGGCGAGCCGAAGACGATCGCGTCGGAGCGGTCCAGCGTCTGCCACTGCTCGTCGGTGATCTCGTCGACCTTGATCAGGTGCACCTCGGCACCGGCGTCCGCGGCACCGGCGCGGACGGCCTCGGCGAGGACGGCGGTGTGGCCGTAGCCGGAGTGGTAGGCGATGGAGACGACAGGGGCGGGGGTGGTCACGGTGGTGGCTCCTTGGGGCAGCTAAGGGCGTGAGCGTGCCGAAGCGGCAGCTCGCCAGCGATAACCACAGGAAAGCACTAACTTTTAGTTAGCGCAACCTGCCGGTTGGCGCTGCGCTCACGTACGCTTGCTCCATGAGCGGCCTCACCCAGGACCAGGACGATCTCGCCTACGACGTGTTCGCCAAGGCCTGCCCCTCGCGCGGCACCCTGGAGCACGTCACGGGACGCTGGGGCGGACTGACGCTCGGCGCGCTGCACGAGGGCCCGCTCCGCTTCAACGAGCTGCGCCGCCGCGTCGACGGGGTGAGCGAGAAGATGCTGTCGCAGACCCTGCACGCACTGGAGCGCGACGGCCTGGTGCACCGCGAGGCCCAGCCGGTCAACCCGCCCCGCGTCGACTACGAACTGACCCCCCTGGGCCACGCGGTCGCCGAGCGGCTGCTGGCGCTGATCCACTGTGTGGAGGGCTCGATGGACGACGTCCTCGCCGCCCGCGCGCGTTACGACGAGACGCGCGGCGCCCTCTGACACTTCGGGCAGAAGTAGCTGGACCGGTTCATCCAGGGACGTCGGCGCATGGGCGTGCCGCACCGCTTGCAGGGCAGGCCCTCACGGCCGTACGCGTCCAGGGACCGGTCGAAGTAGCCCGACTCGCCGTTGACGTTCACGTACAGGCTGTCGAAGCTGGTGCCGCCGACGGAGAGGGCCGCGTTCATCACGTCGCGGACGTGACCGAGCAATTCCGCCGTGACCGGGCGGGTGAAGCCCGCCGTCGGACGTTCGTAGTGGACGCGGGCACGCCACAGCGCCTCGTCGGCGTAGATGTTGCCGACCCCGCTGATCAGCGACTGGTCGAGCAGGGCCCGCTTGATGGTGGTCCGCTTGCGCCGCAGGGCCTGGTGGAAGGCCTCGTCGTCGAAGAGCGGGTCGAGGGGGTCGCGGGCGATGTGCGCGATGACGTCGGGCAGACCCTCGGGGGTGTTGTCGTGCAGCGACAGGCCGCCGAAGGTGCGCTGGTCGACGAAGCGCAGTTCGGTGTCGACGGCGTCGGCGAAGCGGACGCGGACGCGCAGGTGCTTCTCGTCCGGGGCCGCGTGCGGCTGGACCAGCAGCTGGCCGCTCATGCCGAGGTGGGCGAGGACGGACTGGTCCGTGTCCTCCAGGGGAAGCCACAGGTACTTGCCGCGCCGGCTGGGTATGCCGATGCGGTGGCCCTTCAGGCGGTGCGCGAAGTCGTCGGCGCCCGCGGTGTGCCGGCGCACCGCGCGCGGGTGCAGCACCTCGGCGTCGGCGACGGTGCGATGGGCGACCCACCGCTCCAGACCGCGCCGGACGACCTCGACCTCGGGCAACTCGGGCATCGGGACCCCCGTCAGGACCGTGGACCGTACGGACCGGTGGATGAATGAACCGAGCGCCCGGCCCGCCGGTGACGACGGGGACGGGCGCTCGGCTGCTGCTCTTTTACGTCAGGCGGTGGCGGCGGACGACTGATCGTCCTGTTCCACGGCCTCCTGGGCCGTGTTCGCCGCCTTGGCTCGCTCGTCCGCGGCGGCCCGGATGGACCCCCAGGCGGACTCGGCGGCCTGCTGCTCCGCCTCCTTCTTGCTGCGGCCGGTGCCGGTGCCGTACGAGACGCCTCCGACGCGGGCAGCAGCAGTGAAGGTCTTCTCGTGGTCGGGGCCGGTCTCCGTGACCAGGTACTCGGGCACGCCGAGTCCCTCCATCGCGGTGAGCTCCTGGAGACTGGTCTTCCAGTCCAGGCCGGCTCCGAGGTTCGAGGACCTGTCGATCAGCGGGTCGAAGAGCCGGTGAACCAGCTCGGACGCCGCGTCGAGGCCCTGATCGAGATAGACCGCGCCGATCACCGCTTCAAGGGTGTCGGCAAGGATGGATGCCTTGTCCCGGCCGCCCGTTCCCTCTTCACCACGGCCGAGCCGGATGAAGGAGCCCAGGTCGAGGCCACGTCCGACCTCCGCCAGCGCGCGCGAGTTGACCACCGCGGCCCGAAGCTTGGCCAACTGGCCTTCGGGCAGATCGGGGTGGGTGCGGTACAGCGTGTCCGTGACGACGAGACCGAGCACGGAGTCCCCGAGGAACTCCAGCCGCTCGTTCGTCGGCAGGCCGCCGTTCTCGTACGCGTAGGAACGGTGGGTCAGCGCGCGCACCAGAAGGGCGGTCTCGACGTGATAGCCGAGCCGCCCTTCCAGAAGCGTGTGGGACGAGGCCTGATTGTCTGCCGGTCCACCCCCGCTCGCGCGGGGAGCGTTCTTCTTGGCAGTGGACACAGTGCCTCTCACCAGCCCGCTCAGACCTCGAGGACCTGGCGCTTGTTGTAGGTGCCACAAGACGGGCACGCAATGTGCTGCTGCTTGGGCTCGTGGCAGCGCTCGCACGCAACCAGGGGGGTGACCGCAGCCTTCCACTGCGACCGGCGGTGGCGCGTGTTGCTGCGCGACATCTTCCGCTTCGGAACAGCCACGGCTACTTCTCCTGCTTCTCGTCGGCGCGTGCTGAAGGAAGCGCGCCGCCGCTCATCTCGTCCTTCTCGCCGTCTTCGAGTGAACCGGCGAGTCCCTGCAATGCCGCCCAACGGATGTCGACGGCGTCGTGGTGGTGCTCCGGGTCGTCCGCGAGTCGTGCTCCGCATTCGGAGCACAGACCCGGACAGTCGTCCTGGCACACCGGCTGCATCGGCAGTGCGAGCACTACCGCGTCACGCAGCACGGGTTCGAGGTCGATCAGACCGTCCTCGATGTAGAGCCTGTCCTCGTCGTCCTCGGCGTCGTCGCCCGGTTCCGCGATCACGCGGCCACGGTCGTCGGCGTCAGGGTACGAGAACATCTCCTGGAAGTCCGCTTCGAGCTCGTGCTCGAACGGCTCCAGACACCTTACGCACTCCGCCTCTGCCAGTGCACGGGCGGTGCCTGTGACAAGCACCCCTTCCATGACCGACTCGAGTCGGAGGTCGAGCTCCACCGGGGCGCCTTCCGGCACTCCGATGACGCCCTGGATACCGAGGTCCCGGGGGGCGTCGATCTCACGGGTCTGGCGCTGCAGCGCACCCGGACGCCGACCCAGCTCGTGCGTATCGATCACGAGGGGGTTGCGGTGGTCGAGGCGTGCGTTGGAAGCCATTCCTGCTTTCGATCTTCGAACTCGAAGGAACGCCGCCCGACGGTGTTCCAGGCAGCGCCGGTCACGGGCATACACGTGACCGAACAGCCAGGATACTTGACCTTTCGCTCAGGGCCCAATCCGGACCCTTCGCCTCCGGCCCGCGGACCTCGCGCCTACATCCCGCGCCCTTGTTCGTACGCCCGCAGCTGCTCCGCACTGATCATGCTCGTGTCGAAGAGACTGGTCTCGTCGAGAGCGTATCCCTCCTGGGACTGGTGCCGGTGCGGCTGGTTCGGGTCGTAGGCGGCCTGCTGAGCGTCGTAGCCCTGGTAGCCGGGGGCGCCGCCCGCCTGGGCGTAGCCGGAGGCGGCGGAGTAGGGGTCGGCCTGCTGGTAGCCGTAAGGGTCCTGCTGGGCGTAGCCGCCCTGCTGCGGGAAGGTGGGGGCACCTCCCGCCGGAGCGTAGCCGGAGGTGGGGGAGTAGGGGTCCGGCTGCGGCTCGTACGCCTCCGGCTGCTGGTAGCCGTAGGCGGGCTGGGGTTCGTACGACGGTTCCGGCCGAGGCTCGTACGACGGCTCCGGCTGCGGCTCGTACGACGGCTTCGGCCGTGCGGCCTGCTGGCCCGGGCGCTCGGCCGGGGCGTCGTCGGAGAGGGCCGCGAGGTCGGCGAGGTAGTCGGCGTCGCTGGAGTGCTGGAAGGTCGTGGTGTCGTCGGCGAGGGCGCCGAGGTCGTCCGTGGCGATCCGGCCGTGCAGCTTCTGCCGGCCGCGGCCGACGGCCTCCAGGGTCGCGGCGAGGACCGCCTCGAAGGCGCCGAGCTTGACGTCGACGTACGAGTCGGCGTTGTGCCGCAGGGTCTCCGGGTCCTGGCTGCGCTCGGGGGCGTCCTCGTCCTCGTAGCCGTTCTCGTCGAGGCCGGATCCGGTGCCGAGGAGCTTCTCGCGGCCGCGGCCGACCGAGCCGAGGGTCTTGGTGAGGACGACCTCGAAGTTGGCGAGCTTGGAGTCGACGTAGTCGTCCGCCTCGGCGCGGACCTCCTCGGCCTCCGCGCGGGCCTCGGCGAGGATCCGGTCCGCTTCGCCCTGGGAACGACGGGCGATCTCGGTGTCGGAGATCAGCGAGCCGCGCTGGGCGTGGGCGTCGCCGATGATCCGGTCGGCCTCCACGCGGGCCTGCTCGACCATCTGCTCGCGGTCGCCGATGAGTTCCTGGGCCTGGGCGAGGGAGCTGGGCAGCGCCTGGCGCACCTCTTCGAGCAGCGCGAGCAGCTCGGCACGGTTGACCACGCACGAGGCCGACATGGGCATGGACCGGGCGCTGGAGACCGCGGAGACGATCTCGTCGAGCTTCATCTGGACGTCCACCGGCGCTCGCCACTCTCTACAGCTGTGTTGAAGACGGACGGCACGACTGTACGGCCATGGCCCCGCCGCCCGACACCGGGTGACGCGCAGTCACCTTCCCGCGGACTTCCCGTCCGGGCTCAGTTCGCCTTCAGGCGCTCGGTGAGGGCACCCAGGACCTGCGGCGGCACCAGGTGGGAGACGTCGCCGCCCCAGGTCGCGACCTCCTTGACCAAGGAGGAGGACAGGAAGCTGTAGGCCGGGTTGGTGGGCACGAACAGCGTCTCGACGCCGGTGAGCCCGTTGTTCATCTGGGCCATCTGCAGCTCGTAGTCGAAGTCGCTGACGGCGCGCAGGCCCTTGACGATGGCGGGGATGTCGCGCTGCTTGCAGAAGTCGACGAGCAGGCCGTGGAAGGCCTCGACCCGCACGTTGGCGTAGTCGGCGGTGACCTCGCGGATCAGCTCTATCCGCTCCTCGACCTCGAACAGGCCCTTCTTGGACTTGTTGATCATCACCGCGACGTACACCTCGTCGTACAGACGGGAGGCGCGGGCGATGATGTCGAGATGTCCGTTGGTGATCGGGTCGAACGACCCGGGACAGACTGCGCGGCGCACTTGAGATCCCTCGCTCTCCGGTCCGGTCATCGTGCGTCTTCGCACGTAGAGGCGGCGCGACCGTACCAAAACGTTCCCTCGCCGTAGCGACGGGACCTCAGGGCCTCGAAGCCGTCCGGCCAGCGGAATTCGCCGCCTCTGGTGCTGCGCTCCACGGTGACGAGGGCTTCCTCGGCGAGCCAGCCTTCTGTGCGGAGTGTGAGCAGGATCTCCCGAAGATCGTCGTCCGTGACGGCGTACGGGGGGTCCAGGAAGACCAGGTCGTAGGGCTCGGCGGGGGGCGCGGTCCGGACGACCTGTTCCGCTTTGCCCGTTCTGACCTCGGCGCCGGGCAGGCCCAGGTTCTTCACGTTCTCGCGGACGGTCTTCGCCGCGCGGGCGTCCGCTTCGACGAGGAGGGTGTGGCTCGCGCCCCGGGAGAGGGCCTCCAGGCCCACGGCTCCGGAGCCGGCGTAGAGGTCCAGGACCCGTTCGCCGCCCAGGGGGCCGCCGAGGAGGGACTGCCAGGTGGAGAAGAGGCCCTCGCGCGCGCGATCCGATGTCGGCCGGGTTCCTGTGCCGGGCGGTACTGCGAGGCGCCGTCCGCCGGCTCGGCCTGCGATCACGCGGGTCATCTCTGGGTCCTTCTTCGATGGGCGGCTGTTGTCTGGTCATTTTTGCAGCCTGCGGAAAGGGGTGCCGGATCGCCGTCGGCGGGTGCGGGTCCGTCCGGGCCGGGCACGCGGTCTCCCGTCCCCCTGGGCGGGTCCGCCTCACCGCTCCTCCAGGCCGGGTCCCCCGCGCCCCTCTCGCCTCTTCACCCCTTTTCCAGGTACTGCTCCCTCTCCTCGTCCAGGAGGGCGTCCAGGGCCGTGCGCAGGCCCGGGAGCCCGGCGAGGTCGGGGTCGGCCGCCACGACCGCCGAGGCCTCCTCCCTCGCCTCCGCGATGATCTCCTCGTCCTCGATGACCTCCAGGACGCGCAGGCTGGTGCGGGCGCCGGACTGGGCCTGGCCGAGGACGTCGCCCTCGCGGCGCTGTTCGAGGTCGATGCGGGAGAGCTCGAAGCCGTCGAGGGTGGAGGCGACGGCGTTCAGGCGCTGGCGGGCGGGGCTGGCCTCGGGCATCTCGCTGACCAGGAGGCAGAGGCCGGGGGCCGAGCCGCGGCCCACGCGGCCGCGCAGCTGGTGGAGCTGGGAGACGCCGAAGCGGTCCGCGTCCATGATCACCATGGCGGTGGCGTTGGGGACGTTGACGCCGACCTCGATCACGGTGGTGGCGACCAGGACGTCCGTCTCGCCGGCCGTGAAGCGGCGCATGACGGCGTCCTTGTCGTCGGGGTGCATACGGCCGTGCAGGACTTCGACCCTGAGGCCCCGCAGGGGCCCCTTGGCCAGGTGGTCGGCCACGTCGAGGACGGCGAGCGGGGGGCGTTTCTCCGCTTCGTCCTCGGGGGACTTCTTCGCCTTCTTGGCGTCGGCGGCCTCCTCGTCGTCGCCGATGCGGGGGCAGACGACGTAGGCCTGGTGGCCGTTCTCCACCTCCTCGCGGACCCGCTCCCAGGCGCGGGCCAGGAAGTGGGGCTTGTCGGCGGCGGGGACCACGTGGGTGGCGATCGGGGAGCGGCCGGCCGGGAGCTGGTCGAGGACCGAGGTCTCCAGGTCGCCGAAGACCGTCATCGCGACCGTGCGCGGGATGGGGGTGGCGGTCATGACGAGCAGGTGCGGGGGCTGTTTGCCCTTGCCGCGCAGGGCGTCGCGCTGTTCGACGCCGAAGCGGTGCTGTTCGTCGACGACGACCAGACCGAGGTCGTGGAACTGGACCTTGTCCTCGATCAGGGCGTGGGTGCCGATGACGATGCCGGCCTCGCCGGTGGCGATGTCCAGCATGGCCTTGCGGCGGGCGGCCGCGCCCATGGAGCCGGTGAGCAGCACCACCTTGGTGGCGTGCTCGGAGCCGCCCAGCATGCCGCCCTCGGCCAGCTCGCCCATCATCTCGGTGATCGAGCGGTGGTGCTGCTGGGCGAGCACTTCGGTGGGCGCGAGCATCGCGGCCTGCCCGCCGGCGTCGACCGTGGCGAGCATCGCGCGCAGGGCGACCATCGTCTTCCCGGAACCAACCTCGCCCTGGAGCAGGCGGTGCATGGGGTGTTCGGTGGCGAGGTCGTCGAAGATCTCCTTGGAGACCTTCTGCTGGCCGTCGGTGAGGGTGAAGGGCAGGCGGTCGTCGAAGGCCGTGAGGAGGCCGTCGGGCTTCGGCCTGCGGGCGACGGCCGGGAGCTGGGAGTCGGCGTAGCGGCGGCGGGCCAGGGCGACCTGGAGGACGAAGGCCTCGTCCCACTTCAGGCGGGCGCGGGCGTCGGCGATGTCGGCCTTGGTGTGCGGACGGTGGATCTTGAGCAGGGCCTCGGGGAGGGTGACCAGGCCCCGGCCCTCGCGCAGGGCGGGCGGCAGGGGGTCGAGCGCCTCCTGGGCGCTGGGCAGCACCGTCTGGACGGCCTTGCCGATCTTCCAGGACTCCAGCTTGGCGGTGGCGGGGTAGATCGGGATGAGGGAGCCGGCCCAGCTCTCGACGGTCTCGGCGGCCTCGTCGCCCTCGCCGGTGTCGTCGCGCAGCAGCTCGTAGGCGGGGTGGGCGAGTTGGAGGCGGCGGTTGAAGACGGAGACCTTGCCCGAGAACATCGCGCGCGTGCCCGGCAGCAGCTCCTTGTGCGGTTTGTGCACACCGTTGCCGAAGAAGACCAGCTGGAGCCGGCCGCTGCCGTCCGTGATGGTGACCTCCAGGCGCTGGCCCTTGCCGCGCGGGGCCTTGGCGGAGGCGAAGGAGTGCAGACGGGCGTCGGCGACCTGGGCGACCACCGTGACGTGCTCGTCCATGGGGAGGTCGGCGAGGTGGGTGAGCTGGCCCCGCTCCTCGTATCTGCGCGGGTAGTGGTGCAGGAGGTCGCCGACGGTGTCCAGGCCGAGGTGCTCGGCCATCACCTTCGCGGTGGCGGGGCCGAGCACTGACTTCAGCGGCTGTTTCAGGGGTTCTCGCAGTGCGGGCACGAGATCCATTGCACACCACGGCACCGACAATGGCGCACACGCTCCCCCGCGGACGGGTCCTGTCGTGCCGTACCCGTGTCGGTGGCGGGTCCCGAGCCGGGTCCTGAGCCGACTCCCCTGCCGGGTCCTGGGAGGCGTCCCGCGAGAGGTCCCGTGGCAGGTCCCGTGCGAGGCGCGCGCCTCCCGTACCTGTCTGGGAAACTCCTGGTCGGGTGCGCTGTTCCGGGCCTAGGATGGCGCGCTCCGGCCATCCCCGCGGTCACCGCCCCATCCGGACCGCCCGACCCCGCGCCGAACGCTGCTTCCCCCCACCGGCGCTGCGACGATGGACTCCCAGACCTCACAGTCATCCCAGTCATCCCAGGCCCCCCAGACACCTCATACGTTCCAGGTCGACCTGCGCGGTCTGGTGGACCTGCTCTCCCATCATCTGTACTCCAGTCCCAAGGTCTACCTGCGCGAGCTGCTGCAGAACGCCGTGGACGCCATCACCGCCCGGCGGTCCCTGGAGCCCGGTGCCCCGGCGCGGGTGCGGCTGTACGCGGCGTCCGACGGGGGCGCCGCGCTGCGGGTGGAGGACAGCGGCGTCGGGCTTACCGAGCAGGACGTGCACAGCCTGCTGGCGACCATCGGCCGCAGCTCCAAGCGGGCGGAGGGCCTCCAGGAGGCCCGGTCCGACTTCCTGGGCCAGTTCGGCATCGGGCTGCTGGCCTGTTTCGTGGTCGCCGAGCGCATCCGGGTGGTCAGCCGCAGCGCCCGTGAGCCCGGGGCGCCGCCGGTGGAGTGGACGGCGAGCGACGACGGCTCCTACACCGTCCGCACGCTCCCGGACTCGGCCCGCACCGAGCCGGGCACCACCGTGCACCTGGTGGCGCGGCCGGGCGCGGCGCAGTGGCTGGCGCCCGAGCGGGTGCGCGCCCTGGCGCGGGACTTCGGCTCGCTGCTGCCGTACGACGTCCAGGTGGACGGTGAGGCGGTCACGGACCTCCCGGCGCCCTGGGACCGCCCGTATCCCTCTCCCGCCGCGCGCAGGGTGGCGCTGGCCGGGCACTGCCGCGAGCTGTTCGGTTTCACGCCGCTGGACTCGATCGGCCTGGACGTGCCGCTCGCCGGGATCCGCGGGGTGGCGTACGTGCTGCCGGCGGCGGTCAGCCCGGCACAGCGGGCCACGCACCGGGTGCATCTGAAGGGCATGCTGCTCACCGAGCGGGCCGAACAGCTGCTGCCCGACTGGGCGTTCTTCGTGCGCTGCGTGCTGGACACCGACAGCCTGCGGCCCACGGCCTCGCGCGAGTCGCTGTACGAGGACGAGACCCTCGCCGCCGTGCGGGAGGCCCTCGGCGAGCGGATCCGGTCCTGGCTGACCGGGCTCGCGGCGGGTGATCCGGAGCGGCTGGCCGCGTTCCTCGCCGTGCACCACCTGGGCGTGAAGTCCCTGGCCCGGCACGACGGCGAGATGCTGCGCACGATGCTGCCGTGGCTGCCGTTCGAGACCACCGACGGGCAGCTGTCCCTGGAGGAGTTCGCGCAGCGGCACCCGGTGGTGCACTTCACGCGGACGGTCGAGGAGTACCGGCAGGTCGCGCCGATCGCCTCCGCGCAGGGCGTCGGGGTGGTCAACGGCGGTTACACGTACGACAGCGAGCTGGTCGAAGCGCTGCCGTCGGTGCGGCCGGGGACGGTGGTCGCCGAGCTGGACGCGGACACCGTGACCGCGCACCTGGACGCGGTCGACCCGGCCGAGGAGCTGGCGCTGTCCGGCTTCCTGGCGGCCGCGCGCGCGAAGCTGGACCCGCTGGGCTGTGACGTCGTACTGCGCGCGTTCCATCCGCTGTCCGTGCCCGCGCTGCACCTGGACGACCGGGCGGCCCGGCACGAGCAGGCGCGGGCGGAGGCCGAGGAGCGGGCCGACGACCTGTGGGCGGGCATCCTGGGCTCGCTGCGCGGCAGCGCCCCGCGCGCGCGTCTGGTGCTCAACCATCTCAACCCGCTGATCCGCAGGATCAGTTCGCTGCGGGACGCCGAACTGATCGGCACCGCGACCGAGTCGCTGTACGGGCAAGCGCTGCTGATGGCGCAGCGGCCGCTCCGGCCGGCCGACTCGGCGCTGCTGAACCGGGCGTTCATCGGCCTCCTGGAATGGGCCACACACGGGGAGGACGGTCACCGATGACCGGGATCACGGACTTCGACGCGCTGCGCCGGGCCATGGCGGAGAACTCCGAGCGGCCCGAGGGACCGGCCCGCAACGCGCGCGCGGAGGAGCTGCTGACCGCGGCCGAGGGGCTGGAGATCCCGCTCGCCGTGATCGAGGCGCTCGGGCATCAGCTGAAGGTCTACAACTACAGCTCCGAGAAGGACCGCCTGTTCGTGCCCTTCGCGCGGCTGTTGCGCATGTGGGACGAACGGCCCGCCGACTTCGACGAGTACGAGGCGCACTCCCTGCACTGGGCCTTCAAGTGGGTCTCGGCGGGCATGCTGGACCAGCCGCACATCCCGCTCGCCTCGATCGAGAAGTGGCTCGCCGAGATGGAGCACCGCTACCGGATCGCCGGGTATTCCGAACGGGCCGTGCGGAGCGCCGAGTTCGGGGTGGCCCAGCACGTCGGGGACCGGGCGCGGGCGGAGCGGGCGTACGCCGCGTGGCTGGCCGCGGACCGGGACCAGATGGCCGACTGCCACGCCTGCGAGCTGCACGGGCAGGGCGGCTGGCAGGCCGAGCTCGGCCGGGACGCCAAGGCGCTGGAGCTGTGGCGGCCGGTGCTGGAGGGCGAGTACAGCTGCGCGCACGAGCCGCACACCGTCCTCGCCTCCTCGCTGGCGCCCCTGCTGCGCCTGGAGCGCCGGGACGAGGCCCGCGCCCACCACCTGCGCGGCTTCCGTCTGGTGCGGCCCATGGAGAGCATGCGGGGCGCCTACACGGACCACGTGGAGTTCTGCGCCCTGACCGGCAACGAGGCGCGCGGCCTGGAGCTGCTCGCCGAGCGGCCCGCGTACTTCACGGACGCCGGGCAGCCGCGCAGTCTGATGGACTTCCTGGCCGCGGTGACCCTGCTGATGGACCGCCTGACCGGGCTGGGCCTGGGCGGACAGCGGGTGCCGGGGCCCGCGGGACGGACCTGGACCGCGGGCGAACTCGCGGCCCACGCGCGCGAGCGGACCCTGGAGCTGGCCGGGCGGTTCGACGACCGCAACGGCACGTCGTCCGTCGGCGACCGCGTCCGCGCGCGGATGGCCCAGCGCCCACTGGTGGACCGGCTGCCGCTGGGCGTACGGACGGTACGGCCGGTACAGTCGGTTCCGGCCCCGGCTCAGGTGAACCCGCCCGCTCCGGCGCCCGAGGCCCCGTCGGCGGAGTCCGGGCTGCCCGCCCTGCTCGCCGAGGCTCGCCGCCTCGCGGACACCCTGAGCCCGCACGCCCTGGAGGCCTGGGCGGCGGTCGCCCGGGCCGCCGAGGGCACCGATCTCGACCCTCGCGACCGCGCGGCGATCGCCGACCACGAGGCGATGTCCCTCGGCCCCGAGGGCATCCCCCTCTTCGACCGGGCCGCCGCGCTGTACGCGGAGGCGGGCGACCCCGGTGAGGCACTGGCGGCCCGCGCGCGCGGCGCGTACATACGCGCCCTCGCCGGTGACGTGGACGCCGCCCGCGCGGCGGTCGACGGCCTCTACGACGAGACGCTGGCCCTGTACGCCGCGGACGCCACCGGAGTCCGCCAGACGGCATCGGTCCTGATGAGCCGCGCCCGCGTACTGATGCGACGCGTCCAGGACAGCCCCCCGGAGTCGGAGGCGACCCGCCCCGGCGACTCGGGGACGGGCACGGACGCGCACGCCGGGGGCCCGGAGGCACTCGATGAGCTGGTCGAGGCCGAGCGGGCGGTCCGTGAGGTGCTGGCGCTCGTGGACGGTGTGGCCGGTGTGGCCGGTGTGGCCGGTGTGGCCGGTGACGACGTGCGGCTGGCGGCCCGGGGAGCCGAGGCGCGGGCGATGCTGGGCGAGCTGGCGGAGCGGTCCGGGGACGTACCGCGGGCGGGACGGCTGTTCCGGGAGGCCGCGGCCCGGTACGTGGCCGCCGGGCTGCCGTGGTTCGCGCTGGAGTACGAGGTGCGGATCGCCGCGCTGTCCCACCTCACCGATCCGGCCGAGGCCGAACGGGCGCTGCGGGCTGCGCTGGAGCACGGCGGACCGTACGTGGAGCCGGCCGGGCGGGCCCAGCTGCACCTGCAGCTCGCCGAGGTGACCGGCGCCCGGGGCGCGGCCGGGGAAGCGGCGGAGCACGCGCTGGAGGCGGCGCACTGGGCCGACGAGGCGGGCGAGAGCGCCACGCTGGGCGCCTGGGCGCGACACCAGCTGGGCGGGTTCCTGCTGCGCCAGGGGCGGTGCGCGGAGGCCGCCGAGGTGCTGGAGTCGGCGCTGCCCGACCTGTCCGCCGAGACGCACGGCGACGGGATGGTCGTACAGGCGCGGTGGTGGCTCGGGGACTGCCTGAGCGAGCTGGGCGAGCACCGGGCGGCCGCCGAGCACCGGCTCCGGGCCGCCGAGGTCGCCCGGCACTGGCCCGAGCAGCAGGACCACGCCACGCTGGCCCACCTCGCCGCCGAGTCCCTGGGCAACGCCGGCCTGCTGGAGGAGGCGGACCAGGCGTACGCGCGGGCGAGCGAGCTGTGGCGGGAGCTGGGCAACCCGCACTTCCTCGTCCGCTCGGTGCGGGCCCGCGCCTGGCTGGGCTTGCGCGGGGACGCCGGAGCGGAGGGCGCGCGGAAGCTGATGGCGGACGCGACAAGCGCGTGCGAGCGCGCGCTGGAGGACACCGCCGACCCGGTGACCCGGGAGCAGCTGACCGCCGAACTCGGCAACACACACCGCCAGTTCGGCGATCTGCTGGCCCACTCCGTCGTCGACGAGACCGAAGACGGGGCGATCCGGGCGGCGTTCGAGGCGGCGCTGGTCCAGATGGACCGCGCGGCGGAGCTGTTCGGCGAACTGGGCGCGGACGGCCTGCACGGCCGTACCGGCGCGGATCTCGCCGCGGGCCGGCTGGCGGCGGACCTCGGCCGTACCGCCGAGGCGGCGGCACGCGCGCGTGGTGTGCTCGCCGCCTACGACGCCCACGAGGGCCCGGAGGCCGACGACGAGACCGCCCAGGCGCGCCGGGCGGAGGCCGCCCGGCTGCTCGGCCTGCCCGAGCCGGAGCGGTGAGACCGCGGTGGTGAGACCGCGCTGGTGAGAGGAGAGCCGCCGGTCCGGCACCTTACGGATCCGGCCGGTACGGCGGCTCCGCTCACTCCACGCCGATGAGGAGCAGCGCTCCCTGCCGTCCACCCCGGTACACCACGGTGTCCACGGCCAGGTAGGTCTCGCGGACCCGGGTTTCGAGGTGGGTGGCGACGGTCTCGGGGGTCTCGTCGCCGGTGACGAGGGTGACCAGCTCGCCGCCCGCCCGGAGCATGCGGTCCAGGACGGTCTCGGCGGTGCTGATGACATCCGGGCCGATGACGGCCACGTCGCCGTCGATGAGGCCGAGGACGTCACCGGCCTGGCAGATGCCGGCCGACGTCCAGGCCTGGCGTTCGGCGACGACGACCTCGGCGTACCGGGTGGCGCCCGCCGCGGAGGTCATCTGGACGACGTCCTCGTCGAAGCGCCGCTCCGGCTCGTGCACGGCGAGCGCGGCGATGCCCTGGACCGCCGAGCGGGTCGGGATCAGGGCGACCCGGATGCCCTCGGCGCGGGCCTGCTCGGCGGCCGCCGCGGCCGTGAGGCGCAGTTCGGCGTCGTTGGGCAGCAGGACGACCTCGCGCGCGTGGGCCCGCCGCAGGGCCTGCACCAGTTCGCCGCCGGCGGGCGGCTCCCCGGGGCGGGCCAGGATCGTGGTCGCGCCGGCCTCCGTGTACAGCCCGGCCAGGCCCTCGCCGGGTACGACGGCGACGACGGCCCGCTGGACGCGCTCGCGCGGCGGCCGCTCACCGCCGGTGTGCACGTCGCCGGGACCGAAGTGCGTGATCCGGATCCGGTACGGACGCCCCGCCTCGATCCCCGCCTCTACGGCGGCACCGGCGTCGTCGACGTGCACGTGGACGTTCCAGAGCCCGTCGCCGCCGACCACGACGAGGGAGTCGCCGAGGGCGTCGAGCCGTTCCCGCAGCCGCGCCACGGCCTCGTCACCGGCTTCGAGGAGATAGATCACCTCGAAGGCCGGGCCGCTCGCCCCGGTGCCGTCGGCGCAGAGGTCCGCCGGTCCGGAAACGTCGCCCACGCGCGCGTGGGCGGCCAGGGAAGCGGCGGCGGATGCCGTGGAGGCGGCGGCGGAGTCCTCCGGCGGCCGCGCGGCCGTCGCTCCCGGCGCCTCCTCCGCGACCGCTTCCCCCGTGACCGCCTCCACCAGTGCCCCCAGCACCGCCACGAGTCCCCGCCCGCCCGCGTCCACGACTCCGGCCCGCCTGAGCGCCGGCAACTGGCCCGGCGTCGCCGCCAGGGCGGTCCAGGCGCCCTCGTAGGCGGCCCTCGCGACCGTCCCGCAGTCGCCCTCGGTCCGCTCGGCGGCGTCCGCCGCGGCGGAGGCGACCGTCAGGACCGTGCCCTCGACCGGGTGGGCCACGGCCTCACGGGCAGAGTCGGCGGCATGCCGCAGGGCCAGACCCAGACCCGCACCGTCGACGTGAGGCGCGTCACCCGCACGCCGGGTGCCCACGGTGTCCTCGCTGTCTTCGGCGTCCTCGGTGTCCTCTGCGCGCCCTGTTCCCGCGGCGCCCTCCGCGGCCAGCACCTGCGCCATCCCCCGCAGCAGCTGCGCGAGGATCGTCCCGGAGTTGCCCCGGGCCCCGATGAGCGCTCCGTGGGCCATCGCGTGCACGGCGTCCGCGAGCGAGGGGCGGCCCGTGCCCGTCTCGTACCCGGCGAACACCGCCTCCACTGCGGTCGCCGCCGACTCCAGGGTCAGGTAGAGGTTGGTCCCGGTGTCCCCGTCGGCGACGGGGTAGACGTTGATCGCGTCGATCTCCTCGCGCGCCCGCCCCAGCGCCCCGAGTGCCAGAACGCACCAGGTGCGCACCGCGAGAGCATCGAGGAATGTCTGCGGCACCTGCGCCACCTGCGCCTCCCTGAGTGGCTGGACGTGGACGCAGCGTAGACCGAGCGGCGGCGTCCTCCGGAAGAGGGCCGGGAGCAGAAGCCTGCGCCGACATGGTAGTTTCGTTGTACGGAAGCAGCCGTTGTATGCTGCTCCGGTTGCCCGATCTCGGTCGGGCCATTCCCCCTGGCAACGCCACTAAAGGTCATAGATCTTCGGATCTCGGTCCCGGCATGCCGGGATCAACCGTAAGTGCATCTGAAGTCTTTGGAGTGACCCGTGGCTGCCAACTGCGACGTCTGCGGCAAGGGGCCGGGCTTCGGCAACAACATCTCGCACTCGCACCGCCGTACGCCGCGCCGCTGGAACCCGAACATCCAGCGTGTGCGTACCGTGGTCGGCGGGACGCCGAAGCGCGTGAACGCCTGCACCTCGTGCATCAAGGCCGGCAAGGTCTCGCGCTGACGTACAGCGCGGCCACTGCTGGTTCGCCGCACTGAGCCGGTCCACCTCACGGTGGGCCGGCTTTTTGCCGTACCCGCACACGGCCGGTACCGACGCACACCACCGTGCCCGTGCACACCACCGCGCCCGTACACACGGCCGTGCCCACGCATACGGCCGTGCCCACGCATACGGCCGCGCCCGCCAGTTGGCGACCGGCCGCACCTGGGCCACGCGCGTGCGTGCGCGCGTCCGGCCATACGTAGGCGCGGCAGACCGGTCGTCCGGTCCACCGCGCCCAAAAAGCCACACACCCGAGGGCTCACGCCCCTGCGGGCTCACACACTCACAGGCTCACGTCCCCGCGGGCTCACGTCCCCGCGGGATCCCCGCCCGGCCTGAACCGCCACCCGTGATCCACCGGCCCGATCCCCGCTCCCAGCGGGAACCCGGCGGCGATCGCCCCGGTGACGTACTCCTTGGCCTCCCTGACCGCCTCCGGCACGGAACGCCCCTTCGCCAGACCCGAGGCGATCGCCGAGGCGAGCGTGCAGCCCGTGCCGTGGGTGTGCCGGTTGTCGTGCCGGGGTGCCCTCAGCCAGTGCTCCTCGGAACCGTCGGTGAGCAGGTCCACGGCCTCGCCGGGGAGATGACCGCCCTTGATCAGCACCCAGCGCGGCCCATAGGCCAGCACGGCAGCCGCGGCCCGCGGCAGATCACGCTCCGATTCGACCCGGACACCTGTGAGTTGGACCACTTCGTCCAGGTTCGGGGTGGCCACGGTCGCCACCGGCAGCAGCCGGTCACGGACCGAGTCCAGCGCGGAGGCCGCGAGCAGCGGGTCCCCGTGCTTGGAGACGCCCACCGGGTCCACCACGGTCGGCACGTCCGTGCCGGAGATCAATTCGGCGACCGCCTCGACCAGTTCGGCCGAGGCCAGCATGCCGGTCTTCACGGCCTGCACGCCGATGTCGTCCACGACGCTGCGGTACTGCGCCCGCACCGCCTCCACGGGCAGTTCCCAGGCGCCCTGTACGCCCACGGAGTTCTGCGCGGTCACGGCGGTGATCACGCTCATCCCGTGCACGCCGAGCGCGAGCATCGTCTTCAGGTCGGCCTGGATGCCGGCGCCTCCGCCGGAGTCCGAGCCGGCCACGGTCAGTACACGGGGTATCACGACTCTATGTCTCCGAAGTGGTCCCAGCCGCCCTTGCTGGTCCAGGGTGCCCCGTCGACGGTCACCTGAGGCAGCGCCGAGGGGTTGAGCACCTCGCCGATGACCTTCCAGCGGGCGGGGAGTTTGGTGTCCGGCGGGAAGGTGGCCACGATCGCGTGGTCCTCTCCCCCGGTCAGCACCCACTGCATCGGGTCGACACCGACGGCCTGCCCGATGTCGTTCATCTGCGTGGGGATGTCGATCGCGCCGGACCGGATGTCGATGCGCACCTTGCTGGCCTCGGCGATGTGCCCGAGGTCGGCGATCAGCCCGTCGCTCACGTCGCACATCGCGGTCGCGCCGAGCCCCGCGGCCGCCGGGCCCGCGTGGTACGGCGGTTCGGGGCGCCGGTGGGCCTCCACGAAGGCGCGCGGCGAGCGGAAACCGCGGGAGAGCACCGCGTAGCCCGCCGCGGACCAGCCCAGCCAGCCGGTGACGGCCACGAGGTCGCCCGGCTGGGCTCCGCCGCGGGTCACCGGTTCCTGGCCCCGCAGATCACCGAGCGCGGTGATCGACACCATGATCGTGTCGCCGCGTACGACGTCCCCGCCGACCACACTGGCACCGGCGACCTGGCACTCGTCGCGCAGGCCGTCCATCAGCTCGGTGGGCCAGGTGACCGCCAGTTCGGCCGGGACGACCAGGCCGAGCAGCAGCGCGGTCGGTACGGCGCCCATGGCCGCGATGTCCGCGAGGTTCTGCGCCGCCGCCTTGCGCCCGACGTCGTACGCCGTGGACCAGTCGCGGCGGAAGTGCCGTCCCTCCAGCAGGATGTCGGTGCTGGCCACCACCCGGCGGTCGGGGGCGGCGACCACCGCGGCGTCGTCACCCGGGCCGACCCGGACCGCCGGGGTGGTGGTGAGACGTGAGGTCAGCTCCCTGATGAGCCCGAACTCACCCAGCTCACCCACTGTGCCCTTCATTGCCTCAAGCCCCTTCTGTGCCGGTGCGTGCCCGGTCGCCTCTGTACCGGTGCGAGCCCGGTCGCGCCTCTTCAGTGTCCCCGATACGGTCGAGGTGACCGTCAACTTCTTTCGTGCCTGCACCCTGGCGCGCAAGCCCGCTCCCCGCAGGTCTCCCCGCGGGGAGCGGCGACGCGATACCGTGGCGTTCCTTTTCCCCACATGATCCTCGTGGCCGCCCTGGAGGTTCCGTGGTACAGGCGTACATCCTGATCCAGACCGAGGTCGGCAAGGCGTCGACCGTCGCCGAGACGATCGGCAAGATCCCCGGAGTCATCCAGGCCGAGGACGTGACGGGTCCCTACGACGTCATCGTGCGCGCCCAGGCCGACACGGTCGACGACCTCGGCCGCATGGTGGTCGCGAAGGTCCAGCAAGTGGACGGCATCACGCGCACCCTGACCTGTCCGGTCGTGCATCTGTAGCCCCCGTCTACCCTTGGCCGGTGAACATCTTCCGTCACCGGTCGCTCGCCCTGCTCGCGCCCGCCCTGCTGATCGCGGTCGCGGGCTGCTCCTCGGCAGACGACGCCACGGTCGCGGTTCCCCGTCCCGACGCCAGGACCGCACCCCTGTGCCGTCAGTTGCACCGGGAACTGCCCGGGAAGGTGGACGGCGAACGCCGCGACGACCCCAGGCCCCGGTCCGTCTACACGGCGGGCTGGGGAGGCCCGGCGATCATACTGCGCTGCGGCATCGTCCGGCCGCCGAAGATGATCGACGGCAAGGTGGCCCAGGGCGATGACCCGAACGCGATCGGCGGCGGCGTCGACGGCGTGGACTGGCTGATGGAGAAGCACGACGACGGGTCTTGGCAGTTCACCACGGCGGGCCGGCGGGCCTATGTGCAGGTGACCCTGGCGAAGGAACTGTCCGGCCCGGACGACAGCTCCGAGGTGCTCATCGACCTGGCCCCGGCCGTGAAGAAGGCGATCCCCGAGGGGATCGCCTCCATGCGCTGACCATGCGCCGACCACGCGGTACCGGCGGGTCCGTGGGCAGTGCCCCGGGGCGCGGGGAGCCGCGCGGCCGGCCACGGCGGACGCGCGGACGGCCGCCGGCCCCGGAAGCGGGTTAGCGCAGCCCGGTCGAGCGCCGCAGGGCGGCCTGCACCAGGCGGTCCACCAGCTCCGGGTAGGCGATGCCGGTGGCCTCCCACATCTTCGGGTACATCGAGATCGGCGTGAAGCCGGGCATCGTGTTGACCTCGTTGATCACGAACTCGCCGTCCTCGGTGAGGAAGAAGTCCGCGCGGACCAGGCCCTCGCAGGAGGTCGCGTCGAACGCCTCGACCGCGAGCCGCCGTACCTCGGCGGTCTCCTCGGCGGTGAGCGGCGCCGGGACGATGCCGGGCGTGGAGTCGATGTACTTGGCGTCGAAGTCGTAGTACGCGTGCGCGTCAGGCGGCGGGATCTCGGCCGGGACGGAGGCGCGCGGGCCGTCCTCGAACTCCAGGACGCCACACTCGATCTCGCGGCCGCGGATCGCGGCTTCGACGATGATCTTCGGGTCGTGGCGCTGGGCCTCGGCGATGGCCTCGTCCAGGCCGGAAAGGTCGTCGATCTTGGTGATGCCGATCGAGGAGCCGGCGCGCGCGGGCTTCACGAACAGCGGCCAGCCGTGCTCGCCGGCGAAGTCGATGATCTTCTTGCGGGCGGCGGACTCGTCCTGGGCCCACTCGCGGGGCCGGATCACCACGTACGGGCCGACCTTCAGCCCGAAGGAGGTGAACACCCGCTTCATGTACTCCTTGTCCTGGCCGACGGCCGAGGCGAGCACACCCGCGCCGACGTAGGGCACTCCGGACAGCTCCAGCATGCCCTGGAGGGTGCCGTCCTCGCCGTACGGGCCGTGCAGGACGGGGAAGACCACGTCGACCTCGCCGAGAGCCTTCGGCACGGAACCCGGCTCGCTGTAGACGACCTCGCGGACGGCGGGGTCGACGGGGAGCACCACGGCGCCCTCGGCGGACTCCGCCAGTTCCTCGACGGCGGGCACCCGGCGGTCGGTGATGGCCATGCGCTCCGGCTCGTCGGCCGTCAGCACCCAGCGGCCTTCCCGGGTGATGCCGATCGGCAGGACGTCGTACTTGGTCCGGTCGATGGCGTTCAAAACAGCGCCGGCGGTGACCGTGGAGATCCCGTGCTCGGAGCTGCGTCCGCCGAACACGACGGCCACACGCGGCTTCCGAGACGGCTGCTCAGGGCTCTGGGGGAGGTTCTCGGTGCTCATATCGCGTTGAGCGTACCCGCTGGTAGAGCCCTGGCCCAGCGTCGGCCGCGCCGGGTGGCTCAGCGTCGCTCGGGCTTCGCGCTGCGCGACATCAGCTCCTTGAGGGCGACCGCCGGCGGCTTGCCCTCGTGCACGATGTCCACGACCGTCTCGGTGATCGGCATCTCCACTCCGTGCCGGCGGGCCAGATCCGCAACGGACTCGCAGGACTTGACGCCCTCGGCGGTCTGCTTGGTGACCGCGATGGTCTCCTCGAGGGTCATGCCCCTGCCGAGGTTGGTGCCGAAGGTGTGGTTGCGGGACAGCGGCGAGGAGCAGGTGGCCACCAGGTCGCCGAGTCCGGCGAGTCCGGAGAACGTCAGCGGGTCGGCGCCGAGCACCATGCCGAGCCGGGTGGTCTCGGCGAGGCCGCGCGTGATGAGCGAGCCCTTGGCGTTGTCGCCCAGGCCCATGCCGTCGGCGATGCCGACCGCGAGGCCGATGACGTTCTTGACCGCGCCGCCGAGTTCGCAGCCGATCACGTCGGTGTTGGTGTACGGCCGGAAGTACGGCGTGTGGCAGGCGGCCTGGAGCCGCTGGGCGACCGCCTCGTCGGTGCAGGCGACCACGGCGGCGGCGGGCATGCGGGCGGCGACCTCGCGGGCCAGGTTGGGTCCGGTGACCACCGCGATGCGGTCGGCGCCGACCTTGGTGACGTCCTCGATGACCTCGCTCATCCGCATGGTCGAGCCGAGTTCGACGCCCTTCATCAGGGAGACCAGCACGGTGCCAGGGGCGAGCAGCGGGGTCCACTCGGCGAGGTTGTCCCGCATGGTCTGGGAGGGCACGGACAGGACCGTGAAGTCGGCGCCCGCGGCGGCCTCGGCGGGGTCGGCGGTGGCCCGGATGTTCTCCGGCAGTTCGACGCCGGGCAGGTAGTCGGGGTTCGTCCGGGTGGTGTTGATCGCCTCCACGACCTCGGTGCGGCGTCCCCACAGGGTGACGTCGCACCCGGCGTCGGCGAGCACCATGGCGAAGGACGTGCCCCACGAACCGGCGCTGAAGACGGCTGCTTTGACCGGCCTGTCCGGGTTGCTCACTTACCCTGCCCTTCCGGCTGCTTGGCCTGCGCCTGCGCCTGCACCTGCGCCTGTGCCTGCGCCTCCGTCTGCGCCTGGGTGCGGCGGCGCTGCTCGATCCGCTCGCGGCGCGGGTCGTACGGCGTCTCGGGCGCCTTCTCGCCGCGGATCTCCTCCAGCTGGCGGGTGACGGCGGCCATGATGACCTCGGTGGCCTCCTTGAGGACCTCGGCGGTCATCTCCCGGTCGTAGAACCGGGAGAGGTCCACCGGCGGGCCGGCGAGGACACGGTGGGTCTTGCGCGGGAAGAGGTGGGGCTTCGTGGCGTAGGGCGGCAGCAGTTCGTTGCAGCCCCACTGGGCGACCGGGATGACCGGGCACTTGGTCTGCAGCGCCACGCGGGCGGCGCCGGTCTTGGCCGTCATGGGCCAGCCGTCCGGGTCGCGGGTCAGGGTGCCCTCGGGGTAGAAGGCGACGCACTCGCCGCGCTCCACGGCGTCGATGGCGGCCCGGAAAGCGCTGAGCGCGTCCGTGCTCTCGCGGTAGACGGGGATCTGTCCGGTGCCGCGCATCGCGGCACCGACGAATCCCTTCCTGAAAAGGCCGCTCTTCGCCAGGAATCGCGGAACCCGGCCGGTGTTGTACTGATAGTGCGCGTAGGCGAACGGGTCCACGTGGGAATTGTGATTCACCGCGGTGATAAATCCACCCTCGGCCGGCATGTGCTCCATTCCACGCCAGTCCCGCTTGATCAGAACCACCAGCGGTGGTTTGCAGATCACCGCGGCCAAGCGGTACCAGAAGCCGATTCTGCGGCGGGGCACGCGGACACCTTCCTCTAGGGCCTCAAGGGCTTGTCACCTCGGACGGGAGGCCACCGAGGGGCCGCACAAGTGTCGCCCCAGGCCGCCGGTCTGTCGAGAACACGGTACGCCCCGCCACCGGCGCCACCGGAAGGACCGGGTGACAATGGGCGCCGAGAGAGAGGGACGGTACGCCGGTGCAGTGGACCTTGGTCATCCCCCTGAAGCCTCTGTCGCGGGCCAAGAGCAGGCTTGCGGACACCGCTTCGGACGGGGTGCGCCCGCGGTTAGTCCTCGCGTTCGCGCAGGACACGGTGGCCGCGGCACTGGGCTGCGCCGACGTCGCGGATGTGGCGGTCGTCACGGACGACGAGCTGGCCGGCCGTGAGTTGGCGGCGCTGGGCGCCCGGATCGTCCCGGACACTCCCGGAACCGGCCTGAACGCCGCGCTGGCGCACGGAGAGGCCGTGGTGCGCTCCCTGCGGCCCCGCGCTCCCGTGGCGGCGCTGAACGCCGACCTGCCGGCCTTGCGCCCGCTGGAATTGTCCCGGGTTCTGAAAGCATCCGCCGAATTCCCGCGCGCATTTCTCCCGGACGCCGCCGCACTCGGCACCACATTGCTCGCGGCGACCCCCGGTCACGCGTTGCGTCCGGTTTTCGGCGCCGATTCCCGCGCCCGGCACCGGGCCTCGGGGGCGAGGGAACTGGAACTGGCCGGCGTCGACTCGGTACGGCAGGACGTGGACACCGGCGCCGATCTGCGGGCGGCGCTGACGCTCGGGGTGGGCCCGCGCACGGCGGCGGTGAGCGCGCGGCTGGCGATCGCCGGGCAGTAGGCTGCCGTCATGCAGGCGACCGCATACACGTACGACCCCGAGACGCGCAGTGGACAGGTGCTGCTCGACGACGGCACCCCGGTGCCCTTCGACGCGAGCGCGTTCGACGCGGGCGGGCTCAGGCTGCTGCGGCCCGGACAGCGGGTGCGGATCGAGACGGAGGGGGAGGGCGCGACCGCCCGGATCACCCTCGTGACACTCCAGACCTTCTAGCCCTCAAGCCTTCTGGGCCTCCAGGCCTTCTGGACCTCCAGAGCTCCAGAGCCAGGGCTCCAGGACTCCCCTGGTTTTCCCGGTTTCCCGGATCTCCCGGTTTCCCGGATCTCCTGGTTTTCCCGGCTTTTCCGGGCCACGCACGCCGCGGGCCGGGCTCCTCAAGGGAGTCCGGCCCGGCGCGTGAGTGCCCTGGTGACGTTACGACGCCTTGCGGGCGGTGGCCTTCTTGGCGGTGGTCTTGCGCGCCGTCGACTTCTTGGCGGGTGCCTTCTTGGCGGTGACCTTCTTCGCCGGAGCCTTCTTGGCCGTCGCCTTCTTGGCGGTGGTCTTCTTCGCGGCGGTGGTCTTGGTGGTCGCCGTGGCCTTCTTGGCGGTGGTCTTCTTCGCCACGGCCTTGGTGGCGGCCTTCTTGGCGGCGGCCGTGGTCTTCTTCGCCGGCGTCGCCTTCTTGGCGGCCGTCTTCTTCGCGGCGGCGGCCTTGGTGGCCTTCTTGGCCGCGGCCTTCTTGACCGTCGCGGAAGCACCGCCGGTCAGGCTGCCCTTGGGCGCCTTCTTCACGGCGACCTCGCCGCCCCGCGGAAGCTTCTTCGAGCCGCTCACCAGGTCCTTGAAGCCCTGACCGGCACGGAAGCGCGGCACAGACGTCTTCTTGACCCGAACACGCTCGCCCGTCTGGGGATTGCGGGCGTAACGGGCGGGGCGGTCCACCTTCTCGAAGGACCCGAAGCCGGTGACCGAGACCCGGTCGCCCGCGACGACGGCGCGGACGATGGCGTCCAGGACCGCGTCGACAGCATCGGCGGCCTGCTGGCGGCCGCCCATCTTGTCGGCAATCGCTTCTACGAGCTGCGCCTTGTTCACGTCTTCCCCTTCGGAGACATCGCCAGAACGAAAGTGTTCAAGCTTTTTCGCACGTTAGGCAGATATATACCGCAAATCAAACACGAAACGGGCTTATCACCCTTGTGCCGCAACGGATTCGGTTGCCTCGGACTGTTCAGCGGCCCTCTTCGGGGAGTCGACCCTCGTCGAGGTCAGCGGTGAACCGTTCGAGACGCCTTGCCGCGTCGGCGAGATCGTGCTTGGCCGCGGCCGTAATGACCAGCAGCTTCCGGGTCAGCGCCATCCGTACGCCCTCCGGGACTTGCAGTGCGCGCACTCTTGTGTGCGCTTCCTTCAGTTGGTCCGCGACTGCCGCATAGAGCTGGAGTTGGCCGTCGTGTTCCATGCACAGATTGTGCCATCTGGGGCGAGTTGTCGCCTGCGCAGGGGGCAACTGCCGCCGTTGCGGCCTCTCCCGGGCCTTTGGGGCGCCAAGGGCCCAACAGTCGCGTACCCCGGCAACCGCCTTCTTAACGTGGGAAGTTGAGCGCTCCGCGCGGCGCGCCCGGGGCCGTCCGGACGCGAAAACAGCTGTACCCCCAATCGTGGCGATCGGGGGTACAGCGGGAGTGTTGGGTGGCCGAAACCCGACGGTCCGAAGCGGCGGACCGGCCCGGCCGGGGCCGTCGCGGGTCAGTCCTGGAGCGTCCGCGGCTTGTGAGCGGGCCGCTTGGCCTCGAAAGCGGCGATGTCGGCCTCGTTCTGGAGGGTGATGGAGATGTCGTCCAGGCCGTTCAGCAGCCGCCAGCGGGAGTTCTCGTCCAGCTCGAAGGAGGCGGTGACGCCTTCGGCGCGCACCTCGCGGTCCCGGAGGTCGACGGTGATCTCCGCCTGCGGGTCGTCCTCGGTCAGTTCCCACAGCGCGTCCACGACCTTCTGGTCGAGCACCACCGTGAGCAGCCCGTTCTTCAGCGAGTTGCCACGGAAGATGTCCGCGAAACGGGAGGAGATCACGGCCTTGAAGCCGTAGTTCTGCAGCGCCCAGACGGCGTGCTCGCGGGAGGAGCCGGTGCCGAAGTCGGGGCCGGCGACCAGGACCGTGGCGCCCTGCCGCTCGGGGCGGTTGAGGACGAAGGAGTCGTCCTTGCGCCACGCCTCGAAGAGTCCGTCCTCGAATCCGTCCCGGGTCACCTTCTTGAGCCAGTGAGCAGGGATGATCTGGTCGGTGTCGACGTTGCCGCGGCGCAGCGGGACGGCCCGGCCGGTGTGGGTGGTGAAGGCTTCCATGGTCAGCGGACTCCAGCGGGCGTGGGGGCGTCGGTCAGGTCGGCGGGCGCGGACAGGTGGCCCAGGACGGCGGTGGCGGCCGCGACCTGCGGCGACACCAGGTGCGTGCGGCCACCCTTGCCCTGCCGGCCCTCGAAGTTGCGGTTGGAGGTGGAGGCGGAGCGCTCGCCCGGGGCCAGCTGGTCGGGATTCATGCCGAGACACATCGAGCAGCCCGCGTGCCGCCATTCGGCGCCGGCCTCCTTGAAGACCACGTCCAGGCCCTCGGAAACGGCCTGCAGACCGACCCGTACGGAGCCCGGGACGACCAGCATCCGTACGCCGTCGGCGACTTTGCGGCCCCCCAGGACCGCGGCGACGGCTCGCAGGTCCTCGATCCGGCCGTTGGTGCAGGAGCCTACGAAGACGGTGTCCACCTTGATGGAGCGCAGCGGCTGCCCGGCCTCCAACCCCATGTACTCCAGGGCCTTTTCGGCGGCCAGGCGCTCCGAAGCGTCTTCGTACGAAGCCGGGTCGGGGACGGCGGCCGAAAGCGGCGCACCCTGGCCGGGGTTGGTGCCCCAGGTGACGAACGGCGACAGTTCGGCGGCGTCGATGACGACCTCGGCGTCAAACTCGGCGTCGTCGTCGGTGCGCAGGGTCTTCCAGTGCTCCACCGCGGCGTCCCAGTCGGCGCCCTCGGGGGCGTGCGGGCGGCCCTGGAGGTAGGCGAAGGTGGTCTCGTCGGGGGCGATCATGCCCGCGCGGGCACCGGCCTCGATGGACATGTTGCAGATGGTCATCCGCGCCTCCATCGAGAGCTTCTCGATGGCGGGGCCGCGGTACTCCAGGATGTAGCCCTGGCCGCCTCCGGTGCCGATCCTCGCGATGATCGCCAGGATCAGGTCCTTGGCGGTCACGCCGTCGGGCAGCTCGCCCTCGACCGTGATCGCCATGGTCATCGGGCGGGCCAGCGGCAGCGTCTGGGTGGCCAGCACGTGCTCCACCTGGGAGGTGCCGATGCCGAACGCCAGCGCGCCGAAGGCACCGTGCGTGGAGGTGTGCGAGTCGCCGCAGACGACGGTGGTGCCGGGCTGGGTCAGGCCCAGCTGGGGTCCCACCACGTGGACGACGCCCTGTTCGACGTCGCCCAGCGGGTGCAGCCGCACCCCGAACTCGGCGCAGTTCTTGCGCAGCGTCTCCAGCTGGGTGCGGGAGACGGGGTCGGCGATGGGCTTGTCGATGTCCAGGGTCGGGGTGTTGTGGTCCTCGGTCGCGAGGGTGAGGTCGAGGCGGCGGATGCGACGGCCGTTCTTCCGCAGACCGTCGAAGGCCTGCGGGCTGGTCACCTCGTGCAGCAGGTGCAGATCGATGTAGAGGAGGTCGGGCTCGCCCTGGGCGCGCCGGACGACATGGTCGTCCCAGACCTTCTCCGCGAGTGTCCTACCCATCGCTTTCCCTCCGGCCGGCCATGCGCACGCCGACGCAACTAGAGATCTTGAGGAAGGGGTGCCCACGCCTCTGAATCCGGCGATTCCGGGCACCCACCGCCGGACCCGTCCATATGCGGGCCGCTGTGTGTTCCAAGGGTGGCGCGTTCCACGGAAAATTGAACTTGCGTTTCACAGAGTGAGACGTGAGTATCGTTGCATGGACAACAGTAGCGGCGTCGGCGTTCTGGACAAGGCAGCCCTTGTCCTGAGCGCCCTGGAGTCCGGTCCGGCCACCCTCGCGGGTCTGGTCGGGGCCACCGGACTGGCACGACCCACGGCCCACCGGCTGGCCGTGGCCCTGGAACACCACCGCCTGGTGGCGCGTGACATGCAGGGCCGGTTCATCCTCGGACCGCGCCTGTCGGAACTGGCCGCCGCGGCGGGCGAGGACCGCCTGCTGGCCACGGCCGGCCCGGTGCTCACCCACCTCAGGGACATCACCGGCGAGAGCGCGCAGCTCTATCGCCGGCAGGGCGACATGCGGATCTGCGTGGCCGCGGCGGAGCGGCTGTCCGGCCTGCGGGACACCGTGCCGGTCGGCTCCACGCTGACCATGAAGGCGGGCTCCTCGGCGCAGATCCTGCTCGCCTGGGAGGAGCCCGAGCGTCTGCACCGCGGCCTGCAGGGTGCCCGCTTCACGGCGACGGCCCTGTCGGGCGTACGGCGGCGCGGCTGGGCCCAGTCCATCGGCGAGCGCGAGCCGGGCGTCGCGTCGGTCTCGGCGCCGGTGCGCGGCCCGTCCAACCGTGTGGTGGCCGCCGTCTCGGTCTCCGGTCCCATCGAGCGCCTGACCCGACACCCGGGCCGCATGCACGCCCAGGCGGTCATCGACTCGGCGGCCCGCCTGTCGGAGGCCCTGCGCCGCTCGGGCTGACACCCCCGATCCCCACCCCGCGAAAGGGCCGGCCTCAACGCCGCGGCAGGCCCTTTCCCCTGCGGGTGACCTACGCCCGGGAGGCTGCCTCCGGAACTACCCCCGGAGCACGGACCGGTCGGACGAACCCTGGGAGCCCTCCCCCGACCGATGGGCGAACCGGTCCTTCGCGTACCGGCCCCGCCGCTCCAACGGGACCTGCCCGTGCGCCGCCGCCAGCCCGAACGCCGGCATGTCGCCGTACACGGCCTCGTACGCCCCCTCCGGCACGACGTACGCCTCGTGCCATATCCCCACGTGCCCCCGCACCTTCCCGGCCCGCTCCTCGCGGTTGATCAGGGACCACATCCTGTGGTGCAGAGCGTCCGGGGCGCTCGCGTAGGCGTACAGCTTCTCCTTGGACTCCCAGTACTGCACGACGTAGTAGGTCCGCGGCGACGCGGTCAGCAGGACCCGGCCGAGCAGTCCCCGCTCCGGGGCCCGGCGCAGCTCCTCCAGCATGCGGACCATCGCCAGCATCACGGGCACCCACTGGTGCACCGCCCAGAAGCGGTTGACGCGCATGCCGATCAGCAGGACGACCACCTCACCCGTGGCGTCGGCGGTGGTGCGCCCGCGAGTGATCCGGTTGCGGAACATGACTCCCCCTCGTCGGTGAGCGGCGCCCGCCGTGCGGGCATGCTTGGATAGTGCTCCTATCCAAAGAAGGGCGCAAGAGATGCGGCTCGCCGAACTGAGCAGACGCAGCGGTGTGTCCACCGCGACGATCAAGTACTACCTGCGCGAGGGGCTGTTGGCCCCGGGCCACCAGATCAACACGACGACGGCGGAGTACGACGAGGAGCACCTGCGGCGGTTGCGGCTGGTGCGCGCGATGATCCAGGTCGGCCGGCTGCCGGTGGCGACGGTCCGGGAGGTCCTGGGACACGTCGACGACGACTCGCTGGGCCGGACGGTCCGCCTGGGTGCGGCCCTGTGGGCGCTGCCGCAGGTGCCGGAGCCGGACGAGGACGACGTTCACGTCCGGACGGCGCACCAGGAGGCGGACGAGCTGCTCCGGACGCTGGGCTGGACGAACGCGGAGCAGCTCACCAGCATCTCCCCCGCCTACCGTTCCCTGGTGGTGGCGCTGGCCGCGCTGCGCCGGGTCGGCTACGACTGGGACGCGGAACTGCTCGTGTCGTACGCGCAGTTGATGCACCGGGCGGCGGTGCTGGACCTCGACCACGTGGAGCGGCGTCCGTCGGAGGCGGAGAAGGTGGAGACCGCGGTGCTCGGCACGGTCCTCGTCGAGCCGATGCTGCGGGCGCTGCACCGGCTGGCGCAGGAGGAGGAGTCGGCGCGGCGCTACGGCTTCGAGTAACGCCGAAGGCCCTCCACCTGAGTGGAGGGCCTTCGGTCTGCGTACCCCCGACCGGATTCGAACCGGCGCTACCGCCTTGAGAGGGCGGCGTGCTAGGCCGCTACACAACGGGGGCCTGGACTCTGCGTTTCCGCAGGTCCGAGCTGGTCTACCTGGACTCGAACCAAGACTAACTGAACCAGAATCAGTCGTGCTGCCAATTACACCATAGACCAATGATGGTTTAGACCAGTCGTACCCCCGACCGGATTCGAACCGGCGCTACCGCCTTGAGAGGGCGGCGTGCTAGGCCGCTACACAACGGGGGCCCTAGCGATCCCGACACAAGATCGGAACCAGTACCCCCGACCGGATTCGAACCGGCGCTACTGCCTTGAGAGGGCAGCGTGCTAGGCCGCTACACAACGGGGGCTTGCGGATGTGATCCGCGACTGCAGATGAGCTCTGCGAGCTGGCCTACCTGGACTCGAACCAAGACTAACTGAACCAGAATCAGTCGTGCTGCCAATTACACCATAGGCCACTGGAACTCAAGCCCCTGTGCGGGGGATCTCGTTCTAGTTTGCTCCTCGGGTTCCGGCCCTTTCGGCCCGTTTCCCTCGGCGCAGGAAGAACATTACCCGAAGGTGGACGGGGCTCCAAAACGGGTATCCGCACGGACGACCGCGGGGAGTTCGGCGAGGCTCGTGATCCGGTGCGCGGAGGGTCCGCCGGCCCCCTCCTCGTACGGCCGGCCGCGGTCGATCCACACCGACAGCAGCCCGGCGTCGGCGGCCCCGCGCCCGTCGATCTCCGGGTGGTCGCCGACGTACGCCACCTCGTGCGGAGGCAGTTCCAGCGCCGCGCAGGCCGCCAGGAAGGCACCGGCCTCCGGCTTGGAGACGCCCAGCTCGGCGGCGCACAGCACGGTCTCGAAGCGGTCGCGCAGACCCAGGGTGCGCAGCTTGCGCTCCTGGACCGTCAGGCTGGAGTTGGACAGCACCGCGTGCCGGTAGCCGGCGGCGAGGGCGTCCAGGGCGGGCAGCACGTCCGGGAACACGCTCCAGGCGGCCTCGTAGTGGCCGAGGTAGCGCTGGAACCAGGCGTCGGCCTCGTCGTCGGTCAGCTCCGCGTCCAGGAACGTCCGCACCCGGTCGCGGCGCTGTCCCTCGAAGGTGTTCCCGCCGGCCGCGAACCGCGCCCAGTGCAGGTCGGTGGCCGCGCGCCAGCGGACGACGGCCCGCTCCGGGCCGCCGTACCCGTCGAGCAGGCCCTCCACCGCGAGGTGGGCGCGCATCCCCTCGCGATCCGCGCTCGTGTAGTCGAACAGCGTGTCGTCGACGTCCCAGACCACGGCTCGGATGCTCATGATCCGACGGTAACGCGGGCACGCGGGGCCCGTCCGGGAATCAGTGGATCTCACGCCCGCGGCCGGGGCGGCTCCCGGAGGCGCCCGAACGGCGGCATGCGTGAGGGGCGGCACCCGGTGCTCCGGGTGCCGCCCCTCGACGTCGTCGGACGGTGTCCGATGTTTTCGGTTACGCGGCGAGCCTGGCCAGCGCCGCGTCGATGCGGGCCAGCGTCGTGTCCTTGCCCAGGATCTCCAGGGACTCGAACAGGGGCAGGCCGACCGTGCGGCCGGTGACGGCCACCCGGACCGGGGCCTGGGCCTTGCCGAGCTTCAGGCCGTGGGCCTCACCGGCGGCCAGGACGGCCTCCTTGAGGGACTCCGCCGACGTCCAGTCCGCGGAGTCCAGCTTCTCGCGGGCGGTGCGCAGCAGTGCGTCCGAGCCCTCCTTCATCGCCTTCGCCCAGCTCGCCTCGTCGAGGACCGGCTCGGGCAGGAAGAGGAAGTCGACGTTGTCGGTGATCTCGGAGAGGACCTTCAGACGCGTCTGGGCGTGCGGGGCGATCGCCTGCCACTTGGCCTCGTCGAAGTCCTCCGGCGCCCAGGGGGCGAAGGGGGCCTTCAGCCAGGGGGCGCAGCGCTCGGTGAACTCCTTCACGTCCAGCATCCGGATGTGGTCGGCGTTGATCGCCTCGCACTTCTTCAGGTCGAAGCGCGCCGGGTTGGGGTTCACGTCGGAGATCTCGAAGGCCGCGACCATCTCCTCGATCGAGAAGATGTCCTTGTCCGCCGAGAGCGACCAGCCCAGCAGGGACAGGTAGTTGAGCAGACCCTCGGGCAGGAAGCCCCGCTCGCGGTAGAGGTTGAGGGACGACTCCGGGTCGCGCTTGGAGAGCTTCTTGTTGCCCTCGCCCATCACGTACGGCAGGTGGCCGAAGTCCGGGACCCGCTGGGCGATGCCCAGCTCCATCAGCGCCTTGTACAGGGCGACCTGGCGCGGGGTGGAGGAGAGCAGGTCCTCGCCGCGCAGGACGTGGGTGATGTCCATCAGGGCGTCGTCGACCGGGTTGACGAGCGTGTACAGCGGGGCGCCGTTGGCGCGCACGATGCCGTAGTCCGGGACGTTCTCCGGGGTGAAGGTCAGCTCGCCGCGGACCAGGTCGGTGAACGTGATCGTCTCGTCCGGCATGCGGAAGCGGACGATCGGCTCACGGCCCTGGGCCTTGTACTCCTCGACCTGGGCGGCGCTCAGGTCGCGGCAGTGGCCGTCGTAGCCGGAGGGCTTGCCGGCGGCGCGGGCGGCCTCGCGGCGGCTGTCCAGCTCCTCCTGGGAGCAGTAGCAGTAGTAGGCGTGACCGGCGTCCAGGAGCTTCTGGGCGACATCCTTGTAGATGTCCATGCGCTGCGACTGGCGGTAGGGCGCGTGCGGGCCGCCGACCTCGGGGCCCTCGTCCCAGTCGAAGCCGAGCCAGCGCATCGAGTCCAGCAGCTGGTTGTACGACTCCTCGGAGTCGCGGGCCGCGTCGGTGTCCTCGATGCGGAAGACCAGCGTGCCCTGGTGGTGCCGCGCGAACGCCCAGTTGAACAGGGCGGTGCGGACCAGGCCCACGTGGGGGTTACCGGTGGGGGACGGGCAGAAACGGACGCGTACGGGGGTGCCTGGTGCGCTAGCCACGCTTTACAACCTTGTTGGTGAGAGTGCCGATGCCTTCGATGGTGACGGCGACTTCGTCGCCGACGTGCAGGGAGCCGACCCCTGCGGGGGTGCCGGTGAGGATGACGTCGCCCGGGAGCAGGGTCATCGCCTCGGAGATGTTGACGATCAGGTCCTCGATGGGGGTGATCATCTCGCTCGTGCTGCCGAGCTGGCGCTGCTCGCCGTTGACGGTGAGCTGGATCGTCAGGTCGTTCGCGCGGGCGAGGTCGAGGTCCGTCTCGACCCAGGGGCCGAGCGGGCAGGCCGTGTCGAAGCCCTTCGCGCGGGCCCACTGCTTCTCGCGCTTCTGCACGTCGCGGGCGGTCAGGTCGTTGGCGCAGGTGTAGCCGAGGATGACGTCCTTGACGCGCTCGCGCGGGACCTCGCGGCACATGCGGCCGATGACGACGGCCAGCTCGGCCTCGTACTGCAGGTCCGTGGTGAAGGACGGGTACTGGATCGCGTCGCCCGGGCCGATCACCGAGGTGGACGGCTTGAAGAAGGCGAACGGGGCCTCGGGCACCTCGTTGCCCAGCTCCTTGGCGTGGTCGCCGTAGTTGCGGCCGAAGGCCACGACCTTGTTGGGGAGGACCGGCGGGAGCAGTCTGACCTTGCTCAGCGGCACCTTCGTCCCGGACAGCTCGTGGTCCGCGAACGGAATGCCCTTGATGATGTCGAGGACGAGTTCGTCCTGCTTGTCGCCCTCGACCGCGCCGAAGGCGACGTTCCCGTCGATGGAGAACCTGGCGATGCGCACGGGATCCTTGCGCCTCTCACTGAGAACCGGCTTACTGACGCCCCAGGTTAACCGGTCGGACCGCTCGCCGTTCGGTCGGTACGGCGTGGCGCCGGGGATTTCGGGGCCTCGGAAACGGGTCCGGCCGAATTCCGAATTCCGGAGGTTTCGGCCGGATCTCCGCCTGAAACCGCTGCCGATCAGGACGGATACCGACCCCGGGATCACCCCGGGCACGCCGACCGGAACGGTAAGGGGAAGGGAATTCCATGCGGGTATCCCGGAAACTCGGCGCCTTCGCCGCCGGGACGCGTACGGCGGCCGCCGCCGCGGCAGGAGCGGCTCCTGCGGCGTACACCCGGCCGGAGCGGGAGGCCGCGGCCCCGGGCTCCGCCCGTCCGGCGGACGCCACCCCCACCCCCGCGTCCCCCTCGTCCAGTACTCCCCCGAGTACACAGAGAGGCGACCGCGCCTACCGGCCCCGTCCCGGCCCACCACCGCGGCGGCACGGAAATACGAGGTCACCGGCTCGGCGCAGTACATTCCGGCCCGGGACCGCGGGAAGAGGGCCGGACTTTCCGTGCCGGTGAAATCCACTCCGGCCGCCGCGCCGGACCGCCGGTACGGAAGTACGGGATATAGGACATGGAAAGCGCCGCGTTCCACGGATATCCGCCTGTCGTCACAGGCGCCCGGCCCCGAAGCGAAACCCGCCGCGCGGTCGGGCGCCGGGTCCTGGGCGGGAGTCGCGCCGCCGGAAAGCCGGTGAGCGTCACCTCGGCGGGCGACATCTCCTACTGCACGGCGGCGACATCTCCCACTGTCGGCGAAGTGCGTCGAAAACGAGCGCGGCCCGGAAGATCGTCGCTGGTGCGTGATCTCCGGGCCGCGCTCGCGGGCCGTGCGGGGCGTTCGGCTACTCGGCGGCGGCGCCGACGCCGGCCGGGATCTCCATGAGGATCGTGCGCCGCGGGTTGGCGGTCTGGGCCGGCAGGTCGACGGAGTGCTCCGGCAGCGCGGGCGTCTGCAGCTCGTCGGCGTCCTCGAGGTGCGCCAGCGTCGTGCGCCGCGGGTTGGCTATGTTGCGGAACATCATCGTCGTCTTCACCGTTGTCGTCCTGTGGGCTCGGCAGATCAGGTCATCCTGTAAAGCGTCAGGCTAAACATCCAATTCCCCGCCAGAGCCGTGAACTGCCCTTGATCTACATGTGAGTTTGCTCACGCCCGCGCGAACAAACCGGTCAATTCCGACTCGCAACCCTCCGCAACGAAACGGACATTGGGCCACTGAAGCCATCATTCCGCTCCTGATCATGGCGACTGGGACACCTGTCACCGCGCGGCGACTCGCAGAGGAACGCCCCCTTTTCGACCGGAAAAGCTTCTACGTTCGGTTACACCCCCCTCACCGCCTGTGACAGACAGCACAGCTCGGGCCACGGCCCTTGTTGGAGATCCGGCACTGTGCTGGAATTCCTCGGACCGCCGCGGCATCGAGCCGGCGCGCAGGGGGCGCAACGCAGCGCCGAGTGGCGGCGGGCTGGGGGAAGCTGCGCCGGCCACTCAAGAGCATTTGGTGGGCGTATTCAGGGCGCTCTCCACGACGCCGACACCGTGTCCCTTCGTTCACGCGGAGGGGCGCCTGGTCCAGAGGTTGCGACGCTAGTGCAGGGACGTTTCAAGAGGGATGGCAGCGCTTCGGCAGAGCCGGAGCCGCACGGCGGGACCGACCGCGGCTCCTCGCCCCAGCACGCCCAGAGCCCGGGTCCGACCCCGTCCGGTGACGGCGGCGAACGCTCCGGGCGCGCCGGCATATCCGCCACGGCGGGTGCCTCCGGGCCGGTGAGTCCACCGTCGGCCACGAGTGCCGCCAAGGGGGTGCCCGGCCCGGGTTCACGCATGGCACTGCGCAACTGGCGCATCTCCACGCGCCTGGTGTCGCTGCTGGCGCTCCCCGTGGTCGCGGCCACTTCACTGGGTGCGCTGCGTATCGGCGACTCCATGAACGACATTCAGCAGCTCGACAACATGCAGCTGCTGACGGAGATGACCACGCAGGCCACCGAGCTGGCCGCCGCGCTGCAGGACGAGCGCGACCAGTCGGCCGGCCCCTTGAGCCACGGCCTGACGGCGAACAACTACTCCATCAAGGGCCTGCGGCAGAAGACCGACCGCGCCAAGGACAACTTCCAGTCGGCCGCCGAGGGCATCGACGCGGCCAGCAAGGACGGCAACCTCCAGGGTGTCCGCGACACCCTGGTCGGCCTGGTCGGTCAGCTGGACAACCTCCAGCGGATCCGCCACGACGCCTACTCCTCGCCGCAGAACTCGACGCAGACGGTCGAGGCTTACCACCGGCTGATCACCCAGCTGATCGGCCTGTCCCAGGACATGGCCGAGGCGTCCAGCAACCCCGAGATGATCCAGCGCACCCGCGCCCTGTCGGCCTTCTCCACGGCCAAGGAATACGCGTCGGTACAGCGCGCCGTCATCGCCGCGGCCCTGCCCGCCAACAACACCACCACCGGCAAGCTCTCCGAGAACGACCGTCTGTACGGCCAGTCGGCGTACGACAGCGAGGGCTCCGAACTCAACATCTTCCGGCAGATCTACACCGCCCAGAACGCCGAGCAGACCCTCCAGCCGATCGACGGGACCAACCCGACGATCAAGTCCGCGGACAAGTACGCGCAGCGCGTCCTCAACGACCGCAACGGCCTCGCCAGTCAGCCGGACCGCTCGTACCTGGACTGGGTGGACGACAGCACCAGCAAGATCCAGCAGATGAAGAACATCGAGCGCCAGCTGCTGGAGCAGATGGAGCAGAAGGCCCGCGAGCTGAAGGCCACCTCCGAGCAGGAAGCCATCATCTCCGGTGCGCTGATCCTGCTGGTGCTGGGCGTCTCGCTGGTCGGCGCCTTCGTCGTGGCGCGCTCCATGATCCGCTCGCTGCGCCGGCTCCAGGAGACGGCCACCAAGGTCGCCCAGGACCGTCTGCCCGAGCTGGTCAAGCAGCTGTCCGAGTCCGACCCGCAGGACGTCGACACGTCCGTGGAGTCGGTCGGTGTGCACTCCCGGGACGAGATCGGCCAGGTGGCCTCGGCCTTCGACGACGTGCACCGCGAGGCGGTCCGTCTCGCCGCCGAGCAGGCCCTGCTGCGGGGCAACGTCAACGCGATGTTCACCAACCTCTCGCGCCGTTCCCAGGGCCTCATCCAGCGTCAGCTCTCGCTCATCTCCGAACTGGAGTCCCGCGAGGCCGACCCGGACCAGCTGTCCTCGCTCTTCAAGCTCGACCACCTCGCGACGCGTATGCGCCGTAACGGTGAGAACCTCCTCGTCCTCGCGGGTGAAGAGCCCGGCCGCCGCTGGACCCGTCCGGTCCCGCTGGTCGACGTGCTCCGCGCCGCCGCGTCCGAGGTGGAGCAGTACGAGCGCATCGAGCTGGCCTCCGTGCCGACCACCGAGGTCGCCGGCCGCGTGGTCAACGACCTCGTGCACCTCCTCGCCGAGCTGCTCGAGAACGCCACCTCCTTCTCCTCGCCGCAGACCAAGGTCAAGGTCACCGGTCACGCGCTGCCCGACGGCCGCGTGCTGATCGAGATCCACGACACCGGTATCGGTCTGTCCCCCGAGGACCTCGCCGCGATCAACGAGCGCCTCGCCGCGCCGCCCACCGTGGACGTGTCGGTCTCCCGCCGCATGGGTCTGTTCGTGGTCGGTCGTCTGTCGCAGCGCCACGGCATCCGCATCCAGCTGCGCCCGTCCGACTCCGGTGGTACGACCGCGCTGGTCATGCTGCCCGTCGACGTGGCCCAGGGCGGCAAGAAACCCGCTCCGGGCAAGCCCGGCATGCCCGGGTCCGGCGGTGGCCCCGCCGCCGCGCAGGCCGCGGCCGGTGCCGCCGCCGCCCGCCGCAACAACGGCGGTAAGGGCGGCGCCCCGGGCGGCACCCTCGGCGGTGCGCCCGCCGGCGGCGGACTGCTCGGTTCCGGTCCCGGTCCCCGCGGCCAGGTCGGTGCGGGCCAGGGTCCCCGGGCCGCGCTGCCCGGCACCGGCCAGGGCGGCCGGCAGGGTGGTCCGGGCGGTGCCCGTAACCAGCAGGGTCCCGCCGCGCCCCAGCAGGGCCGCTCCGGTCCCGCCGGTACGAACGGTTTCGGCGCCGGTCAGGCGCCGGGTGCCTCGCAGGGCATGCAGGCCGCGAACCCCGGTGGGTCGCAGCAGGACGCCTTCGGCGGCCGCGGCCCGGCCGCGCAGCGCGGTGGCGCCGCCGACCAGAGCCGTCAGCCCCAGCTGCCGCCGCGTGGCGGCCCGCGGGCCGAACTGCCCGGTGGTACCCCGCAGTCGCGCACCCCGGAGTGGGGCGACAACGCCCAGGCCCCGGTCTCGCGTGCCTCGCTGGACGCCCCGCGCGGCCATGACGAGCAGGCCCCGGCGCGCACCGGGCGCATGCCGCGCGTCGACGACCGCCAGGGTCCGGGCGCGACCGCGGAGATGCCCCGCATCGGTTCCGGGCAGGACCAGGCCGCCACGGGCGAGTTCGCCCGGCAGGACCTGAACGGCTACAACAGCCCCCAGGACACCGGCCAGTTCCAGCGTCCCGGCACCCAGCAGGGCAACGGTCAGTTCGACCAGCAGGACAACAGCGGCCAGTTCCAGCGCCCCGACCTCTTCGGCACGCCGGCGCCCGGACACCAGGGCCAGCAGCAGCACACGGGCCAGTACGCGGCCCCGCAGGAGCAGCAGCACCACACGGGCCAGTACGGCGCCGCGCAGGGCCAGCAGCACACCGGCCAGTACGCGGCTCCGCAGGAGCAGCAGCACCACACCGGGCAGTACGCGGCCCCGCAGGAGCAGCAGCACCACACGGGCCAGTACGCGACTCCGCAGGCGTACGGCAACGGCAACGGCAACGGCAACGGTTACGACGCCGGCTCCACGGGACAGCACGCGCTGCCCGGCCGCCAGGCTCAGAACCAGCCCCAGAACCCCGCGCACACCGGCCAGTACGAGCGGCCGCAGCAGGGCGGTCACGGCGACTTCGGCGCCCAGCGCCCGGCCGCCCCGCAGCGTCCCGACACCCAGGGCCGCCCGGGCGACGGATACGCGCTGCCGCCGGCTCCGAGCCAGGGCGACGGCCGTACCCCGCTGTACGACACGCTGGAGACCAACTGGTTCCACGGCGCCCCGCCCGAGCAGCAGCAGGCGGCCGCTCCGGCTCCGCAGCAGCAGACGCCGCAGGCGGCCGCATCCGCGCCCGCTCCGCAGCGTTCCGCCTCCCCCACCGGCTCCTGGCGCACCTCTCCGAACGACGAACTCGTCCGGCAGGCGGAGCGCGTCAGGCAGCCCGCGGCGGGCGGCATCACGACCTCCGGCCTTCCGCGCCGGGTGCCCAAGGCGAACCTCGTCCCGGGCCAGGCACAGCAGCAACAGCAGCAACAGAGCGGTCCGCAGGTCTCGCGTGCGCCCGATGACGTACGCGGCCGTCTGACCAATCTCCGTCGGGGCATCGCTCAGGGCCGTCAGGCCGGCAGCGGCCAGACCGGCAGCTTCCCGAGCCCCACTCACCAGCAGGAGCGTTAGTTGAGTCCGATGAGCCAGGCGGCACAGAACCTGAACTGGTTGATCACCAACTTCGTGGACAACACCCCTGGGGTGTCGCACACGGTGGTGGTCTCCGCCGACGGCCTCCTGCTGGCGATGTCCGAAGGCTTCCCGCGGGACCGCGCCGACCAGCTGGCGGCGGTCGCGTCCGGGCTGACCTCGTTGACGGCCGGGGCCTCCCGGATCTTCGAGGGCGGCAGTGTGGCGCAGACCGTCGTCGAGATGGAGCGCGGCTTTCTCTTCCTCATGTCCGTCTCGGACGGGTCGTCCCTCGCGGTCCTGGCCCACCCCGAGTGCGACATCGGTCTCGTCGGCTACGAGATGGCGCTGCTCGTCGACCGTGCGGGTGCGGTGCTCACGCCGGATCTGCGCGCCGAGCTCCAAGGCAGTCTGCTCCACTGACCCGCCCCGGCACCACCCACCTCACAAAACCACCGTCCGGCCGCCACAATCCCCCCACCGGCCCCGTCAGACGGCACGACTGACCAACTTGCTGTCCCGCCCGGAGGATTCATGACCCCGCCCACCGCCTCTCATGATCCGTACGCGGAACCGTACGGCGATGAGGGCGACCAGCCGCTGGTACGTCCGTACGCGATGACCGGCGGCCGGACCCGGCCGCGCTATCAGCTCGCCATCGAGGCGCTGATCAGCACCACGGCCGACCCGGCAGCGCTCATCGGGATGCTCCCGGAGCATCAGCGCATCTGCCACCTGTGCCGCGAGGTCAAGTCGGTCGCGGAAGTCTCCGCGCTGCTGACCATGCCGCTCGGCGTGGCCCGGATCCTGGTGGCCGACCTCGCCGAGGCCGGCCTGGTCGCCATCCACCAGCCTGGTGGCGACGAGAACAACGGCGGCGCTCCGGATGTGACGCTGCTCGAAAGGGTGCTCAGTGGACTTCGCAAGCTCTGACTCGGGCCGGACCACCACCTCCGCGAAGATCGTGGTGGCGGGCGGCTTCGGCGTGGGCAAAACCACGTTCGTCGGGGCGGTCTCGGAGATCAACCCGCTGCGTACCGAGGCCGTCATGACGTCCGCTTCGGCGGGCATCGACGACCTCACCCACACCGGGGACAAGAAGACCACCACGGTCGCCATGGACTTCGGCCGCATCACCCTGGACCAGGACCTGATCCTGTACCTCTTCGGTACACCCGGACAGGACCGCTTCTGGTTCATGTGGGACGACCTCGTCCGCGGCGCCATCGGTGCCATCGTCCTGGTCGACACCCGACGCCTCGCCGACTGCTTCCCCGCGGTCGACTACTTCGAGAACTCGGGCCTCCCCTTCGTCATCGCCCTCAACGGCTTCGACGGCAGCCAGCCGTACCAGCCCGACGAGGTCCGCGAGGCACTCCAGATCGGCCCCGACACCCCCATCATCACCACGGACGCCCGCCACCGCGCGGACGCCAAGAGCGCACTCATCACCCTGGTGGAACACGCACTCATGGCCCGCCTGCGGTGACAGTCAAGTGGGACGTGCCGTAAGGCAGTTGCCGTAGAGAACCTGGAGCCGACTGTGGCCTTTGACACGGTCGGCTCCGGTGTTCATAACAGTTCGGCAGAGGAATCGGGCGAGGATCACCACGCGACGCGGTCGCGTGGTGCCTGTCCGCGCACAAACGCCCCGCCATTTGGCGTGGCTCGCTCTTTATGACCGTTTTATCTGGGACTTACAAGGGCACGACCTCGCGCTCTCCACTGTTTGGAACTGCGCTGGTCCACGTGCTGGAATGCCTGAACCGCCCATTGGTCAACGACGTACTGAGTCGTCGATGCCAGAACGGGCTCTGAGAGACTGCGGCACGTCGAAGGTGCCGACCCGCCGAGAGGTTGTTGGTCGAGTGAGGCGAAGCAAGAACGGTCCCGAGCCGTCGGCACGGGGCAACTTCACCCCGCCGCCGCGCGCTGCGGCGCCCAGTCCGGTTGTACCCGGTTCGGAGCCGGCGGAACCCCCCGCTTCCAGCGGTGGCCGCTTCTCCCCGCGCAACTGGAGAGTGCCGACCCGCCTGAACGCGATCCTGCTCATACCCGTGGTGGTCGGCCTGGTCATGGGCGGCTTCCAGGTGAAGAGCTCGATCGACACCTGGCAGGACGCGCAGGACGCGGAGAAGACCGCGCGCCTGGTTCAGGCCTCTCTTACCTATGCCAACCAGCTGTACAACGAGCGGGACATGACCGCTCAGTACCTGCTGAAGGGCAAGCTGGAGACCGCCGAGGACAAGAAGTCGGTCATCGGTATCCGCGCCAGGACCGACAAGGCCGCCGCGGACTTCCACCGGGTCGCGCAGGACGCGCCGCACACCGCCGGCCTGGACCGCCGACTGAAGCTGTTCGGTGACACGGAGCCCCAGCTGCGGACGCTGCGCCAGCTGGCGTACACGACGAATCTCCCCGGTGTGCAGACCGAGGAGGGCTACGTCAAGATCGCCCACCCGCTCATGGAGTTCGCCAACGAGCTGGGTCTGGGCACGGGCAACATCACCTCCTACGGCCGCACCGTCTACGCCATCTCGCTGACCAAGGCCGCGCTGTCCCTGGAACGCTCGATCGGTATGCACATGCTGATCAAGCCGGGCCCGGACCAGCCTGGTCTGACCAGCCAGCGCACGGCCCTCGCCTCCTACGCGTACCTGGAGGGCATCGCCTCCGAGGAGTACCTCGGCGGTGGCACCCAGGCCGACGCGGACCGGCTCGAAGCGGAGAAGAAGGACGTCGAGGCCAAGGCCGCGGCGCTGGCCAGGCAGGCCAAGGCCAAGGACCCGAACTTCGTTCCGCCGCCGTCCAACCCGCAGGCGATGGTGATCGCGCTCGCCTCGCTGAAGACCACGGACCCCACGGAGCGCCAGCAGCTCGCGGTCACGCAGGGCATCACCCCGGTCAACTGGTGGGCGGTCAACACCCTCAAGTTCGACGCGTACAGCTCGATCGAGACGGACATGGCCAACAAGGCCGTGACCGAGGCCTCCGGCATCGCCGACGACGCCAAGACCTCGGCGTTCATCACCGGTGCGGCCGTCGTGCTCGCCCTGCTCCTCGCCTTCTTCCTGGCCGGCACCGTGGCCCGCCAGATGAGCCGCTCGATGCGCCAGCTGCGCAACGCCGCCTTCGGCATCGCCGAGCAGCGTCTGCCGATGCTGGTGGACCAGCTCTCCCGTACCGACCCGGGCCGGGTCGACACCCGGGTGACCCCGATCCCGATCCACACCAAGGACGAGATCGGCGAGGTCGCCCGCGCCTTCGACCAGGTCCACCGCGAGGCGGTCCGTCTCGCCGCCGAGCAGGCCCTGCTGCGAGGCAACATCAACGCGATCTTCACCAACCTGTCGCGCCGCAACCAGTCCCTGATCGAGGGCCAGCTGACCCTGATCACCGACCTGGAGAACAACGAGGCCGACCCGGACCAGCTGGAGAACCTCTTCAAGCTGGACCACCTCGCGACCCGTATGCGCCGCAACGGCGAGAACCTCCTGGTCCTCGCCGGCGAGGAGCCGGGCCGCCGCTGGGACCAGCCGGTCCCGCTGGTCGACGTCCTGCGCGCCGCCTCCTCCGAGGTGGAGCAGTACGAGCGCGTCGAGCTCTCCGGTGTCCCCGACGCCGAGATCCACGGCCGTGCCGTGACCGACCTCGTGCACCTGCTGGCCGAGCTGCTGGAGAACGCCACCACGTTCTCCTCCCCGCAGACCAAGGTCCGCGTCACCGCGACCCGTCTCCCCGACGGCCGCGTGATGGTCGAGATCCACGACAAGGGCATCGGCCTCACGGCCGAGGACTTCGCGGACATCAACCACAAGCTGGCCAACCCGCCGACCGTGGACGCCGCGATCTCCCAGCGCATGGGCCTGTTCGTGGTCGGCCGGCTGTCCGACCGGCACGGCATCCGCGTCCAGCTGCGCCCCTCGGGCGAGCAGGCCGGTACGACCTCCCTGGTCATGCTGCCGGACGCGATCACGCACGGTGGTGGCGGCGACGTGGCGCTGGACCGCGAGGAGTTCACCGTCTCCCAGATCATCCCGGAACAGAAGTTCCAGGGTGAGAACTTCGGCCAGCAGCAGCAACAGCAGCAGCAGCCTCCGCTGCGTACCGCCGCCGAACTGGGCTTCGACGACAGCCGCTACGAGGTCCCCGACGACATCCGTGACCTGGACCCGGTCGGCCGCTCGCTGCTGCGTGAAGAGCGCCGTGCCGCCCTGGGGTCCCCGGGTCACGAGCAGTCCGAGAACCCGCAGCAGGCGTACCCGGACGAGTTCGACGCGCAGCGGGCCGGCTACGACGGCAGCACCACCGGGTACACCGCGCAGCCGGCGCAGCCCGGTGCCTTCGACGGGCAGCAGGCGTACCAGGAGCAGCCGCAGCAGCCGTACCAGGAGCAGGGTCAGGCGTCGTACGAAGGGTCGTACGAAAAGCCCTACGACGACCAGTACTTCGCTCCGAACGGCGGGCTGCCGCAGAACGACGGCTTCCAGGCCAACGGCGGCGGCTACCCCGACCCCGCGTTCGCGGAGCCGGCGCAGGACGACTGGCCGCAGCAGAACGGCTTCCAGAACGAGGCCGGTTTCCAGAACGGCCACCCGGCCCAGTACGCTCCGGAAACGGAATCGTCGCAGGCCGGTGACGTGAACGAGCGGAACCGCGTAGGCTTCGACCGACCGGGACCGTCCCCTTCCGCCCCCCACCGGATGACCGACTCCGGGTTGCCCCGCCGCGGTTCGCTGGGGAGCGGTTCCAACGGCGTGAGCGGCTCGAACGGTGCGGCACCTGTGCGGCCGGAGACGCCGGCTCCCGCACCGGGCAACACCCCGGGCAACGACGGTGACAGCGACTGGCGTTCGGCCAACGACGAGCGCTGGCAGCAGGCCTCGCAGCTGCGGAAGCCCAAGGCGGGCGGGGTCACCTCCTCCGGTCTGCCGCGGCGGGTACCCAAGGCCAACCTGGTCGAGGGCACCGCCGAGAGCACCCCTCAGGGGGGCCCCCAGGTCTCCCGTGCCCCGGAGGACGTCCGGGGCAGGCTGAGCAACCTGCGTCGAGGTGTCCAGCGCGGACGCAACGCAGGCAGTGAAACGAACGGCCAGGGCTTCGGCCCTGACAGCACCTACAACCAGGAGCGTTAGTGTGAGCCCGATGAGCCAGGCGGCACAGAACCTGAACTGGTTGATCACCAACTTCGTGGACAACACCCCGGGGGTGTCCCACACGGTGGTGGTCTCCGCCGACGGACTCCTTCTGGCGATGTCCGAAGGCTTCCCCCGCGACCGCGCCGACCAGCTCGCGGCCGTCGCATCCGGTCTGACGTCGCTGACGGCGGGCGCCTCTCGGATCTTCGAGGGAGGCGCCGTGAACCAGACGGTTGTGGAGATGGAGCGAGGATTCCTCTTCCTCATGTCCGTATCCGACGGTTCCGCGCTCGCGGTTCTGGCCCACCCGGAAGCGGACATCGGCCTCATTGGGTACGAGATGGCCCTTCTGGTGGACCGCGCGGGCACGGTCCTCACCCCGGATCTCCGTGCGGAGCTCCAGGGAAGCCTTCTCAACTAGCAATCGAACGGTGCGTGTTCGCGTCCCTGGGCCGTAAGGTTTCGGGACGCGGCTCCACAGCGATGGGTGCCCGGCACAGTCGGAGGAGGAGAAAGTGGCAACACCCCCAGGCGGTTCGTCTTCGGGCAATTGGTCGTACGGCCCTGCTCAGGGTCAGAACGACGGCTCGGCGAACCCGTACAACTTCCCCTCCGCCCCTGGCCACCAGCAGCCGTACGCACCGCAGGGCCCCGGCCCCTCGCCGTACGACCAGCCGGCGGCACCTCGGATCCAGCCTGTGCAGCCGCAGCGCCGTGAGCCGACGCCCGCTCCGGCGGGAGCCAGCAACCCCTTGGTGCGTCCGTACGCCATGACCGGCGGCCGGACTCGCCCGCGCTACCAGCTCGCCATCGAGGCACTGGTGCACACCACCGCGCAGCCGCATCAGATGCAGGGCCAGCTGCCCGAGCATCAGCGGATCTGCAACCTGTGCCGGGAGATCAAGTCGGTGGCCGAGGTCTCGGCCCTGCTCACGATCCCCCTCGGCGTGGCCAGGATCCTCGTCGCCGACTTGGCGGAGGCGGGCCTGGTCGCCATCCATCAGCCCGGCGGCGACGAGAACGCCGGTGGCCAGCCAGCCGTGACTTTGCTCGAAAGGGTGCTCAGTGGACTTCGCAAGCTCTAGCGGAGGGCCTTCCCGCTCCACCACGTCCGCGAAGATCGTGGTGGCGGGCGGCTTCGGCGTGGGCAAAACCACGTTCGTCGGGGCGGTCTCGGAGATCAACCCGCTGCGTACCGAGGCCGTCATGACGTCCGCTTCGGCGGGCATCGACGACCTCACCCACACCGGGGACAAGAAGACCACCACGGTCGCCATGGACTTCGGCCGCATCACCCTGGACCAGGACCTGATCCTGTACCTCTTCGGTACACCCGGACAGGACCGCTTCTGGTTCATGTGGGACGACCTCGTCCGCGGCGCCATCGGTGCCATCGTCCTGGTCGACACCCGACGCCTCGCCGACTGCTTCCCCGCGGTCGACTACTTCGAGAACTCGGGCCTCCCCTTCGTCATCGCCCTCAACGGCTTCGACGGCAGCCAGCCGTACCAGCCCGACGAGGTCCGCGAGGCACTCCAGATCGGCCCCGACACCCCCATCATCACCACGGACGCCCGCCACCGCGCGGACGCCAAGAGCGCACTCATCACCCTGGTGGAACACGCACTCATGGCCCGCCTGCGGTAGGACGCCCCGCGATCTGTGACCTCGGCCCCCGAACCCATGCGGTTCGGGGGCCGGGTCGCGTCCGGGCCCGCGTCCGGGCCGGCGTACGCGACTCGGCGCCCGCGGCCGGACCACCCTGGGCGCACCAACACCACGGCCCCGCTCTCCCTGGGAGAGCGGGGCCGTGGTGTTGTCAGAACTCAGTGCCAGCTGTGCGGGGCGCGGAAGCCGGGCTCGCGCTCCAGGCGGCGCCAGCCGGCCCTGGGGCGGCCGCGGTGGGCCGGGGGCGCCGGCTGGGCGGCGGCGCGGGCGAGGAGGACGGCCGTGATGGCGGCGACTTCCTCGGGGTCGGCGAGGCCCTTCTCGACGCGGATGTCAGGCAGGTTCATGGGTGTCAGTCTCCGTGAGAGAGAAGTCCGCGGAGTCACCGCGGCCGGTCCGGGTCGGTTACTGCGGGGGGTTGCCGTGCTTGCGCGAGGGCAGGTCGGCGTGCTTCGTCTGCAGCATCGACAGGGACTTGATCAGGACCTCGCGGGTCTCGGCGGGGTCGATCACGTCGTCCACCAGGCCGCGCTCCGCCGCGTAGTACGGGTGCATGAGCTCGGCCTTGTACTCCTTGACCATCTTCTGCCGCATCGCCTCGGGGTCCTCGGCCTCGGCGATCTGACGGCGGAAGATGACGTTGGCCGCACCTTCCGCACCCATGACGGCGATCTCGTTCGTCGGCCAGGCGTAGGTCAGGTCGGCGCCGATGGACTGGCTGTCCATGACGATGTAGGCACCGCCGTAGGCCTTGCGCAGGATCAGCGAGATCCTCGGCACGGTCGCGTTGCAGTAGGCGTAGAGGAGCTTCGCGCCGTGACGGATGATTCCGCCGTGCTCCTGGTCGACACCGGGAAGGAACCCGGGGACGTCCAGGAAGGTGACGATCGGGATATTGAAAGCGTCACACATCTGGACAAAGCGCGCAGCTTTTTCGCTCGCCTCGATGTCCAGTACGCCGGCGAGGACCTGGGGCTGGTTGGCGATGATGCCGACGACCTGACCGTCCAGGCGGGCCATCGCGCAGATGATGTTGCGGGCCCAGCGCTCATGGACCTCGACGTACTCGCCGTCGTCGACGATCTCCTCGATGACCTTGGCCATGTCGTACGGGCGGTTGCCGTCGGCCGGGACCAGGTCGAGCAGGACGTCGCTGCGGCGGTCCACCGGGTCGGAGGACTCCGCCCGGGGCGGGTTCTCGCGGTTGTTCTGCGGCAGCAGCGACAGGAGGTAGCGCACCTCGGCGATGCACGTCTCCTCGTCGTCGTAGGCGAAGTGGCACACACCCGAGGTCTCGGCGTGCACGTCGGCGCCGCCGAGGCCGTTCTGGGTGATCTCCTCGCCGGTGACCGCCTTGACGACGTCCGGACCGGTGATGAACATCTGCGAGGTCTCGCGGACCATGAAGACGAAGTCCGTCAGGGCGGGGCTGTAGGCCGCACCGCCCGCGCAGGGGCCGAGCATCACGGAGATCTGCGGGATGACACCCGAGGCCTTGGTGTTGCGCTGGAAGATGCCGCCGTAACCGGCGAGGGCGGAGACGCCCTCCTGGATACGGGCGCCCGCGCCGTCGTTCAGGGAGACCAGGGGCGCGCCGGCCGCGATGGCCATGTCCATGATCTTGTGGATCTTGGTGGCGTGGGCCTCGCCCAGCGCGCCGCCGAAGATCCGGAAGTCGTGGGCGTAGACGAAGACCGTGCGGCCCTCCACCGTGCCCCAGCCGGTGATGACACCGTCGCTGTACGGCTTCTTCGCCTCGAGGCCGAAACCGGTCGCCCGGTGCCGGCGCAGCTGCTCGACCTCCTGGAAGGAACCCGGGTCCAGGAGCAGCTCGATGCGCTCGCGGGCCGTCAGCTTGCCCTTGGCGTGCTGCGCCTGGGTCGCCTTCTCGCTGGGACCTGCCACGGCCTGCGCACGGATCTCGTGCAGCTCGGCGACCCGTCCGCGCGCGTCCGCCGGCTCGCCGGTCGGCTCACCCTTCGTCTCTTCCAAAACGGTCATGTAGTGACCTTACGAAGAGCACCGCGGAATGCCAGCCGTCGACTCCGTACAGTCTCCGGAGCGTTTTCCTGGTACGACTGAACAGAACCACAACAACATGCAGCCGTTCCGACTGCTCAACGGGCGTCAACGTTGTAGGGGTGCCACAAAGCAGTCACCTGAGAGTGACCTCACATTCGTGGGTGGCACATGCCATCCCCGGAGTGACAAGGAGCCTCAGACGGCTGCCCGCCGACCGGACCTCCACGGTGTCGTCGGCCCGGCGGACCGAGCGCACCGGACGGTCCCAGACGATCTCCAGCGGCGCGCCCGTGCGGGGCGGCTCGCTGACGCACAGGGTGGCGGTCCGGCCCCTGCGCCGGACGAGCACGCTCGCGCCGGCCGATGCCGTGAGGTCCCCCACCGTACCGTTCCGCCAGAAGACGGCGGCCGTCAGACCCAGGGCGGGCACGGTGACGGCCTGCCCGCGGGCGTCGTTGGCGAGGACGGTCAGCCAGTGGCGGTCGGCGGCGCGTGCGGCGACCTCGGCGCGCGAGGCGCCGGGAAGCAGGACGTAGAGGTAGGCGGCGTCGGCCGGGTCGGTGCCGTGGTCGAGCCACAGGGTCTGCCAGCGGCGGGTGCGGCGCTCGGTGGTGCTGGTGGTGTTGATGTCGGACCAGGAACCGGTGCGGTCCTCGCGCAGCGTGCGCAGATCGCCGCCGTGGGGCAGGAGCCAGCCGCCGTGGCCCTCCAGGTGGGCCCAGCGGGGGCCGCGCGTGAACGCCTGGGTGCCGTTCTCGCCCAGATTGCGGTTGTCCACGACCGTCTCCACGGGGACGCCGTCCGCGCAGGTGATCCCGGCGCCGAGGCAGACGACGGCGTCGTCGAGGAAGAACCAGGACTTGCGGGCCCGGAGCGTGGAATCGAGGCCCTTCAGGTCCTGGCCGACGACCGCGTACGTGCCGTCGGTGGTGCCCCCGACCCAGCGGACGTCGGGTTTGGGGGCGCCCCATTCGCCGCCGGCCCGGTCGGCGAGGCGTTTGGTCGAGACGGTGGTGCCGGGCAGCCGGTACCAGTCGACGGTGGGCCAGTACCAGTCCGTGTACTGATCGGTCCGGCCGGACCGGCCGGACCCGCCTGCCCCGCCTGACCCGCCTGAGCCTCCCGACCCGCCTGAGCCTCCCGACCCACCGGAACTGCCGGACCCGCCGGACCGGCCGCCGCGCCCTTTCGGCCACCAGGAGAGCATGCCGGAGCCGGTGTGCCAGCCGCGCGGGTTCTCGCCGTTGCCGCACTCGTAGTGGGCGATGCGGTCGCTGGCCAGGGAGAGGGACGCGGTGAAACGGGGTCCGCGGTGGACGGCGCGGTCCATGGCAGGGAAGAGGCGGTGCCCGAGGGGTTCGGGGCGCGCGGGTACGGCCGAGTCGGCGATGGCCCGCAGCCGGGCCAGCTCGGCGACGCCGAACTGATCGGCCGTCAGCAGCGGCGTGACGGTGTCGCGTTCGGCCCAGCCCTTCACCATGCCGTGCCACCGCTCCCGCTCGGCCTCGCTCGCGCCGTCCGCGAGCAGGGCGATCGCGGCGATCAGCGCCTGCCCGTGGTAGTGGTCGCCGCGCATGATGTGCAGGTCGTCGGAGAGCAGGTAACCCCGGCTGATGGCGCGGCCGTTGACGCAGTCCATCACCAACCCGTCGTGGATCAGGGGGGCGTAGGCGCCTTCGACGCTGTCGAGGACGTTTCGCCGGGCGGGATCGGTGACCTCCCACGGTGATCCGGCGAGCAGGGCGAACAGCCGCCCCAGGCCGTCGAGGAGGACCTGGCCGTAGGTGCCCGAGTAGGCGACCCAGGTGTGCTGGACGAAGGATCCGTCGGCGTAGAGGCCGTCGCCCCGGGTGACGTGCGGGAAGACCGGCGAGAGGGCGTCCCGGGCGAGCGCGACGCGGTCGCCGGCGCGGCCGAGGATGCCGCGCAGGACGACCGAGCGGCACAGGTCGACGCGGTTGGCGCCGGTGGAGGTGCCGGAGTAGTCGGTGAGCATCGCGTCGGGGATGAAGTGGTCGACGGCGGCGCAGGCGGCCGCGACGCGCGCGTCGCCGAGGCGGTCGTACAGCGCGGCCGTGATGTCCATGAGCAGCCGGGGGCTGCCGATCTGCCACTCCCACCAGTTGCCGTAGGGGACGGCGGCGGGGTGGTAGACGGTGGCGGAGAGATGGTCGAGGCCGCGGAGCACGTCGGCGAGGAGGCCGTCGTCGCCGGTCGAGCCGGTGCCGGGCTGGACGTGGGCCTGGGCCATGGTCCACAGGCGGTTGTAGCTGAAGGTGATGCCGGCGGGCGGGTCGAAGGGGTGGCCGGGCCAGAGGGAGGCCGCGGCGGGGTCCATGGTGGCGCGGAAGTCGCGGGCCAGCGCGCCCAGTCGGGCGAGGCGGGAGGCGTACGGCTCGGCGGTCGGGTCGTACCCCGCGCCGAGGGCGATGCCGAGCCAGCGTCGGCGCAGAGTGTCGTACGCGTCGCCCGGGTCCGCGGGAACCCCGCGGCCGGCGGCGCCGGCGGGGGCCGCCTGGGCCGGGGGGCCCAGGGCAGCCGTGAGGGCGGTGGCCAGCAGCAGTGCGCGGCGGGTCGATCCGGTCGGGCTCATGTCACCGGTCACCACCCCTCCCGTCTCAGCAGCCGCAGGTGTAGTACGTCGCGTCCCAGTGGCTGCCCTCGTCGGCGTAGAGGTTGCCGGAGGCGGCCTGCCACTGCGGGTAGCCGTCGCCGCGCAGACCGATGTAAGTGAAGCTGTTCTTGATGTAGTTGGTGATACAGGTGTTCTTGCTGTAGTCGAGCTTGTAGCCGTTCCAGTGCGAGTAGGTGCCGGAGGCGTGGCCGGTCTCGGTGCCGCCGGTGATGTTGAGAGCGCAGCCGCTGGCGCTCTTCAGGGTCTGGGCTCCCTGCGCGGTGGCGAGGTTGAGCTGGTCGAAGGACGTGCAGGTGGAGTTGTTGCGGTTGGTGCAGCCACCCGACGACGACCAGGTGATGCCGGACGAGCGGAACATCGATTCGGCGGTGGCCTGGCTGATCTTGGTGACGGCGAAGGCGTCGGTGGCGGTGCCGACCACGGCGACGCCGGGGGCGACGACGAGGGCGAGCGCGGTCACGGCGGAGCGGAACTTCATGGGGGACCCTTCCTGCGGTTGGCCGAGCGTCCTGTGGGGCGGCTGTGCAGGTGGTGCATGCAGATGGTGCCCGAGATCTACGCGCGTCCGCCAGAGGGCGTACGTGGTTACTGTGGGTTATCTTGAAAACACGTTGCGGATGATGTTGAAAATCGAACGGAATGGGTCTACGGTCGTAACCGTCGGTTTCGTTGAACGTTCAACAGACTCCGGGGCACGGTCTCGTCGTACCGGGCCGTGTCCGTCCCCCACCCTTCACAGACCTTCCCAAGGAGCACCTCATGGGTATCTTCGGCCGCAAGGAAAGCGCCCCTCAGACCTCCGCCGTGCCCGGCGCGGACCTCTCCGCGCTGACCGGCGACTACATCCTCGACCCCGCGCACACCACGATCGGCTTCGTGGCCCGCCACGCCATGGTCACCAACGTCAAGGGCGGCTTCACGGACTTCACCGGCACGCTGCACCTCGACGGCTCCGACCCCGCCAAGTCCACCGCCACCCTCGACGTCCAGATGGACAGCATCGACACCGGCAACGCCGACCGTGACGGCCACCTGAAGTCCGCGGACTTCTTCAAGACCGACGAGTTCCCGGTCATGACCTTCCGCTCCACCAAGGCGGAGCACCTGGGCGGCGACGACTACCGCATCACCGGCGACCTCTCCATCCTCGGCGTGACCAAGCCGATCTCCATCGACCTGGAGTTCAACGGCGCGGCGAAGGACCCGTTCGGCAACGAGCGCGTCGGTTTCGAGGGCAAGAGCGAGATCCTGCGCTCCGAGTGGGGCCTGACCTGGAACGCGGCCCTGGAGACCGGTGGCGTCCTCGTCTCCGACAAGATCAAGCTGAACTTCGACATCTCGGCCATCAAGCAGGCATGAGCCTGCGGCGCCCCTGCCGGCGCCCGCACCCCGAGCGCGCCCGCCCTCCACTCCCCCGAAAAGGGAGGGCGGGCGCTCGTGCGCCCGTGCGCTGTGGCGCCCGGGCCTGCGTCCCGGTCAGCCAGCCGCGGCCGGACGGCGGCCGCGCGCGGTGTCAGAATCCGCCGCCGGAATCCCCTCCGCCACCGAAGTCCCCACCGCCGAAGTCCCCGCCGAAACCGCCGCCGCCGTCGCCGCCGCCGAAGCCGCCGCTGAAGTCGTCGGGGTCGAAGTCGGTGCCGGAGACGTCGCCGCCCTCGTAGCCGCCGGCGCCGAAGTCGCCGTAGCCGGAGCCGTAGTCGGCCGCGTAGGACGGGGTGGCCATCGCGCTGCCCAGAAGGGTGCCGACGAGGAGGCCGGGGAGGATGCCGCCGCCGAAGTAGCCGCCGGCCCAGGGACCGTAGGCGGGGCCCGCGTCCCAGTAGGGGCGGCGGCCGTGGTCGGAGTCGACCTCGCGGATCGCCGGGTCGCGGCCGTCGGCCAGCCGGGTCGCGTCCGCGGCGCAGACCGGGACCTCCCGGGAGCTGCCGCCGGCCGGGGTCCAGGTGGCGTCGGTCACGGACGGGCCGTGGCGCGGGTCGAAGAAGCAGGGCGGACGCCGCTCCGGCAGGGCGCGTCCCGTGCGGCGGGCGGCCAGCAGGGCGAGGGAGAAGCGGCCGTCCTCCAGCGCCTCGGTGACCACCCGGACGTCCTCCGGTCTGCGCGCCTCGGTCATGCGCCGTTTGGCGTTCTCGTAGGAGTCCAGCGCGCGCTCGTAGTCCGCGCGCATGGCGTCGTCGGCGCGCGGCTCGGCCGGGTGGAAGTCCAGCCGGTCGAGTTCCTCGCCGAAGGCGGTGATGTCCTCGTCCACCACCACGCGCAGCCGGTCCAGCGCGGCCCGCTGCTCCTCCTCGCGCCGGCGGCGGCTGCGGCGGACCAGCGTGTAGGCGCCCACGCCGCCGGCCACCACGACCGCGCCCGCGACGATCAGGGCGGTCGTCGACACCCCCTCGCCCTTGCCGTCCACGGAGCCGCTCCAGCTCGCGGGCGCGTGGCCGCCCATGTTGGCCAGGGCACGGTCGGTGAAGTCGGTGAGCTGGGCCTTGGCGTCCTCGCCCTGGACGCTGGCCACCAGGTTCTGCGCGGCCGTCTTCGACATGACCGAGCGGTCGGAACGGGCGCCGAAGAGGTCGCCGACGCGGATGCCGTACAGGCCCGTGACGCCGGTGGCGGCGCGCACCTTGGGCAGGAGGTCCTTCGTCGGGTAGCCCGCCGGCAGGACCGCGATGAACAGGGGTTTGTTCGCGTGCTTGATCCGTTCGGCGAGCACCTTGGCCTCGGCTGCGGACAGTTGCCCGGAGGCCGCCGGATCGACGTAGACCGGTCCCTTGCGCAGGGCCTGGGCGATCGTGGAGACGCCGGTGACCGCGCTCGCGCCGGGGGCGAGCGCGGTCAGGACGACCAGCGCGAGTACGGCCAGCAGCAGGGCCGGGAGGCTTCGGGTCCACGAGACGGCCTTCATGCTTCGAAGCTACCCGAACCAGCCCCTAAGCGGTCATACCGGAGGAGGGTGCGGGTGGGCTCAGGCCGCCCGGTACGCCTCCGTCAGCTTCCGCACCGCCTCTCCGTACCGGCCGGTCAGCAGCGCGTTGTCGGCGTCGGCGAAGGGCCCCGCCAGCGCCTCGGTGATCCGCTGCCCGGCCTTGCGCTGAACGATCAGCCGCGCCTTGGTGACCAGCTCCCGCCCGGTCCGGTCGGCGCCGGCCCGCTCGGCCACCGCGGCGGCCTTGCCGAGCGCGCGCAGCGTGGCCGCGCCGCCGTCCGGCACGTGGGTGAGCGTGGTCAGGCCCCAGCCGTACGGGAACTGCGGGTCGTACGACGCGTCGCCCACGTTGATCGGCAGCTGGGCCTCGGACCGGGGCCAGGTGACGGGGAGCTGCCCGGTGAAGGGCCGCTTGCCGTACAGGACGTCGGCGACGCCCTCGCCCTCGGTGCCGGGGAGCCAGGAGGCCACCAGCGCGTCGACGTCGCCGAGCCGGTCGCCGATCAGCTGGGGGCGCCCGGAGACGGTCAGCACCGCGCACTTCATGGCCGCGCACACCTTGTCGACGGCGGCCTGGTCGGCGGCCGAGAGCGTCAGAGTGTGGGCGGGGCCGTTGCCGACGTCGCCGACACCCTCGGCGTACGGGGTCTCGCCGACGACGACCACACCCACGTCGTAGCCGTTCGTCGGGGCGGAGGCGTCCTTGGAGTACGTGACGTTCCCGCCCGCCTCGCGCATGCCCTGCAGGACGGTGGTGCCGGGGACGATGTTCCCGGAGGAGCCCTGCCAGGTGACGGTCCAGCCGCCGCTCTGGTTGCCGATGTCGTCGGCGTTGGACCCGGCGACGTACACCTTCTGGCTCTTCTTCAGCGGCAGCAGCCCGCCGGAGTTCTTCAGCAGCACCTGCGACTCGGCGGCGGCGCGGCGGGCCACGGCCCGGTGCGCCGGGGAGCCGATCGCGGCGGCGCCACTGGTGTCGGCGTACGGGTGCTCGAAGAGGCCCAGCCTGAACTTCTGGGTGAGGACGCGGGAGACGGCGTCGTCGATCCGCCGCTCGCTGATCCGTCCGGCCCGGACCTCGTCGGTCAGGGTCTTGGTGAAGTCCTTGTAGGTGTACGGGACCATCATCATGTCGACGCCCGCGTTCACGGACGTGCGCACGTGGGAGCCGTAGTCGCCGGGGAGCTGGTCGATGGCGTTCCAGTCGCTGATGACGAAGCCGTCGAAGCCCATGCGGCCCTTGAGGACGCCGTTGATCATGTCGGCGCGGGCGTGCATCTTCACCGGGCCCTGCCCGTCACCGATGACGTCCAGGGAGGAGTACGACGGCATGACCGTGCCGACGCCCCGGTCGACGGCCGTGCCGAACGGTGCCAGGTGGACGGCCTCCAGCTCCTGGCGGGTGACCTTGGTGACGCCCTGGTCGGTCTTGTAGGAGCCCGTGGTCGAGGAGCCGTACGCGGTACCGCCGTCACCGACGAAGTGCTTGGCGGTGGCGAGGACCTTGTCGTCACGGCTCAGGTCCCTGCCGTCCGCCCGGCCCTGCAGGCCCTGGATGACGGTCTCCATGGACTCGACCAGCGCCGGGTCCTCGCCGAAGGACTCGTAGGAGCGGCCCCAGCGTTCGTCGCGGCTCACGCACAGGCAGGGCGCGAAGTCCCAGGGGATGCCGGTGGCCCGGACCTCGGCGGCCGTCACCGCCCCGGCCTTCTCGGCGAGTGCGGGGTCCCGGGTGGCTCCGATGCCGATGTTGTGCGGCATGACCGTGGCGCCGACCAGGTTGTTGTGGCCGTGGACCGCGTCGACGCCGTAGATAAGCGGGATCTGGAAGCGGGTGGCCCGGCTCCGGAGCTGGAAGGCGTCGATCATCTTCGCCCAGGCCTCGGGGGTGTTGGGCGTGGGTGTCGAACCGCCGCCGGAGAGCAGTGAGCCGAGGCCGTAGGCCGCGATGTCGTCCCCCGTGCCGACCGCGCCGCGCTCGGCCTGGGTCATCTGGCCGGCCTTCTCCGCCAGGGACAGGCGGCCGAGGAGGTCCGCGACCCGCTTCTTCACGGGCAGCTTCGTGTCCAGGTACGGCAGCCCGTGGGCGTCGATGACGACCTGCGGCATCTCGGCGGGGGCCTTGGCGCCGGTCACCGTGAGCGCGACCGGGACGGTCTCGGCGGGCTCGGCGGCCTTGTCCTTGAGGGTCGCGACCCGGATGGTCCGCGAGGCCCCGGAGGCGGTACCGGCCGGGAAGGTGAGGGTGCCGGAGGCGGGGGTGTAGTCCTTGCCGGGTTCGGCGGTGCCGCCGCCGGTCGCGTAGGTGACCGTCACGGGGTCGTCGAGGGGCGCCGCGCCGGTGGTGGCCACGGTGACCTTCAGCGTGGCCGTGCCGCCCTCCTTCACCGGGTGGACGGCGGAGTCGGCGGTGACGGAGGCGCGCAGCGACTGGTCCGCCCTGCCGTACAGCTCGACGTCGTCCATGGCGAAGCGGCCCTTGAGGCCGACGGGGAGGGTGAGGGCGTATCCCCACATCTGCGTGAGTCCGAGGACGTGGTCGATGCCGCCGACGGGCTGGTAGTCCGTGCGGTAGGTGAAGTCGGTGAACGGGATCAGGATCTGTTTCCAGCCGGTGAAGTCGTCGGTGAAGGACGTCGTCCACAGCTCGGACGCCTCGCCGTTCGCGCCGCCGTCCTTGATCTCGAAGGCGAGCTTCCTGCCGCTGTCCTGGCCGTCCCACCAGAAGCGGATGCCCTGGTGCGCGGACCAGTCGTGGGCCGGTTCACCGGCGGCGAAGTCGTGGGTGAAGCCGCCGTAGCCGCTGATGTCGTAGGTGCCGGTGAGGACCTTGGCGCCCTCCGGGGCGTCGGGGCGGTCCGCCAGTTCCAGGGCGGGCGGGTCGTCGGCGTCGCCGCCCCAGGTGAAGATGCCCTCGGCGGGCTGGGCGGCGAAGGGGACCTCGCCCTCGAAGCGGTCGACGGGCACGGGGGGCGGGTCGTCGGCACCGGAGGCGGTGGCGACGGCGGTCAGCGGGAGCAGTGCGGTCAGCAGAGCGGCGGAGGCGAGCAGGGCGGTTCTTCGCATGGACCCTTCCCTTGGCTCTTGATTCACTGGGCTCTCGATTCACTCATGACTTAGATCACGGCGTGAGTTAACTCGGGGCTCATGATGCCGTCAAGAGTTCACGTCAGAAGTGGTGCGCGCTCAACTGGCGTCCGGAACACGGCCGTTGTGCGTTCGCTTCCTGAATGCGCGACCTCTTGACGCGCCCGCCGAGCCGTCATTGACTCACGGCTCGCACGCCTCCCCACCCCCACCTCCCGAAGGGACGGCGCTCCATGAGACGACCCCTGCGCGCGGCCCGGCTGCTACTGGCCGGGCTGCTGACCACCGCCGGGCTGACGACCCTGGGCATCCCCACCGCGCACGCGGCCGGCGAGCAGGTGACGGCCTGGCTCACCACCACCGACGACTCCGCCGGACGGCATGTGGTGCGCGGACTCCAGGCGCAGACGCCGTTCGCCTTCCAGTCCGGGACCGGTGGCACCGGCGAGAACATCACCGTCGACGAGAACACCCGGTACCAGACCTTCACCGGCGGCGGCGCGTCCTTCACGGACACCGCGGCATGGCTGCTGAACAGCAGCGGAGCACTGTCGCAGGCGACGCGGGACGCGACCATGCGCAAGCTGTTCTCGCCGGCGGACGGGATCGGGCTGTCCTTCCTGCGCAACCCGATGGGCGCCTCGGACCTCGCGCGCTCCGGCTACACGTACGACGACGTGCCGGCCGGCCAGAGCGACCCGGATCTGGCCAGGTTCTCCCTCGCACACGACCTCGCCGACGTGGCCCCGCTGACGAGACAGGCTCTCCAGCTGAACCCGTCGCTGACCGTGATGGCGTCGCCGTGGACGGCTCCGGCCTGGATGAAGGACAGCGGTTCGCTCAACGGCGGCTGGCTGAAGGCGGAGGACTACGGGGCCTACGCCGCGTACTTCGTGAAGTACCTCCAGGCCTACCAGGCCCAGGGCGTCAAGGTCTCGTACGTCACCGCGCAGAACGAGCCGACCTGCTGCTCGGGCTATCCCTCCATGAGCTGGAACGCGAGCGGGCTGGCCTACTTCACCAAGAGCGAGCTGCTGCCGAGGCTCCAGGCGGCGGGCCTTCCGGCGAAGGTGCTCGCGCACGACTGGAACTGGGACTCCTACGACTCCTACGCCGCCCAGACCGTGGACGACCCGGCCGTCCGCAACCACCCCAACTTCGGCGGGATCGCCTGGCACGGCTACGGCGGTGACATCGCCAAGCAGACCACCGTCCACAACCAGTACCCGGGCCTCGACGCCTTCGGCACCGAACACTCCGGCGGCACCTGGATCGCCGACCAGCAGCACGAGGACATGTCCAACATCATCGACTACACGCGCAACTGGGCGAAGTCGGTGACCAAGTGGTCGCTGGCGGTGGACCAGAACATGGGCCCGCACAACGGCGGCTGCGGCACCTGCACCGGCCTGGTCACCGTGCACAACGGCGACGCGCGCGGCGGGACCGTGGACTACACGGTCGAGTACTACGACATGGGACACCTGACGAAGTTCGTCCGGCCGGGCGCCCAGCGCATCGCCTCCACGGCGTCCACCACCGTGCCCAACGTGGCATGGCGCAATCCGGACGGCAGCAAGGCCCTGATCGCCTACAACGGGTCGTCCTCGGCGCGGACGGTCACCATCGACTGGGGCTCGCAGCACGCCACTTACTCCCTGCCGGGGAAGACCTCCGCGACCTTCACCTGGTCCGGCACCCCGTCGGGCGGCGTCGGGCAGAGCGGTTCCCTCGTGGGCCTGGCCGGCAAGTGCCTGGACGTGGCGGGCGGTTCGAGCACCGACGGCGCGGCCGTGCAGCTCTACGACTGCAACGGCACCGCGGCCCAGACGTGGACCGTGCAGGCCGACGGGTCCGTGCAGGGGCTCGGCAAGTGCCTGGACGTGACGGCCGGTTCGACGGCGGACGGGGCGAAGGTGCAGTTGTACGGGTGCAACGGAACCGGGGCCCAGCGGTGGTCGTACAACGCCGCCACGGGTGACGTCGTGAACAGCGCCGCCGGCAAGTGCCTGGACGTCACGGACAACTCGTCGGCGAACGGGGCCCGCGCCCAGATCTGGTCGTGCACCGGGGCCGCCAACCAGAAGTGGCACCTGCAGTAGGCCGGTGCCTGCCGGCAGGCCGCGCTCCGTCCGCACCGCCGCTCCCGAGCCGTGGCCCGGGGGCGGCGGTGGGCGGCGGTGGGCGGCCGGCGAGGAGGGGCCGCGCGCGAAGGTGCTCGGCACCCTGCCGCCGCGGTGCCTCGGCGAAGTGAGCGCGCGGATTCGGCGGTCGTGCTCGCGGACCCGCTTCGGCGGTCATGCTGCGGATCGGCCGCCCGGACGACATGGTGGTGGTGTGGGGCCGTGCCGAGCCATGCCATCGGGAGCCGTAGATGACCACACCCCAGGATCTGCTGATCGTCGCCCTGGACGCCCCGCCCGCGAGCCGTCCGGCCCAGGGCGACCTGTCTCTCGCCCTCGCCGGCGCGGAGCTCCTCGACCTCCTGGAGGTCGGCGCGCTCGTGGTGGAGGACGACCGTGTCGTCCCGTCCGCCGAGCGCGTCACGGGTGACGTCCTGCTGGACGGGGCGGCGGCGTCCCTCGTCCGGCAGACGCCGTACGAGACGGTCGAGGACTGGCTGTGGCGGCGCGGACGCGGCCTGGCCGACGCCTACGCCACCGCTCTGGAGGAACAGGAGCAGCCGGCCGGGACGCGCCGGCACTGGCTGCGCCGGCGCTCCGCGCCCGCCTCGCCCCCGGACTCACCGGCCCGGCGCCGCGCGGCCGACCGCTGGGCCGCGCGCGAACCGGTCCTGGTGGGCCTCGCGGACGCGCTCGGTATCGAGGACCCCCCGCCGGTGGACCCCGAGGAGATCGCGGACGACTCGGTGGTGACCGTCCTGGCCGCCGTCGGCGAGGCCCTGACCGAGCTGGAGGGCGTGCGCCAGCGGCACCGGATCGAGGAGGACGCCTACGACAACGTCTGGCGGGCCCCCTGACCCGGCCGCGGACCCGCCGTGCCGTTCACTACTGGGCGGCGGCCGGCTCCACCCCGGCGCGCAGCAGGCCGTAGGTGTAGGCGTCCTGGAGTGCCTGCCAGGAGGCGGCGATGACGTTGTCCGCCACGCCGACCGTGGACCACTCGCCCGCGCCGTCGCTGGTGGAGATCAGGACCCGGGTGGTGGAGTGGGTGCCGTGCTTGCCCTCCAGGATGCGGACCTTGTAGTCCACCAGGTCCAGCTTGACGAGCTGGGGGTAGATCTTCTCCAGGGCCACGCGCATCGCCCGGTCGAGGGCGTTGACGGGGCCGTTGCCCTCGGCGGTGGCGACGATGCGCTCGCTCATCGCCCACAGCTTGACCGTGGCCTCGTTGGCGTGGGTGCCGTCGGGGCGGTCCTCGACGATCGCCCGCCAGGAGTCGACCTCGAAGTACTTCAGCGGCTTGCCCTGCACCTCGGCGCGCAGCAGCAGCTCGAAGGAGGCGTCCGCGGCCTCGTAGGTGTAGCCCTTGAGCTCGCGTTCCTTGACCCGGTCGACCACCCGGCCGATCAGCTCGCGGTCGCCGCCGAGGTCGATGCCGAGTTCCTTGCCCTTCAGCTCGACCGAGGCGCGGCCGGCCATGTCGGAGACGAGCATGCGCATGGTGTTGCCGACCAGGGCGGGGTCGGTGTGCTGGTACAGGTCGGGGTCGATCTTGATCGCGGAGGCGTGCAGGCCGGCCTTGTGCGCGAAGGCGGAGACGCCGACGTAGGGCTGGTGGGTCGAGGGGGTGAGGTTGACGACCTCGGCGATGGCGTGCGAGACGCGGGTCATGTCGCGCAGCCGCCCGTCGGGCAGGACCTTCTTGCCGTACTTCAGCTCCAGGGCGGCGACGACCGGGAAGAGGTTGGCGTTGCCGACGCGCTCGCCGTAGCCGTTGGCCGTGCACTGCACGTGGGTGGCGCCCGCGTCGACGGCGGCGAGGGTGTTGGCGACCGCGCAGCCGGTGTCGTCCTGGGCGTGGATGCCGAGCCGGGCGCCGGTGTCGGCGAGGACGGTCGCGACGACCGCGTGGATCTGGGCGGGGAGCATGCCGCCGTTGGTGTCGCAGAGGATGACGACGTCCGCGCCGGCCTCCGCGGCCGTACGGACGACCGCCTTGGCGTACTCCGGGTTCGCGCGGTAGCCGTCGAAGAAGTGCTCGCAGTCGACGAAGACCCGGCGGCCCTGCGCGCACAGGTGGGAGACCGTGTCGCGGACCATCTCCAGGTTCTCGTCCAGGGTGGTGCGCAGGGCCAGCTCCACATGCCGGTCGTGCGCCTTGGCCACCAGCGTGATCACCGGGGCGCCCGAGTCCAGGAGCGCCTTGACCTGCGGATCGTCGGCGGCCCTGGCACCCGCGCGGCGGGTGGCGCCGAAGGCGACGAGCCGGGCGTGCCGGAAGTCGATCTCCTGCTGGGCACGGGCGAAGAACTCGGTGTCCCGGGGGTTCGCGCCGGGCCAGCCGCCCTCGATGAATCCCACGCCGAAGTCGTCCAGATGCCGTGCGATGGCCAGCTTGTCCGCGACCGTGAGGTTGATGCCCTCGCGCTGCGCGCCGTCGCGCAGCGTGGTGTCGAAGACGTGGAACGAATCGTCGAGTTCGCTGGTTTCCGTCATGGTCTGAAGGCTCCTGTCGGAAAAATCGGTCTTACCGGATGACCGGCTCCACCGTCCTCCATGGTCCCTCGCGCCACGCCTCCGGCTGTAGGTGGGCCGGAAAACGAAAAACCCCTCGCGGGTGCGAGAGGTCTGCGCGCGGGTCGAGGACGACGGTGCCACCCGCACCTGGTCGTGCGAGGTGGTCACTGCGGACCGGCGCGCCTGCTGCCCATAATCATGGCGAACGAGAGCACGAAGGGCAGTCTGGCACAGAGTGCCCTTCACCTCACTGTCCGTCTCAGGATGCGGGCTCGGGCGACCCACCCGGTGGACGGGAGGGACGGGAGGGGGCCCTGGACCCTCCAGCCGGGGCGCGGGGTTCAGGCGTCCGGCGTGAACAGCGCGTCGGCGAGGAACTCCCGCACGTGGGCCGTCACCCGTTCCTGGTCCGTGCCGCGCAGGCCGACGGCCACGTGGATGGAGAAGCCGTCGAGGAGCGCGCGCAGCCGGGTGGCGAAGCGGTCGGCGTCGACGACGCGGAACTCGCCGCGCGAGACGCCCTCGGCGATCAGGGCGACGAGGTCGCGGTGCCAGGCGCCCTCGATGGCGGCCTGCCGCTCGCGGGCGTCGTCACCGGCCTCGCGCGAGCGGTTCCACACCTCCAGCCACAGCGTCCAGTGCGGGTCGCCGTGGCCGTCGGGGACGTACAGGTCGACGTACGCCGCCAGCCGCTCGCGCGCGCTGCCCGCCCGCGCCAGCAGGCGGCCCCGCTCCGCGCCCAGCCGGCCCTCGCTCCACTCCAGGGCCTGGAGCAGGAGTTCGTCCTTGGAGCGGAAGTAGTAGAGCAGATGCCCGCTGCTCATCCCCACCTCACGGCCCAGCCCCGCCATGGTCAGCTTCTCCAGACCGCGCTCGGCGATCATGTCCATCGCGGCGGCGAGGACCTCCTCGCGGGGCGGGGCGGGGGTGCGGCGGCGGGGGGACGAGGTCGGGCTCATGCGGGGACCGTCCGTACGGCGTCGGGCAGGAAGTGGATCTCGTAGGGGCCGTAGCACTCGCTGAAGAGCGTCGCCACCGGGGCACCGCACCCGCCGCACACCCTGTTCGGCCCCTCCGTTCCGGATTCGCCGCAGCACCCCGTCCCCCGGGAGGCGGGGTCGCGTGCCAGGAACGCCGCGCTGTCCTCGGGGTGCACGACCAGGGTGTCGCGGGGCCCGGCGGACACGAGACGGCCTGGGCCGTCGGGGGCGCCCCCGCGCCCACCGGGAACCGCGGACTCCACCCGCTCCGGATCCGGGTACGGCACGAAGGGAGCGCCGCACGGCTCGGGGTCCACTGCGTAGGCGCCGCGCGGCACGGTGGAAGGGGCGTGCGACGCGCCGTCGGGGGCCACCGGCACGTCGTCCGCCGGTCCGTCGGGGTCCACCGGCACGTCGACCGTCAGCCCGTCGGGGGCCACCGGCACGTCGACCGTCAGCCCGTCCGCCGGGCGCGGCGGCAGCTCGGGCAGGGGGCGCAGCGGCTCGGTGAGGTGGTGGCCGCAGGCGGCACAGACCAGTACGTTCACTCGTACGTTGTACCCGACGCCGGCCGTCACCGCGGTGCCGTGCGCCGTCACCGGACCCTCGGCTGCTGCTGCGTGACGCAGTGGATGCCGCCGCCGGCCGCGAAGACGGGGCGGGCGTCCACCAGGGTGACCGTGCGCCGGGGGAAGAGCCTGCGGAAGATCGCGGCGGCGGTCTCGTCGCGCGGGTCGTCGAAGGCGCAGAGGACGACGCCGTCGTTGCAGAGGTAGTGGTTGATGTAGGAGTAGTCGGCCCAGTGGCCGTCGGCCTCCAGGACGGTGGGGGCGGGCACCTCCACGACCTCCAGGGGGCGGCCCTGGGCGTCGGTCGCCGACCGGAGGATGCCGATGACCTCCCGGGTGATCTCGTGGTCGGGGTGGGCCGGGTCCGGCTGGTGGTGGGCGACGACGACGCCGGGGCCGGCGAAGGCGGCGACGATGTCGACGTGTCCGAGGGTGCCGAAGCCGTGCGGAGGGTAGTCGGCGGTGAGGCCGCGCGGCAGCCAGAGCGCCTTGCGGGTGCCGAGGTGGGCGTGGATCTCCGCCTCGACCTCCTGCCTCGTCCGGTGCGGGTTGCGCTCGGGGCCGAGCTGGACCGTCTCGGTCAGCAGGACGGTGCCCTCGCCGTCGACGTGGATCGCGCCGCCCTCGTTGACCAGCTTCGAGGCGTACGTCCTCGCGCCCGCGAGGCCGGCGACGTACCCGGCGATCTCGGCGTCGTGCTCCCAGCGCGCCCACTCCTGGGCGCCCCAGCCGTTGAACGTCCAGTCCACCGCGGCCAGTCCGCCCTTGCCGTCGGTGAGGAAGGTGGGGCCGATGTCGCGCATCCAGGCGTCGTCCAGGGCGCGTTCGACGGTGTCGACGCCGGGCCCGAGCAGCCGGCCCGCCTCCGCCGACTGCCCAGGTCCGCACACGACCGTGACCGGCTCGAAGCGGCGGACGGCTCGGGCTACCGAGGCCCAGGCGCGGCGGGCGGCGGCGAGGCCGTCGGGGTCGGCGAAGGTGGGGTTGGGGCCGGGCCACGCCATCCAGGTCCGCTCGTGCGGGGTCCATTCGGCGGGCATGCGGAAGCCGTCGGCTGCCGGGGTGGTCATGTCGTGGCTCCCTAGAGGAAGTAGAGGCGGTTGAGGGCGACGGAGTCGGCGGGCGCGGAGCGCAGCGGGTCGCCGTCGAGGGTGACCAGGCCGGTGCGCTGGTCGACGTCGACCGCGCCGGTGCGGGCGTTCAGCCGCAGGTCGGCGGGGCCGATGCCGCGAGTGCCGCGCACGGCGACCCGGCGGCGCCGGGTGGGCAGGGTGTCGTGGCCCTGGTCGAGGGCGGCGCGGGCGACGAACGCGACGGAGAGGTCGGCGGGCGTGGCCCCGTACGCGCCGAACTGCGGTCCCAGCACGAGGGGTTCGCAGGTGTCGGTGGCGGCGTTGGGGTCGCCGGTCACGCCGTACGCCGGGAAGCCGGCCTTGAGGACGAGCTGCGGTTTGGCGCCGAAGTACTCCGGGCGCCACAGCACGATGTCGGCGAGCTTGCCGGTCTCGATCGAGCCGACCTCGTGGGAGAGGCCGTGCGCGATGGCCGGGTTGATGGTCAGCTTGGCGATGTAGCGCAGGACGCGGGCGTTGTCGTCGCCCTCGCCGTCGCCCTCCAGCGGGCCCAGCTCGGCCTTCATCTTGCCCGCCATGGCGAACGTACGGCGGACCGTCTCGCCCGCGCGGCCCATGCCCTGGGCGTCGGAGGAGGTGATGCCGATGGCTCCGAGGTCGTGCAGCACGTCCTCGGCGCCCATGGTGCCGGCCCGGATGCGGTCGCGGGCCATGGCGGCGTCGCCGGGCAGGTCGGTCTTGAGGTCGTGGACGGAGACGATCATGCCGTAGTGCTCGGCGACCGCGTCCCGGCCGAAGGGCAGGGTGGGGTTGGTGGAGGAGCCGATGACGTTCGGGACGCCGGCCATCTTCAGCACGTTGGGCACGTGACCGCCGCCGCAGCCCTCGATGTGGAAGGCGTGGATCGTGCGGCCGTCGAGGACGCTCAGGGTGTCCTCGACAGACAGGCACTCGTTCAACCCGTCGCTGTGCAGGGCCACTTGGACGTCGTGCTCGTCGGCGACCCGCAGCGCGGTGTCCAGGGCGCGGGTGTGGGCGCCCATGTCCTCGTGCACCTTGAACCCGCAGGCGCCGCCCTCGGCCAGCGCCTCGACCAGCGGGGCCGGCGAGGAGGACGAACCCCGGCCCAGGAAGCCGATGTTGACCGGCCAGGCGTCGAAGGCGTTGAAGGTGTGCCTGAGCGCCCAGGGGGAGTTGACGCCGACGCCCCACACCGGGCCGAACTCCTGCCCGATGATCGTGGTCACCCCGGAGGCGAGGGAGGCCTCCATGATGCGCGGCGACAGCAGGTGCACATGGGTGTCGACGGCCCCGGCGGTGGCGATGAGCCCCTCGCCGGAGACGATCGAGGTGCCGGTGCCGACGACGACGTCCACCCCGTCCAGGGTGTCGGGATTGCCGGCCCGGCCGATCGCGTGGACGCGGCCCTCGCGGATGCCGATGGACACCTTGCGGATGCCCTGGACGGCGTCGATCACGACGACGTTGCTGATCACGACGTCGCAGGTGTCGCGGACGGCGGCGGCCTTGAGGTGCAGTCCGTCGCGGGCGGTCTTGCCGAAGCCGGCCAGGAACTCGTCGCCGTGCTTCTGCGCGTCGGACTCGACGCGGATCACCAGCCCCGAGTCGCCGAGCCTGACGCGGTCGCCGGCGCGGGGGCCGTGGGTGGCGGCGTACTCGTACGGATTCACCGGCCCTCGCCCTCCAGGCCTTCAGCCGCCAGATCATCGGCCATGGGGTCATCGGCCGCCAGGCCGTCAACCGCCGGGCGTCCGGCACCCGGATGTCCGGGCCCCGGGTCTCCGGCCCCCAGGTATCCGCACGCGGCGGCCCTGCGCAGGGCCTCCTCCCGGGCTCCCGGCGCGTCCAGCGGTCCGTCGACCAGGCCGGCGAAGCCGATGGCGATCCGCTCGCCGCCGATCGGTACGAGGCCGACCTCGGCGCTCTCACCCGGCCCGAACCGCACCGAGGATCCGGCGGGTACGGCCAGCCGCATGCCGTAGGCGCGCTCGCGGGGGAAGTCGAGCCGCGGGTTGGCCTCGAAGAAGTGGAAGTGGGAGGTGACGGAGACGGGCACGGCGGCGGTGTTGGTGACCGTGAGCCGGCGGACGGGCGCGGGGTCGGCGTGCTCCGGGCCGGGCAGCAGCGCGCCCGGTGCCCGGTCACCGAGGCCGCCTCCGATGGGGTCGGCGACCACCGCGAGCCGGGAGCCATCGTCGAAGACGGCCTCGACGTGCACCTCGGTGACCACGTCGGCGACCCCCGGCAGCACGTCGTCCGGGCCGAGGACCGAGCGAGCCGCCTCGATGGCCTCCGCGAGCCGCCGGCCGTCCCGGGCGGCCTCGCAGACGGTGTCCGCGATCAGCGCGGTCGCCTCCGGCACGTTCAGCCTGAGGCCGCGCGCCCGGCGGGCCCGGGCCAGCTCGGCGGCCCCGAAGAGCAGCAGCCGGTCACGTTCGGTGGGGGTCAGTCGCACGACGCGGCACCTCTTTGCCTCACATACGTTTAGAGCGTCACTCTAAACGTCGTATCCGCGAAACAGAAGGGGCCTTCGACGAACAGAAGGGTCGTCGACGTCACCCCCGCACGCTTGTTTGAGTGTTGCTCAAATCGATCGGCGCCCCGGGACGCGGCAGGGCCGCCCCGGACGCGGTGTCCGGGGCGGCCCTGTGCGGTGGGAGCCGGGTGGGGGTCAGCCCAGCTCGTGCATCCAGCCGTGCTTGTCCTCGGCGGTGCCGCGCTGGATGTCGAGGAGGGCGCGGCGCAGGCGCATGGTGACCTCGCCGGGCTCACCGCCGCTCTGCTTCCACTCGACGCCGTCCCGCTTCACGGTGCCGACCGGGGTGATCACGGCGGCGGTGCCGCAGGCGAAGACCTCGGTGAGGGTGCCGTTCTCGGAGTCGCGCTGCCACTGGTCGGCCGAGACGCGGCCCTCCTCGGCCTGGTAGCCGAGGTCACGGGCGACGGCCAGCAGGGAGTCGCGGGTGACGCCCTCCAGGATGGAGCCGGTCAGCGTGGGCGTGACGATCACCGGCTTTTCATTGGACGCAGCCCCGTACACGAAGTACAGGTTCATGCCGCCCAGTTCCTCGACCCACTTGTGCTCGACGGCGTCGAGGTAGCAGACCTGGTCGCAGCCCTTGACGGCGGCCTCGGCCTGCGCGAGCAGCGAGGCGGCGTAGTTGCCGCCGGTCTTGGCGTCGCCCATGCCGCCGGGGACGGCGCGGACGCGGTCCTCGGAGACCCAGATGGAGACCGGCTTCACGCCGCCCGGGAAGTAGGCGCCGGCCGGGGAGGCGATGACGATGAAGAGGTACTCGTTGGACGGCTTGACGCCCAGGCCGACCTCGGTGCCGATCATGAAGGGGCGCAGGTAGAGGGACTCCTCGCCACCGTGCGCGGGCACCCAGTCCTTGTCCTGCTGCACCAGCAGGTCGCAGGCCTCGATGAACGTCTCGACCGGAAGCTCGGGCATGGCCAGGCGCTTGGCGGAGCGCTGGAAACGCCTGGCGTTCTGGTCGGGGCGGAAGGTGGCGACCGAGCCGTCGGGCCGGCGGTAGGCCTTCAGGCCCTCGAAGATCTCCTGCGCGTAGTGCAGGACGTTGGTGGCCGGGTCCATCGGGATCGGCGCGTACGGAACGAGCTGACCGTCGTGCCAGCCGCGGCCCTCGGTCCACTTGATCGTCACCATGTGGTCGGTGAAGTGGCGGCCGAATCCGGGGTTGGCCAGGATCGCCTCCCGCTCCGCGGCGGCGAGCGGGTGGGCGGAGGGCTTGAGCTCGATCGTGGGCGTCGTCATGACGGGGAGTCCTTCGCTTCCTCTGTGGGCGGAGCCAGCTCCGGTCTTTCGGCCGGGGTCCGGGGGTGTCCCCGGAAGATGCAGCACCGGTTGTGGTGACGGGCCGCGCTCACGCCCGCACGGCCCGTGGCCGGAGTGAGGACGTCCGAGCATTCCCCATATCGCGGCTCCGCGTTCGATTATCGCGCGCGGGTGGCGATGGAAGGAATCGGGGTGAATGCGGCCCCGGGTTCGATGGTGACACCCGGCGGCCGCACAGGAAAAGCCGCCGGGTGCGGTGCGACCCGGCGGCTTTGCAGGCAGCGCGGGGTCAGCCGGCTACGCGTACGGCGAGGGCGTCGCCGATCTCGGAGGTGGAACGGGCCGGCTTGCCGGCCCGTTCGGTGAGGTCGGCGGCGACCGCGGCGTCGATCCGGTCCGCCTCGGCGTCGTGGCCGAGGTGGCGCAGCAGCAGGGCGACGGACAGGACCGTGGCGGTGGGGTCGGCCTTGCCCTGGCCGGCGATGTCCGGGGCGGAGCCGTGGACCGGCTCGAACATGGACGGGAACGCGCGGCTGGGGTTGATGTTGCCGGAGGCGGCCACGCCGATGCCGCCGGAGACGGCCGCGGCGAGGTCGGTGATGATGTCGCCGAAGAGGTTGTCGGTGACGATCACGTCGAACCGCTCGGGCTGGGTGACCAGGAAGATGGTGGCCGCGTCGACGTGGACGTAGTCGGTGGTGACCTCGGGGTACTCCTCGGCCACCCGGTTGAAGACGTCCGTCCACAGGTGCCCGGCGAAGGTCAGCACGTTGTTCTTGTGGACCAGCGTGAGCTTCTTGCGGGGGCGGGCCTGGGCGCGCTCGAAGGCGTCGCGGACCACGCGCTCCACACCGAAGGCGGTGTTGACGGAGACCTCGGTGGCGACCTCGTGCTCGGTGCCCTTGCGGATGGTGCCGCCGTTGCCCGTGTAGGGGCCCTCGGTGCCCTCGCGGACGACGACGAAGTCGATCTCCGGCTGGCCGGCGAGCGGGGTGGCGACGCCGGGGAGCAGCTTCGAGGGACGGAGGTTGACGTGGTGGTCGAAGGCGAAGCGGAGCTTGAGCAGGAAGCCGCGCTCCAGGACGCCGGAGGGGACGCCGGGGTCGCCGATCGCGCCGAGCAGGATGGCGTCGTGCCGCTTCAGGGCGTCGAGGTCGGCGTCGGTGAGGGTCTCACCGGTGGCGCGGTACCGCCTGGCACCGAAGTCGTACTCCTTGGTCTCCAGCTTCACGTCCTGCGGCAGGACGGCGGAGAGGACCTTGAGACCCTCGGCCACGACCTCCTGGCCGATGCCGTCACCGGGGATCACTGCGAGATTGATGCTGCGCGACATGCCAGCACCGTACTCCGCATCCCAGGGAATGACATGGGGAGTCCGGCATGCGGACACCCGGTGTGTCGGCGGCAGCCCGTCGCCCGGCGTTCACCCGCACGGCCGCTGCGTCGACCGCTTCGGGGTGCGGCGCGGCGGGTGAGCCGGTCCTGTGGGCAGGACAGCGCGTCCTGCCCACCGGCGGGTGGTGCGGCTCCCGGCCCCGGCTCAGTGCCCGGTGGAGCCGCCGTTGTCACGGCGGTCGAGGGCGCGCTGAAGGGCGGCGGCGGCGCTCTTGCGGTCGGTCTCGTTCGTGCGGGACACGTGGCGGACTCGGCGGCGGCTGGTCGTCTCGGCCATGGGAATTCGACTCCTTCGGAAACCTGGAGCACGGCTGGGGCGGGTTGCGAGACTCCTCCGCTGCCTAATGGGCGCGGGAGTACCCCCAGATACGGCGGACCGGCCCGCAGGGATTGCCTGCGCAGGGCTCGGATCACGACCGCCATTCGCTGGATCGAGCGAGTCGTTCGGCTCCTTCCACGCTAAGGGAGCCGAACGTATCTGTCTGCATAGTTACTCGGACGTCCTAGTATCTGAGACGACGGACCGGATCACACCGCCGTGACCTGCGCCTTTCCAGAGCGGAGCAGGGGGGGCCGTACGAAGGTGGAGGGCGCGCAGCTCACGGACGAGCGCGCGCACGGCACCGGTGGCGGCCAGCTCGGGCGTGGTCACGTACCCGACGGACCGGTGCGGGCTCAGCGGCCCCAGGTCGGTGATCTGCACGCAGGAGAGCGCGGCGGCGAGGGAGAGCGCGGGCATGATCGCCATGCCGAGGCCGCTGCCCACCATCGCCAGCACCGCGCCGTCGTCCTCGGCGGTCACGGTCGCGGCCGGGATCCACTCCTGGGCCGCCCACCAGTCCCGGGTGTACGAGCCGCAGTTCTCCGCCCAGTCCACCAGGGGCAGTCGGCGCGGTTCGGGGTGTCCGGCGGGGTGCACCAGGGCGTACGGCTCCTCCATCAGCACGTCCCCGACCAGCCCGGCGGGCAGGGGCGCGCCGTCGGCGAGGGTGGCGATCCCGAGGTCGGCCCGCCCCCGCGCGACCTCTCCCGCGGTGCCGGCGCCCAGTTCCCGTACGACGCTCACACTCACCTCGACATCCGGATGCCGTGCGGTGAGCCGTTCCAGGGCGGGCGGCAGCAGGGACAGGGCCGCGCTGCGGAAGGCGGCGACGCGCAGCGGTCCGGCGACCTGGCCGGTGTCCGCGCCCCGGACATCGGCGGCCAGCGCCTGGAGCATCCGCAGCACGCGCCGCGCGTGGGCAACCGCCCGCTCCCCCGCCGGCGTCGGCCGGGCGCCGAACCGGCCGCGCTCGAAGAGCACGGCACCCAGCTTGCGTTCGACTCCGCGCACGGCGTGGGAGACGGCGGACTGGGTGGTCCCCAGGAGGCCGGCCGCGGCGGAGAACCCGCCCTCGTCGGCCACTGCGACGAGGATTCTCAGCTCCTGCGGGGCAAGGTCGGCTGCGGTCACGGGGGACTCCCACCTGCTGCTATGAGGACGGCTCATGGATCACCGCGTTGCATGAGCCCAACCCCCTGCCCGGTCCGGGCATTCCTCCGTACGGTCCCTGCCATGACCGAGACCGCGCTCACCGTGCAGCAGACCGCCCGCCCGACCGGCCTCCCGACCGCCGGCCACTTCCGCTTCGCCGAGTCCCCCGTCCCCGAACCGGCCCCCGGCACGGCTCTGGTGGAGAACCTGTACTGGTCGGTGGACCCGTACCACCGCGAAATGATGGACGGGCAGTTCGAGTTGAACGCCCCGCTGGAGGGCCGCACCCTCGGCCGGGTCGTCGCCTCGCGCACACCCGCGCTCCCCGAGGGCGAGATCGTCCTCCACCGGCATGGCTGGCGCACCCACTCCGTGGTCCGCCCCGAGGAGGTGCGGCACCTGCCCCACCACCCGGATGTGCCGCTCTCGGCCTACCTGGGCGTGCTGGGCGGCACGGGCCTGACCGCCTACGTCGGCCTCACCCGGATCGCCCGGCTGCGCGAGGGCGAGGACGTGTTCGTCTCCGGCGCGGCGGGCGGGGTCGGCACGGCCACCGGCCGCTTCGCCCGTCTGCTCGGCGCGGGCCGGCTGATCGGCAGCGCGGGGTCGGCGGAGAAGGTCACGTACCTGACGGAGAAGGTCGGTTACGACACCGCCTTCGACTACCACGGCGCCCCGGTCGCGGACCTCCTGACCGAAGCCGCCCCCACCGGAATCGACCTCTTCGTCGACAATGTCGGCGGCGACCACCTCGGCGCGGCGGTCGGCGCCCTGCGCGACCGGGGCCGGGTGGTGCGCGTCGGCACGATCGCCCAGTACAACACCCCGGACGCGCCGCCGGTCCGCTTCGACCACGCGGACGTCGTGGAGAAGAGCCTGCGGATCGAGGGCTTCCTGGTGCGCGACCACATGGACGCGCAGAAGGAGCTGTACGACTTCGCCGTGCCGCATCTGCGCAGCGGGGCGCTCGCGCTGGACGAGACGGTGGTGGACGGTTTCGAGCGGATCGTGGAGGCGTTCCTGCTGATGCTGCGCGGGGGCAACACGGGGAAGATCCTGGTCCGCAGGAACTGACGTACCTCAGGCGACGTCGCCGTCACGCCAGTCGAGGACCAGCTCGTGCTCGGGGTCGAGCGGCCTCCCGGCGCGCGCCGGCCAGAGGTGGATGCCCCCCTCCTCCTCCGCCAGGCGGACGATCCCGTCGGGTGAGAGGCCGTGCACCCGGCCGCCCCACCGCTGCCAGCCCCGGGACGCGTACAACGCGGCGCCCTGCGCGCTCGCGGACAGTGCGCCGAGGTCGTAGGCCCGGTCGATGATCCCTTCGACGACCTCCATCACCTGCCCGCCCAGCCCGGTCCGGCGCACGTCGGCCCGTACGGCGACGGCCTCCACGTATCCGGTGCGCAGCCAGCGCCCGCGGTGCCGCATCCGCCGCATCACCACCGAGCCGTGGGCGGCCGGCCCCCTGTCGTCCTGGACCAGGACGTGCAGGCCGCCCAGGCCGTGGTCCCAGTCCTCGTCGCTGAAGCCGCCGTCGAACGCCGCGTCCAGCAGGGCGCGCACGGAACGGAGTTCGGCGGCATCGAGATCGGCGGTGTGGACGGTGCGCGGGCGCGGGGTCATGCGGTCAGGTTAAAACCTGTCCTCCGGATCCTGCCGGAGCCGGCCGGAAAACACCGCCTGCCCGGGCCGGCCCGCGCCGGACGGCAGGCCCTGGAGTGCACCCACCACCGCGTCCCGGAATCCCCCGGGGTCCTCCACCCACGGCAGGTGGCCCGCGTCCGGGAGGCTCACCCGGCGGGCGCGGGCCAGGGCTTCGGCGAGGGAGTCGACAGCGGAGCGGGGGCGGAGGTCCCGCTCCCCGTCGACGATCAGGGCGGGGACGTCGAGCCGGGTGCAGGCGGTGTACAGCGCGGGGGTGCCCCAGGTGCGCTCGCGCTCCAGGTTGAGGGCCCTGTTGCAGGCGGTGTTGACGCCGAACCACGGGTCGGCCATGCGCCGGGCGAGCTCCAGGGCCCGCTCCCGGTCCTCGAACTCGGCGGACCAGCGCAGGACGGCCAGTTCCCGTTCCTCGTCCGGGGTGCGCGCGGCGGGGGCGACGCCGGCCAGTTCCCGCCAGTGGGCGAGGCGTTGGGGGTGGTCGGCGAGCCGGGCGACGAAGTTCGCCTCGTGGGCCGGGCGCCAGCCGGCGTCCGGGCCGATGCCGGTGCCGGAGACGTAGATCAGCGTGCTCACCCGCTCCGGGTGCGCCAGTGCGTAGCCCAACGCGAGTTGCGCGCCCCAGGAATGGCCCAGCAGCGCCATCCGCTCCATCCCGAAGTGCCGTCGTACGGCGTCCAGATCGGCGACGAAGCGCTCGCTCGTCCACGGGCCGTCGGACGGCGCGGAGCGCCCGCAGCCGCGCTGGTCCCAGCGGACGGCGGACGTGGCGCCGGCGACGAGTTCGGCGACGTCGCCGAACATGTCCCACAGTCCCGGACCGCCGTGGCACAGCACCAGCGGGTCGCCCGGACCGGCCGTCCGGACCGCCCACAGCCGTGCCGCGTCGTCGGTCGTCACCGTCATGCGTCCAGTGTGACGCCCGGGGAATGTCCGGGGAAATATCCGGGGATGCCCCGGGAAAAGTCCGGGAGACGTCCGGGAGACGTCCGGAAAAAGGGAACGGGCCGGGAAGCCTGTTCGGGGGAGTTCAGGCTTCCCGGCCCGCGTTCACGGGGCTGGTCAGCCCATGTGCGGGTAGCCGTACTCGGTCGGCGGGACCAGCGTCTCCTTGATGGCGCGGGTCAGGGTCCAGCGCATCAGGTTCTGCGGGGCACCGGCCTTGTCGTTGGTGCCGGAGGCGCGACCGCCGCCGAAGGGCTGCTGGCCGACGACGGCGCCGGTCGACTTGTCGTTGATGTAGAAGTTGCCCGCCGCGTAGCGGAGCTTCGCCATCGTGTGGGCGGCCGCGGCGCGGTCGCCCGAGATGACCGAGCCGGTGAGGGCGTAGTCGGAGACGGACTCCATCTGGTCCAGCATCTCGTCGTACTTCTCGGCCGAGCTGTCGTCGTAGACGTGCACGGCGAGGATCGGGCCGAAGTACTCGGTCGTGAAGACCTCGTTCTCCGGGTCGGTGCACTCGATGACGGTCGGGCGGACGAAGTAGCCCACCGAGTCGTCGTACGTGCCGCCTGCGACGATCGTGCAGCTCGGGTCGGACTTCGCGCGGTCGATCGCGGCCTTGTTCTTGGCGAAGGAACGCTCGTCGATCACGGCGCCGATGAAGTTCGTCAGGTCGGTGACGTCACCCATCTTGATGCCGTCGACCTCGGCCGCGAACTCCTCCTTGAAGCCCGAGTTCCAGATGGAGGCCGGGACGTACGCACGCGAGGACGCGGAGCACTTCTGGCCCTGGAACTCGAAGGAGCCGCGGGTCAGCGCGGTCTTCAGCACGGCGCGGTCGGCGCTCGGGTGGGCGACGACGAAGTCCTTGCCGCCCGTCTCACCGACGATGCGCGGGTAGGAGCGGTACTTCTCGATGTTGTTGCCGACCGTCTTCCACAGGTGCTGGAAGGTCTTGGTCGAGCCGGTGAAGTGGATGCCGGCCAGCATCTTGTGGTTGAGGGCCACCTCGGAGACGGCGATGCCGTCGCCCGTCACCAGGTTGATGACGCCCTTGGGCAGCCCGGCCTCCTCCAGGAGCTGCATCAGCAGCACGGCGGCGTGGGTCTGCGTCGGGGACGGCTTCCAGACGACGACGTTGCCCATCAGCGCCGGGGCGGTCGGCAGGTTGCCCGCGATGGCGGTGAAGTTGAAGGGGGTGATCGCGTAGACGAAGCCCTCCAGCGGGCGGTGGTCCATGCGGTTCCACACGCCCGGGGAGTTCGCCGGCGGCTGCTCGGCGAGGATCTGGCGGGCGTAGTGGACGTTGAAGCGCCAGAAGTCGACGAGCTCGCAGGGGGTGTCGATCTCGGCCTGCTGCGCGGTCTTCGACTGGCCCAGCATGGTGGAGGCGGCCAGCGTCTCGCGCCAGGGGCCCGCCAGCAGCTCGGCGGCACGCAGGATGATCGCGGCGCGGTCGTCGAAGGACATCGCGCGCCAGGCCGGGGCGGCGGCGAGCGCGGCGTCGATCGCGTCCTGCGCGTCCTGCTGGGTGGCACCGCGGAAGGTGCCGATGACGGCCTTGTGGTTGTGCGGCTGGACGACCTGGAAGGCCTCGCCGCCGCCCATCCGCTTCTCGCCGCCGATGGTCATCGGCAGGTCGATCGGGTTCTCGGCCAGCTCCTTCAGCTTGGCCTCCAGGCGGGCGCGCTCGGGCGTGCCGGGGGCGTAGCCGTGCACCGGCTCGTTGACGGGGGTGGGGACCTGGGTCACAGCGTCCATATGATCCGTAACTCCTTTATCGTGAGCGGGTGTCGGGCTCAGCCCTTGGTGATCATGCTGCGTACGAAGAACTGCAGGTTCGCCGGCTTCTCGGCGAGGCGGCGCATGCTGTGCTTTCCCGGGGGACAACCCCCGGACCCCCGGCCGACGCCGCGGCACAGCCCGGTTGCCTCAGCCACGACTGATCATGCTCCGCAGGAAGAACTGCAGGTTCGCCGGCTTCTCGGCCAGGCGGCGCATGAAGTAGCCGTACCAGTCGGTGCCGTAGGCGGTGTACACACGCATCCGGTGGCCCTCGGCGGCCAGCCGCAGGTGCTCCTCGCCGCGGATGCCGTAGAGCATCTGGAACTCGTACTCGTCGAGCTTACGGCCGGCCTTGTGCGCGAGCTCCTGGGCGATGGCGATCAGGCGCGGGTCGTGGGACCCGATCATCGGGTAGCCCTCGCCGTTCATCAGCGTCTTCAGGATACGCACGTAGGCCTTGTCGATCTCGTGCTTCTGCTGGTAGGCGACCTCGGCGGGCTCCTTGTAGGCGCCCTTCACCAGGCGCACCCGGCTGCCGGCCGCGGCGAGGCGGCGGGCGTCGGCCTCGGTGCGGAACAGGTAGGCCTGGATGACGCAGCCGGTCTGCGGGAAGTCCTTCCGCAGCTCCTCGTGGATGGCGAACATCGAGTCGAGGGTGGTGTGGTCCTCGGCGTCCAGGGTCACGGTGGTGCCGATGGCGGCGGCGGCCTCGACGACCGGGCGGACGTTGGCGAGGGCCAGCTCGTGGCCGCCTTCCAGCGCCTGGCCGAACATGGAGAGCTTGACGCTCATCTCGACCTTCTCCCCCAGCCCCAGGAGCTTGAGGTGGTCGATCAGGGCCAGGTAGGCGTCCCGGGCGGCGTAGGACTGCTCGGGCGTGGTGATGTCCTCGCCGACGACGTCCATCGTCAGCTCAAGGCCCTTGGCCGTGAGGTCCTTGATGATCGGGACGATGTCGTCCACGGTCTCGCCGGGGATGAAGCGGTCGACGACCTGCTTGGTCACCGGGGCCGCCGAGATCAGGCGACGCATCCGGTCGCTGCGCGACGCGGCGAGAATCACGGGACCCAGCACGGGGCACCTCCACAAACAAAAGCACCGAAAACGGCCGGCATCCGACGATTCGGAGACGGCACGGAGAACCACCGTGAAACCTAAGGATCTCTCCGATGGTCGGCCATCGACAGCTGTCACGCATCCGTTGCCGGGATCTCAGACAGATGTATGAAGGCCGCTAGGAAATGCGGCAGAATGCCCGGGTGACGTCGGAATTCAAGGGTGACTACCAGGAGCTGGTGGACGAGATCTCGGAGCTGCTGGGCGCACCCGCGACCCTGGAGAACCGGGACTTCGAGCTGATCGCCTTCGGCGCGTACGACAGCGAGGGCGAGCTGGATCCGTCGGCCCTGGACCCGGTGCGCACCCGCTCGATCCTGACCCGGCGGTCCACGGCGACGGTGCGGGCGTGGTTCGAGGGGTTCGGCATCACGCGCGCGACGGGACCGGTGCGCATCCCGCCGACGCCGGAGGCCGGCGTCTACCGCGGGCGCGTCTGCCTGCCCGTACGCCATCGGGGTGTCGTCCTCGGCTACGTCTGGCTGCTGGACGACGACCCGGGCCCGACCGACGCGCAGCTGGCCGCGGCCATGGAGGTGGCGGGCCGGATCGGCGCGCTGCTCGCCGACGAGGCACGGGCCGGGGCCGGCCTCGGCCGCGAACTGCGGGCGGTGCTCACGGCGGAACCCGGCTGGCAGCAGGACATGGCGGTGGCGGAACTCCGTACGGCCCTGGGCGCCCGTGCCGACGGCCCGCACACTCTCGTCTGCCTGGCCCCCTGGCCCTCGGCCGACCCGGACGACGCCCCGTCCACGCGCACGGTCCCGCACGCCACGGCCCTGTGCACGGTCCCCTGGAGGACCACGGCCCAGAGCCTGGCGGTGCTGGTGCGGCTCCGCTCGACGGACGTGCGGACACCGGCGCTGACGACCGCGGCACGCCTGCTCAAGGAGGCGGAGGGAGCACACCGCACGAAAGGCGCGGCCGCCGGGGTCGGCGAACCCCGCGTCGGCCTCGTCGAACTGGGCGCGGTCTGGCAGGAGGCCACCGCCGCCGCGCGCGCCGCGCTGGCCGAATCGCGGCTCGGCCCCGTCGCCGAGTGGGGGCACATCGGCCCGTACCGGCTGCTGACCGCCCTGCCGCCGGAGTCCGCCCACGACCCGGCGGCCGGCCCGCTCCTGACGCCCGCCCACCAGGAACTGGCCCGCACCGCCGAGGTCTACCTGGACTGCGCGGGCCAGGCCGGCCGCACGGCCGCCGAGCTGGGCATCCACCGCCAGACGCTGTACTACCGGCTGTCCCGGGTGGAACAGCTCACGGGCCTCGACCTGGACGACGGCGAGGACCGGCTGCTGCTGCACATGGCACTGAAGCGGGCGCGACTGGCCTGAGGGGTCAGCTCTTCGCGGCGGCCTCGATGATCTGGCGCAGCCCTTCGGTGAGCGCGTCCCCGTCGGGCGCCGTCTTCGGATCGAACGACCACTGGGCGATGAGGCCGGTCATCAGCGTGAGGTAGAAGCGGCCGAGCGTGTCCGCCCTCTCGTCGGAGACCTCCTCCTCGGGCACGCCCATCAGCAGCGCCACCAGCCCGCGCCCGCCCTCCCGCTGCGCGCGGGCCAGGTGCTCGCGCACCTCGGGCAGTTCGAGGGTCATGACCTCCATGCTCAGCCGCCACACCGAGCCGGGCTCCCGCATGGTGGCGACGATGTTCGACCACACCCACCGGAAGCGCTCCAGCGAACCGGGGACACCCTCGGCCTGCGGACCGTCCCCGTCGAAGTCGTCGGACACGTTCTCCACCAGTGCCACGTACGCCTGCGCGAGCAGCGCGTCCTTCGAGCCGTAGTGGTAGCCGATCGAGGCCAGATTGGTCCCGGACTCCTTCACGATGTCGCGCGCGGTCGTCCGCGCGAAGCCCTTCTGAAGCAGGCAGCGCTTGGCGCCTTCGAGCAGATCCTCACGGTGTCCCATACCGGCCAGCCTACCGCCGATCCATACACCCGTCCTAGACGGGTGACTTATACATTAGTTCTAGACAAGCGTTTAAGACGCCCGTACAGTCCTCGCCATGACGAACTCGACGAGCACGAACGTCCCGACGGGCGCCGTCGGCGCCCCCGTCCGCGCCGGCCGCCGTGAATGGACCGCTCTCGGTGTGCTGATGCTCCCGCTGCTGCTGGTCTCGATGGACGTCTCCGTCCTGTACTTCGCGTCCCCCGCGATCAGCGCCGACCTGCGCCCCAGCGGCACCCAGCAGCTGTGGATCTTCGACATCTACGGCTTCGTCCTGGCCGGCCTGCTGATGACGATGGGCTCGCTCGGCGACCGGATCGGCCGCCGCAGGCTGCTGCTCATGGGCGCCGCGGCCTTCAGCGCCGCCTCGGTCCTGGCGGCTTACGCGGACAGCGCCGGGACCCTGATCGCGGCCCGCGCGATCCTCGGCATCGGCGGCGCGACCCTGATGCCGTCGACGATGGCCCTGCTGCGCACGATGTTCACCGACCCCGGCCAGCGGGCGAAGGCGATCGGGCTGTGGTCCGGGGTGATGACGGGCGGCATCGCGCTCGGCTCGGTGATGAGCGGCGTCCTGGTCGAGCACTTCTGGTGGGGCTCGGTCTTCCTGGTCAACCTCCCCGCGATGGCCCTGCTGCTGGTCCTCGGCCCCTTCCTCCTCCCCGAGTCGAAGAACCCCTCCCCCGGCCGCTTCGACTGGCCGAGCGTGCCGCTGTCGATGGCCGCCGTGCTCCCCGTGGTCTACGGCCTGAAGGAGATCCCCTCCGAGGGCTGGCACCCGGGCTACGTCGCCTCACTGACGACCGGTCTGCTCTTCGCCGCGCTCTTCGTCCACCGCCAGCGCACCGCCGCCTCCCCGCTGATCCCGCCGGCCCTGCTGCGCGGCCGCGGCTTCACCCCGGCGCTGGTGCTGACCCTGGTCTCGGCGTTCGGCATGATGGGCTCGGCCATCTTCACCACGCAGTACCTGCAGTCGGTCCTCGGCAAGAGCCCGCTGCAGGCCGCGCTGTGGAGTCTGCTCCCGTCGGTGCTCATCGGCGTCGCCGGCCCGGTCACCGGAGCGCTCGTCGCCCGTGGCGCGAACCGCGGTCACGTCGTCGCCACCGGCTTCGCCGTCTCCGCCGCCGGGTACGCGCTCCTCGCGCTCACCGGCACCGACTCCCTCTGGCTGGTCCTGGCCGCCGCCGGTGTCCTCGCCTGCGGGGTCGTCATGGTGATGTCCCAGCTGACCGACCTCGCGATGAGCACGGCACCCGTGGAGCGCGCGGGCACGGCCTCCTCGCTCCTGGAGACCGGCACGGAGTTCGGCGGCGCGCTCGGCATGGCGGTCCTCGGCTCCGTCGGTACGGCCGTCTACCGCCACGGGATGCCCGCCTCGGCCCCGGCCACGGCGCGTGAAACCCTGGGCGGCGCCCTCGCGACAGCCGCCCACCTCCCCGGCAGTACCGGTCAGGCGCTGCTGGCCTCGGCACGGGAGGCGTTCACCAGTGGGATGCACGGGGCGGCGATCGCCGGAGGGGTGCTGCTGGCGTCGGCCGCGGTGGGGGCGGCGGTGACGCTGCGGAAGATCGAGACCGACGGCAGCTGACACGCACGACAAAGCGCCGGGTGAGCTGAGACAGCTCACCCGGCGCTTTGCGGTTCAGGCCTGAGAAAGTCGGCCCGTCCGGCGGAACAGCACCTCAGACCAGGTTGACCGAGCGCGCGGAGGTCGCTCCGATCTCCTCGCCGAGCTCGGCCAGCACAGTGGCGCCCACCGTGTCGTCGACCGTCAGGACGGCCAGGGCCTCGCCGCCCACGCCCGCGCGAGCGACCTGCATGCCGGCGATGTTGATGCCCGCCTCGCCGAGGATGCGGCCCACGGTGCCGACGACACCGGGACGGTCCTCGTAGCGCAGGACGACCATGTGGTCGGCGAGCGCGAGGTCGACGTCGTACTCGCCGACCGCGACGATCTTCTGGACGTGCTTGGGACCGGCCAGCGTGCCGGAGACCGCGATCTCCTCGCCGGTACCGAGCGTGCCGCGCACGGTGACCACGTTGCGGTGGTCGGCGGACTCGGAGCTGGTGGTCAGGCGCACCTCGACACCGCGCTCCTGCGCGAACAGCGGCGCGTTGACGTACGACACCGTCTCGTCGACGACGTCCTCGAAGACACCCTTGAGCGCGGACAGCTCCAGCACCTTCACGTCGTGCTGGGTGATCTCGCCGTAGACCTCGACGTCCAGGCGTACGGCCACCTCGCCCGCGAGGGCGGTGAAGATGCGGCCGAGGCGCTCGGCGAGCGGCAGGCCGGGCTTGACGTCCTCGGCGATGACACCGCCCTGGACGTTCACCGCGTCCGGCACCAGCTCACCGGCGAGCGCCAGACGCACCGACCTGGCGACCGCGATGCCCGCCTTCTCCTGGGCCTCGTCGGTGGAGGCGCCGAGGTGCGGGGTGGCCACGACCTGGTCGAACTCGAACAGCGGGGAGTCGGTGCACGGCTCCTTGGTGTACACGTCCAGGCCCGCGCCCGCGACCCGGCCCTCCTTCAGCGCCGCGTACAGCGCCACCTCGTCGACGATGCCGCCGCGGGCCGCGTTGACGATGCGCACGCCGGGCTTGGCCCTGCGCAGCGCCTCCTCGCCGATCAGGCCGAGGGTCTCGGGGGTCTTGGGCAGGTGGACGGTGATGAAGTCGGAGACCTCCAGCAGCTCGTCCAGGGACAGCACCTTGACACCCATCTGGGCGGCCCGCGCGGGCTGCACGTAGGGGTCGTAGGCGACGACCTTCATACCGAAGGCGGACATGCGCTGCGCGACCAGCGCGCCGATGCGGCCGAGGCCGACGACGCCGAGGGTCTTCTCGGCCAGTTCCACGCCGGTGTACTTGCTGCGCTTCCACTCGCCGTTCTTCAGCGCCGAGTTCGCCTGCGGAATGTTGCGGGCGGTGGCGAGGATCAGGCCGCAGGCGAGCTCGGCGGCCGTGACGATGTTGGAGGTCGGGGCGTTGACGACCATCACGCCGGCCTTGGTGGCGGCGGCGACGTCGACGTTGTCCAGGCCGACACCGGCCCGCGCGACGACCCGGAGCTTCTTCGCGGCGGCGATGGCCTCGGCGTCGACCTTGGTGGCGGAACGGACCAGAATCGCGTCGACGTCGGCGATGGCGGGGAGCAGCTCGGCCCGATCGGCACCGTTGCAGTGCCTGATCTCGAAGTCGGGACCAAGCGCGTCGACGGTCGCGGGCGACAGCTCTTCAGCAATGAGTACGACAGGTTTCGAGCTCACGTGAGTCCTCACAAGTCCAATGCGGACGGCCGTCCCGACGGCCGCTGGCGGTGGAGGGTGCTAGCCGCGTGGAAGACGCACGACACTGTGGGCCTGACGCGTATGTGTGCAGCAGTGTAATGGCGCCACGGTCGTCGTTTTGCGCCACTGCGGAAGGATCACCCGGACGAGAAACTCCATTGTGTACGGGGTCTCCCTGGGGCGGGCCGGTGGTGGTGCCCCCGGCCGGGGACGCACCACCACCGGGCGGGGCGCTCACGCCTCGTCGTTCACCCACGACATCAGCTTGCGCAGCTGCTTGCCGGTGGTCTCCAGCAGGTGCTCGGAGTCCTGGTCCTTGTACTCGTTGTACTTCTTCAGACCGCCGTGGTACTCGTCCATCCAGTTCTTGGCGAAGGTGCCGTCCTGGATCTCGGTGAGGACCTTCTTCATCTCGGCCTTGGTGGCGTCGGTGATGATCCGCGGGCCGGTGATGTAGTCGCCCCACTCGGCGGTCTCGGAGATGGACCAGCGCATCTTCTCCAGGCCGCCCTCGTACATGAGGTCCACGATCAGCTTCAGCTCGTGCAGGCACTCGAAGTAGGCGATCTCCGGCTGGTAGCCGGCCTCGGTCAGGGTCTCGAAGCCCGCCTTGACCAGGGCCGCGGCGCCACCGCACAGGACGGCCTGCTCACCGAACAGGTCGGTCTCGGTCTCCTCGGTGAAGGTCGTCTTGATGACGCCGGCACGGGTGCCGCCGATGGCCTTGGCGTACGACAGGGCCAGCGCGAAGGCGTCGCCGGAGGCGTCCTGCTCGACGGCGACGATGCAGGGAACGCCGCGCCCCTCCTCGTACTGGCGGCGCACCAGGTGGCCCGGGCCCTTGGGGGCGACCATGCAGATGTCCACGCCGGCCGGGGGCTTGATGAAGCCGAAGCGGATGTTGAAGCCGTGGCCGAAGAACAGCGCGTCGCCGTCCTTCAGGTGCGGGGCGATGGACTCCTCGTAGACCTTCGCCTGGACCGGGTCCGGGGTGAGGATCATGATGACGTCGGCCTCGGCGGCGGCCTCCGCCGGCGTGACCACGCGCAGGCCCTGCTCCTCGGCCTTGGCCCGGGACTTGGAGCCCTCGGGCAGACCGACACGGACGTCGGCACCGGAGTCCCGCAGCGACAGGGCGTGGGCGTGGCCCTGGCTGCCGTAGCCGATGACCGCGACCTTGCGGCCCTGGATGGTGGACAGGTCTGCGTCGGCGTCGTAGAACAGCTCGGCCACTTTGGGTTCTCTCCTTGGTGTGCAGATGATGCGTCCCACCGTATTGCGGTGAGGGGAAGGGAAGTCCGGGGGTCTCGGCATCCGGTCGGCGGGTGTTGTCCCGGCCGACCGGACACCGCTCAGGCGGACCGGTCGAGTGCGCGCAGCGACCGGTCGGTGATCGAGCGGGCGCCGCGTCCGATGGCGATCGTGCCCGACTGGACCAGTTCCTTGATGCCGAAGGGTTCGAGCATCTTGAGCATGGCGGACAGCTTGTCGCCGGAACCGGTGGCCTCGATGGTGACCGCCTCCGGGGAGACGTCGACGGTCTTGGCGCGGAACAGCTTGACGATCTCCACGATCTGGGAGCGGGTCTCGTTGTCGGCGCGCACCTTCACCAGAACGAGTTCGCGCTGAACGGCCTGACCGGGCTCCAGCTCGACGATCTTCAGCACGTTGACGAGCTTGTTGAGCTGCTTGGTCACCTGCTCCAGCGGCAGGTCCTCGACACCCACCACGATGGTGATGCGGGAGATGTCGGGGTGCTCGGTGACGCCGACCGCGAGCGAGTCGATGTTGAAGCCGCGGCGGGAGAACAGGGCGGCGATCCGGGCGAGGATGCCCGGGGTGTTCTCCACCAGGACGGAGAGCGTGTGCTTGGACATGATCTTTTACGTCTCTCTCGCTCAGTCGTCTTCGTTGTCGCCGAAGTCGGGGCGGACGTCCCGGGCGGCCATGATCTCGTCGTTGGAGGTGCCGGCGGCGACCATCGGCCACACCATCGCGTCCTCGTGGACGATGAAGTCGACGACGACGGGGCGGTCGTTGATGGAGTTCGCCTCTTCGATGACCTTGTCCAGGTCCTCCGGGCGCTCGCAGCGCAGGCCGACGCAGCCCATGGCCTCGGACAGCTTCACGAAGTCCGGCACGCGCGTGCCCCTGGCCTCCGGGTCGGCGCTGTCCGGGCCGGAGTGCAGCACGGTGTTGGAGTAGCGCTGGTTGTAGAAGAGGGTCTGCCACTGGCGGACCATCCCGAGGGCGCCGTTGTTGATGATGGCGACCTTGATCGGGATGTTGTTCAGGGCGCAGGTGGTGAGTTCCTGATTTGTCATCTGGAAGCAGCCGTCGCCGTCGATCGCCCAGACGGTACGGTCCGGCCGGCCGGCCTTGGCGCCCATGGCGGCCGGGACCGCGTAGCCCATGGTTCCGGCGCCGCCGGAGTTCAGCCAGGTCGCGGGCTTGTCGTACTGGATGAAGTGCGCGGCCCACATCTGGTGCTGGCCGACGCCGGCGGCGAAGATCGTGCCCTCGGGCGCGAGCTGTCCGATGCGCTCGATGACATGCTGCGGGGCGAGCGAACCGTTCTCGGGCTGGCCGTAGCCGAGCGGGTAGGTGTCGCGCCAGCGGTTCAGGTCGCTCCACCAGGCCGCGTACCGCGTGCGGGCGGCCTCGCCCAGGCTGCCCTCGCTGTGCTCCTTCTGCACGGCCTGGACCAGGTCGGCGATGACCTCGCGGGCGTCACCGACGATCGGCACGTCGGCCTCGCGGTTCTTGCCGATCTCGGCCGGGTCGATGTCGGCGTGCACGATCTTGGCGTACGGGGCGAAGCTGTCCAGCTTGCCGGTGACGCGGTCGTCGAAGCGGGCGCCGAGGGCGACGATCAGGTCGGCCTTCTGCAGCGCGGTGACGGCGGTGACCGCACCGTGCATGCCCGGCATGCCCACGTGCAGCGGGTGGCTGTCGGGGAACGCGCCGAGCGCCATCAGGGTCGTGGTGACGGGCGCGCCGGTGAGTTCGGCGAGGACCTTCAGCTCGGCGGTGGCCCCGGCCTTCAGGACGCCGCCGCCGACGTAGAGGACGGGCCGCTTGGCGGCGGTGATCAGCTTGGCGGCCTCGCGGATCTGCTTGGCGTGCGGCTTGGTCACCGGGCGGTAGCCGGGCAGGTCCATGACCGGCGGCCAGGAGAAGGTGGTCCGCGACTGGAGGGCGTCCTTGGCGATGTCGACCAGGACCGGGCCGGGGCGGCCGGTGGAGGCGATGTGGAAGGCCTGCGCGATGACCCGGGGGATGTCCTCGGCCTTGGTGACCAGGAAGTTGTGCTTGGTGACCGGCATCGTGATGCCGACGATGTCGGCCTCCTGGAAGGCGTCCGTGCCGATCGCCTTCGCGGCGACCTGGCCGGTGATCGCGACCAGCGGCACCGAGTCCATGTGCGCGTCGGCGATCGGCGTGACCAGGTTGGTCGCACCCGGGCCCGAGGTGGCCATGCAGACGCCGACCTTGCCGGTGGCCTGCGCGTAGCCGGTGGCCGCGTGGCCGGCGCCCTGCTCGTGGCGGACCAGCACGTGACGCACCCGGGTGGAGTCCATCAGGGGGTCGTACGCCGGGAGGATCGCACCGCCGGGAATGCCGAATACCGTCTCAGCGCCGACCTCCTCGAGGGAGCGGATCAGGGACTGCGCACCCGTGACGTGCTCGACGGGCGCGGACTGCTGTCCTCCGGATCGGGGCCGCGGCTGCGGATGGTTGGCCCCGGTGGCCTGCTCGGTCATCGTCATTCTCTTCTCGATGCTGAGGGTTTTTGCGAAGTTTGAGCGGATTTGGAGCTGAATCGGAGTGGGGTCGGAGCGGGTGCCGGGCGCCCCGCGAGGGGTGCTCATGCAACAAAAAACCCCTCGTGCCGCAAGGCAAGCGAGGGGAGCGCGTCGGTGAGGTCGCTGGGGTTTTCCGGATCGTCGTCCGGTGCATCCCAGTTCAGCCGACGCGCTGTCCAAGTACGAGAATTCGGGTGCGCATGGCACTGACCCTCCCCCCGGCACGCACCACGTGTCAAGTAGGTGGGACGGGAGTCTCATTATGTGAGCGAAGGGCACTTCCACCTCCGAAGACAGTGGACACGCCCCCTGTGTACACCCCCGCACCCCCGCCCGCGAAGGCCGGTTCGGCCGGTGCGTGCGGTACCGGATAGTGGCCGGAAGCGAGCGCCCTGCGCAGCCGGTACTCGTCCACCGGACCCGCGAACGCCATGCCCTGCCCGTGGGTGCAGCCCATCTCCCGCAGCGCGACGACCTGTTCCGGGAGATCCACGCCCTCGGCGACGGACTGGAGCCCGAGATCGCCGGCGATGCGCAGCAGCCCGCTGGTGATCTTGCGCAGCCGGGGGGACTCCACGACGCCCTCGACCAGGCTGCGGTCGAGCTTGAGGATGTCCACGGGCAGCCTGCGCAGGGCCGTGATGGCCGCGTAGCCGCTGCCGAAGCCGTCGAGCGCGATCCGCACCCCGAGCCGGTTGAGCGCGGTGAGTCTGCGTTCCAGCTCGTCCAGGGAGATCCGGGGGTCGGTGTCGGTCAGCTCGACGACCAGCGCCCCGGGCGGCAGCGCGTGCCGGGTGAGCAGCGCCTCGACCGAGCCGAGCGGCAGGGAGCGGTCCAGCAGCCGCCGGGCGCTCATCCGCACGGCCACCGGGACGACGAGCCCCCCGGCGGCCCGCTCGGCGGCCTGCTCCACGGCCTCCTGGAGGATCCAGCGCTCCAGCTCCGCAGTCTTGTCCCCGTCCTCGGCGACCCGCAGGAACTCGGCCGGTGTGAACAGCACCCCCTGGGAGGAGCGCCAGCGCGCGTGCGCGGAGACCGACGCGATCCGGCCCTTCTCCAGGCACACCACCGGCTGGTGCAGCAGCGCGAACTCGCCGTCGTGCAGCGCGGCGCGCAGCCGGGTGGCCAGCTCCGCCTTGCGGACGACGTCCTGCTGCATCTGCGGCCGGTACAGCTCGACGCGCCCCTTGCCGCCCGCCTTCGCGCGGTACATGGCGAGGTCGGCGTTGCGCAGCAGCTCGCCCGCGCCGAGGCCCGCCTCGGCGAAGGCGACGCCGATGGAGGCGTTGACCCGGACATCGTTGCCGCCGATGGCGTAGGGCTGGGAGAGGGTCAGCCTGAGGCGGTCGGCGAGCTCCAGGATGTTCCGCTCCCGGGCGGCCCGGTCACGGGTGCCGTCCCCGGCGATCAGGGCCGCGAACTCGTCGCCGCCCAGCCGGGAGGCGGTGTCCCCCTGGCGGACCGCGTCATGGAGTCTGCGGGCGGCCTGGACGAGCAGTTCGTCCCCGGCCTGGTGTCCGATGGTGTCGTTGACGGCCTTGAAGCCGTCCAGGTCGATGAAGAGCACGGCCGTGCCGCGCAGGACGGCGACCCGGTCGCCGGCGCGGCGCCCGGACAGGGCCTGCTGGACGCGCCGGGTGAACAGCGCGCGGTTGGGCAGGTCGGTCAGCGGGTCGTGCTCGGCGTTGTGCTGCAGCTGGGCCTGGAGCCGCACCCGCTCGGTCACGTCCCGGCTGTTGAAGATGAGGCCGCCGTGGTGGCGGTTGACGGTGGACTCGACGTTGAGCCAGCCGCCCCCTCCGGAGCGGAAGCGGCACTCGATGCGGGTGGTGGGTTCCTCCGGCGGGCTGGCGGCGAGGAACCGGCGCACCTCGTGCACCACGCAGCCCAGGTCCTCCGGGTGGATCAGGCCGGCCAGCTCGGTCCCCACCAGGTCCTCGGCGGGCCGCCCGTAGACCCCGGCGGCGGCCGGGGAGACGTACCGGAGGATGCCGTTGGGTGCGGCGATCATGATGACGTCGCTGGAGCCCTGCACCAGGGAGCGGAAGTGGTTCTCCTTCTGCGCCAGTTCCTGGGTGAGGGTGATGTTGTCCAGCAGCATGATCCCCTGCCGGATGACCAGCGCCAGGACCACCGCGCCGGCGGTGATCAGCACCACGTGGTCGGGCCTGCGGCCGTTGAGGACGTTGTAGAGGATGCCCAGGGTGCACACGGCCGCGGCGAGGTACGGGGTGAGGGCGGCGAGGGATCCGGTGAGCGGCCGGCCGGCCGGGTAGCGGCCGTGTTCGGCGCCCGACGCGGGCGGGGGCGTGGGGCCGGAAGCCGACGCGGCGACCGTGCCGCGCTGTCCCGGCACGTGCTCGTGGACCACGCGCGTGTACCCGTCCGGTACGTGCCGCTCGGCGTCTCGCGTCCCGTGACGGCGCGGGGCGGCCCAGGGGGCGTAGGCGAGCAGCAGCGAACCGGCGAACCAGCCCGCGTCCAGAAGCTGTCCGGAGCGGTAACTGCTGTGCAGCAGCGGTGAGGTGAACAGCGCGTCGCACATCACGGTGAGGGCGAGCGCGCCGATCGCGGTGTTCACCGCGGTGCGGTTGCCCGGACTGCGCCGGAAGTGCAGCGCGAGCACCATGCTGACGAGCGCGATGTCGAGCAGCGGGTACGCCAGCGACAGCGCGGTGTGCGCCACGCTCGGCCCGTCGAAGCCGGCGGCCTGCGCGAGCGCGAGGCTCCACGACAGGGTGAGCAGCGAGCCACCGATCAGCCAGGCGTCCAGGGCCAGACAGATCCAGCCCGCGCGGTTCGCCGGCCGTTTGGCGAGGACCAGCAGGCCCACGATGGCGGGCGGCGCGAAGCACAGGAAGAACAGGTCGGCGTAGCTGGGGCTGGGCACGTCCTGCCCCAGGACGACCTCGTACCATCCCCAGACCGCGTTGCCCAGGGCCGCCATCGCCGAGGACAGCGCGAACAGCAGCCAGGCGGGGCGGAAGCGTACGCGCGCGCTGCGCGCGTACAGGAAGCAGGAGACCGCGGCGGTGCCGGCGGCGGCGCTCAGCCCGAAGTCGCCCATGATCAGCGCGACTTGGTGGGAGCCCCAGTCGAAGGCCGACCCGATGCCGTAGGCCGCGCACACCAGGGCGATGGCGAGCTGCTGGATCAGCCGGGAGGCGTCACCGGTGGTCCGCGGGCGGGGCGGCGGCGCACCCGGCGGGTGGTCCGCGCGCGGTGGCCCGTCGAGGGTGGTCGTCATGGACGGCGTTGCGTTCACCGGGGCCTCCCGGATCGCGACGTTCCCGGGTCCCGCGGGTCCCGGTGCGTGTGCCGCCTGCGGCCGCCCGGCCTGCGGCGGTGACTGTGCTGGCCGTGCTGACCGTGATGGCTCGTGTGGTGGCCGCGTCTGCGCGCGGCCGTGCGACAGGGTCGCCGTCGGCGGCTCCGCCGCGTCGGATCGTTCGTCCATAGGCCGTGCATCGCCCGTCGCCCCCCTCACCAATCTGACTGTCCATCCCCGGCGCCGAACGGTCGGCGGCGCAGCCCCTGTCGGGACGATACACCAGTATCGTCACTCAGGGACATAGTGTCTCTACGCTCCGTGACGACCAGCGGAGATGCGGGTACGCCCCGCATCCGGAGGATTGCGGAGGGTGCCCGCGAGCGCGTCACGCCCCCGTGGTGAGGATCACGTTCCGCAGCGGCTCGTGGTTCACGAATCGGTGCAACTGGTCCACGAGCAGCCGCTTCGCGCGCGGCATGAAGGCCGAACTGGGGCCGCCCACATGCGGGCTGATCAACACGCCGGGCGCGTGCCACAGGGGGTGTCCCGGCGGCAGCGGCTCGGGGTCCACCACGTCCAGGGCGGCGGTGATGCGGCCGCTCTCCAGCTCTGTGAGCAGCGCTTCGGTGTCGACCACCGCTCCCCGGCCGACGTTGACGAGCAGGGCGCCGTCCTTCATGCGGCCGAGGAACCCGGCGTCGACCAGGCCCCGGGTCCGGTCGGTGAGGGGCGTGGACAGGATCACCACGTCGGCGTCGGGGAGCAGTTCGGGCAGGTCGGTGAGCGGGTGCACGGGACCGCGCACCGAGGTGCGCCGGGAGCGCGCCACGCGCGCCACCCGCGCGAGTTCGAAGGGTGCGAGCCGGTCTTCGATGGCGGCGCCGATGGCGCCGTAGCCGACGATGAGCACGGACCGGTCGGCGAGGGAGGGACGGAACCCGGTCCGCCAGTGCTCCTCCTGCTGGGCCCGGACGAACTGCGGGATGCCGCGCAGGGAGGCGAGGACCAGGGTGAGCGCCAGCTCGGCCGTGCTCGTCTCGTGCACACCGCGCGCGTTGCACAGCCGTACGCCGGGCACGATGGAGGAGAGGGCGGCGGTGACGTCGTCGACGCCGGCGGTGAGCGTCTGGATGACCTGGAGGTGGGTCAGCCGTTCCAGGGGGCGCACCTTGACCGGCCACCGCTTCATGTACGGCACCACGTACATCACGCAGTCCGCCGGGTCCCCGGGGAACTCCTCGGCGCCGTCCCAGAACAGGTAGCGCGGCCCCTCCGGAAGCCCCTCGATCTCCTCCGGCGGAATGGGCAGCCATACGTCAGCAGTCATGGCGAGGAGGCTATGTCAGGGGTGTGTTCGCGCAGAGGTTAGGTTGGGGGCCCGGAGAGGGAGGTTCACGAGCAGGTGGAGCGCAGGACGATCGGCGCGGGTGCGCTCGCGGTGGGGGCCGTCGGACTCGGGTGCATGCCCATGAGCTGGGCGTACGGCGGGTCGCGGCAGCGGGGCGAGGCCTCGCTCAGGACGGTGCACCGGGCGCTGGACCTGGGTTCGACCCTCCTGGACACGGCGGACATGTACGGCCCGTTCACCAACGAGCTGCTGCTCGGGCGGGTGTTGAGGGAGCGGCGCGCGGACGCCTTCGTGTCGACGAAGGCGGGACTGCTGGTGGGCGAGCAGCACATCGTGGCCAACGGCCGCCCCGGGTACGTGAAGCGGGCCTGCGACGCCTCGCTGCGGCGTCTGCAGACGGACGTGATCGACCTCTACCAGTTGCACCGCGCCGACCCCGAGGTCCCCATAGAGGAGACGTGGGGCGCGATGGCCGAGCTGGTGCGCGCGGGAAAGGTGCGGGCGCTGGGGCTGTGCGCGGTGGACGCGCGCGCGGGCCGCCGTTCCGCGGCCGGACCGCACGACGCGACGCTGCGCCGGCTGCGGCGGGTGCAGCAGGTCTTCCCGGTGAGCGCGGTGCAGGCCGAGCTGTCGGTGTGGTCGCCGGAGGCGCTCGGGGAGCTGCTGCCGTGGTGCGAGGCGCGGGGCGTGGGCTTGCTGGCGGCGATGCCGCTGGGCAACGGCTTCCTGACCGGCACGCTGACTCCGGGGGGCGGTTTCGAGCCGGACGACGTGCGGGCCCGCCACCCGCGCTTCACGGCCGAGATGATGGCGGCCAACCAGCCCATCGTCGCGGGGCTGCGCCGTATCGCGCGCCGGCACGGCGAGCACGTCACCCCGGCGCAGGTGGCGCTGGCGTGGGTGCTGGCCCAGGGCCGGGGCGTGGTCGCGCTGCCGGGCACCAAGCAGGCGCGCTGGGCCGAGGAGAACGCGGCCGCGGCCGGACTGCGGCTGACGGAGCTGGACCTGGCGGAGGTGTCCCGGCTGCCCGCCGCACGGAAGTCCTGGGACTGAACGATTCCGCATGAGGTCGGCACGGATCGGGAACCCGGGCGGCGCGAGGGGTGTATGAGAAGGAGAAGCCGTCTTCGGGCCGCCGCTGCGAAGGGACCATGATCGTGCGACGTCGAGCTGTACGGGCCGCGCTGGCCGCGACCGCGCTCCTGCTGACGGCGGGCTGCTCCTCCGGCGGGGGAGGCAGCGGCGGGGACTTCCCGGGCGGCTTCGGCAGGCCGACGCCGAGCGGTACGGCCGCGGGCTCCTCCTCCACCGCGCCCGCCGCGGAGTCGGCCGCTCCGGCCAAGGGCTCGGTGACGGTGGTGCGCACGGTGACCGAGGGCCTGAAGACGCCGTGGGGGCTGGCCGGCCTGCCCGGCGGCGATCTGCTGGTGTCCTCGCGCGACGACGGCACGATCACCCGCATCGACGCGAAGACGGGCGGGAAGACCGAGCTGGGCTCGGTCTCCGGGGTCTCCCCGGCCGGTGAGGGCGGCCTGCTGGGCATCGCCCTGTCCCCCGACTACGCCTCGGACCACCTGATCTACGCCTACTTCACCTCGGCCTCGGACAACCGCATCGTGCGTGTGCGGTACGCCGAGCGGAAGCCGGCCGGTGAGCAACTGGGCGCTCCCGACACGGTGTTCAAGGGCATCCCCAAGGGCTTCATCCACAACGGCGGCCGGATCGCCTTCGGCCCGGACCGGATGCTCTACGCGGGCACGGGCGAGAGCGGCTCTCGCCCTCTCGCCCAGGACCGGACGTCGCTCGGCGGCAAGATCCTCAGAATGACCCCGGAGGGCGAGCCGGCCCCGGGCAACCCCTTCCCCGGCTCGCCGGTGTACTCCTACGGGCACCGCAATGTGCAGGGCCTGGCCTGGGACTCCAGGCAGCGCCTGTTCGCCTCGGAGTTCGGCCAGGACACCTGGGACGAGCTGAACGCGATCAAGCCGGGCGACGACTACGGGTGGCCGGCCGCCGAGGGCACGTCCTCCAGCACCCGCTTCCACAACCCGCTGGCCCAGTGGCACACCGACGACGCCTCCCCCAGCGGCATCGCCTATGTGGACGGCTCGATCTGGATGGCGGGCCTCAAGGGACAGCGTCTGTGGCGCGTCCCTCTGAAGGGCACGGCCGCCGCCGCTGCCCCCCAGGCCTTCCTCGCCGGCGAGTACGGCCGCCTTCGTACGGTGGCCCCGGCGGGCGGCGACAGGCTGTGGCTGGTGACGAGCAACACGGACGGACGGGGTGAGCCGAAGAAGGGGGACGACCGGGTGCTGGAGCTGCGGGTGCGGTGAACGGGTGTGGTGAGCAGGTGCAGTGAGCGGGACCGTTGCGCGGCTCGTGCTCCAGGAGCTGCACCGGTTCAGACACTTGCGGGGTCCGCGAAGGAGCGCGTCGGGCCGTGCGCGCCGTGCGGAGGCGCGCTCGGTGGACTGGGTCCGGGGGGCTGGGTCCGGGGGGCTGGGTCCGGGGGGCTGGGGCTGGGGGCTGGGGCTGGGGGCCTGGGTCCGGGGGACCGCGCCTCCTCCGTGATGCGTGCCTGCCCCGTCAGCCCGCCTCCCGTCGCTCCGGGTCGCCGGGCGGGAACAGTCCCAGCCGGTGGGCCACCGCCGCCGCCTCGCCCCGGCCGGCGACGCCGAGCTTCGCCAGGATGTGGGAGACGTGGACGCTCGCCGTCTTCGGGGAGATGAACAGCTCCTCGGCTATCTGGCGGTTGGTGCGGCCGGCCGAGACCAGGCGCAGCACGTCCTGTTCGCGGCCGGTGAGCCCGAGGGCCGCCACCGGGTCGGCGGGGGTGAGGGCCTGCCGCGGGGTGCGGGTGAGAGCGAGGCGGGCGCGCTGGGCGAGGCGGGCGACGGTGTCGGCGAGCGGGTGGGCGCCGAGGTGGCCGGCGACCGCTCCGGCCAGTCTCAGCAGTTCCACGGCGCGGTCACGCTCGCCCTCGCCGCCGCCCTCGGACAGCAGGGCGACGGCCAGGCGGTAGCGGACCCGGGCGAGGTCGTAGGGGCGGTCCAGGCACTCGAAGGCGGTGACCACGGGCGACCAGGTGGCGGCGGTGTCACGGCCCTCGGCCCGCAGCAACTCGGCGCGGATCCACCGGTCGTGCGCGTGCCAGAGCGGGGCGCCGGTGGTGAGGGTGCGGACGGTGTCGAGAATGCGGCCGAGGGTTTCGGCGCGGCCGGGCTCGGCGGTGGGCAGGGCGCGGGCGTCGGCCTCGGCGGTGGCGGCGGCCCTCAGCAGGGGCCAGGCGTAGCGGTGGGTGCCGGCCGGGAAGCCGGTGTCCAGGGTGGCGGCCAGTTCGGCGCGGGCGTCGAGGATGCGGCCCTCCTCGGCGGCGATGCCGAGGGTGACGCGGGCCAGGGGCAGCCACTGCTGGGGCATCGGGTCGTGGGTGCCGCAGTGGGTTCGGGCAGCGGCCAGTTGGCGGCCGGCCTCCGCGATGTCACCGCGGGCCAGGGCGAGATGGGCCAGGCGCAGCGCGCCGGCGCCCTGGGGTGCGGCGCTGTGGCCGGCCCGGATCGCCTGCGTCGCGGCCTCGGCGGCCTCGGGCCACCGGCCGAGCGCGTACAGCACGTCGGAGAGGTTGCTCCACACCAGTGCCTCGGGGTCGAGAAGCCCGAACCGGCGGGTGAAGACGATGCCTTCGCGCAGGACGGGCTCGGCCTCCCGGGCGCGGCCCACGGACTGGAGCTTGGACGGGAGGTTCACATAGGCGCGGCCGGTGACCTGGGTGACGCCTTCCGTCAGAGCGTCCGCCGTGACCTGCCGCAGCTCCGCGAGGCCGGCCTCGACGTCTCCCGCGTCCACCATGAGACAGCCCAGGGTGAGGCGGGCGTGCAGTTCGATCTCGCGGGCGCCCACCATGCGGGCGTACTCCACGGCCCGCTCGGCGTCGGCGAAGGCCCCGGGGCCCGGGCGGTGCAGCATGGACAGGTTGGCGGCGAGCGCCAGCACCTCGGCGTGCACCTCGGACGGCGGCAGGCCGCGTACCAGGTCCTGGGCGGTGGCCAGTTCGCGCCGGCCGTCGCCGCGGGCCTGCGCCTGCACCAGGCGCGAGCGCTGCACCCAGAACCAGGCGGCGCGGAGGGGGTCGGGGTCGTCCTCCAGGAGCCGCAGCGCCCGCTTGATGATCTTCAGGGCGCGTTCGCGTTCCCCGCCGAAGCGGCCGGCGACCGCCGCTTCCGCCATCAGGTCCAGGTAGCGCAGCGGGGTGGTCGCCGGGTGGCAGCCGCACGGGGGATAGACCTCGGCGTGGTCGACCGGGCGCAGGGCGGAGCGGACCTCCTGGGGTGCGGAGTCCCACAGCTCCATCGCCCGCTCCAGGAGCCGCAGTTGCTCGGTGTAGGCGTGCCGGCGGCGGGCCACGACGGCGGCGTCCAGGACGGCGGGCAGCGCCTTGGCCGGGTCGTGGGCGTGGTACCAGTAACTGGCCAGGCGCATCACGCGGGCGTCGGCGGGGACGAGTGCGGGATCGGCTTCGACGGCCTCGGCGTAGCGCCGGCTGAGCCGGGAGCGTTCGCCGGGCAGCAGGTCGTCGGCGACGGCCTCGCGGACCAGGGAGTGCCGGAAGCGGTAGCCGTCGCCGCCGGGGGTCGTGGTGAGGATGTTGGCGCCGACGGCGGCCCGCAGCGCCTCGATGAGGTCGTCCTCGGGGAGCCGGGCGACGGCGGCGATCAGCGGGTACTCCACGGTCGAGCCGCCCTCGGCGACGATCCGGGCGACCTGCTGGGCGCTCTCGGGCAGCGCCTCGACCCGGACCAGGAGCAGATCGCGCAGTGAGTCGGTGAGCCCGGCGCGGCAGCCCTCGCAGCCGGCGACGGCGAGTTCCTCCACGAAGAAGGCGTTGCCGTCGGAGCGTTCGAAGATCTCGTCGATCCGGGCGGGGTCGGGCTCGGCGGCGAGGATGCCGGCGACCTGGCGGCCCACTTCCTCGCGCGTGAAGCGGGCGAGTTCGATCCGACGGACGGTGCGCATCCGGTCGAGTTCGGCGAGCAGCGGGCGCAGCGGGTGGCGGCGGTGGATGTCGTCGGATCGGTAGGTGGCGAGGACGAGGAGGCGGCCGGTGCGCAGGTTGCGGACGAGGTGGGCGAGGAGGTGGCGGGTGGAGGCGTCGGCCCAGTGCAGGTCCTCCAGGACGAGGACGACCGTGTGCTCGGCCGCGACCCGCTCCAGCAGCCGGGCGGTGAGTTCGAACAGGCGGGCCGTTCCCTGCTCGTCGTGGCGGCTGCTGGCCTCGCCCAGCTCGGGCAGCAGCCGGGCCAGTTCGTCCTCCTGTCCGGCCGCGGCGGCGGCGAACTGTTCGGGCAGGGCGGCGCGCAGGGCGCGCAGCGCGCCGGAGAAGGGGGCGAAGGGCAGTCCGTCGGCGCCGATCTCCACGCAGCCGCCCACGGCGACGACGGCGGCCACGCGGGCTGCGGCCGCGCCGAACTCCTCCACGAGGCGGGTCTTGCCGACCCCCGCCTCACCGCCGAGCAGCAGCGCCTGCGGCTCTCCCCCGGTGGCGGCGGCCTGGGAGGCGCCTCCACCGGCGGCACGGGCGAGCGCGTCGTTCAAGGTGGCCAACTCGTCGGCGCGGCCGACGAACACGGGACTGACGGACCTGGTCTCCACAGGCCCGAGCATCGCACGGGGCACGTACGGCCCGTCACCCGTTTTCCACAGGTCCGGTGCGATGGTCGTACCGATGGGTGCGGCGGTCGCGTGGACGGGCGCCGGGGTCGTACGAAGCCGCGGGAGCGTCGTACGACCCCGGGCCGGCCGGTGGCCCGCCCGTGCGCCGCCGGTGTCCGGCGTTCCGGCGCTCACGCGGTGCGCGGGAGCCGGCTCCGGCGGCCGCGGCGTCCGGTATGCGGCTCGGCGTCCGGGCCGCCGTTGTGGGCCGCCTCGGCGAGGCGGGCGGCGCGGCGGGCGGCGCGCCCGGCGCGTGCGACCTCGCGGGCCAGCCGTTCCTGCTGGGCGGTGCGGCGCAGGTCGGCGGAGCGGAACCGGTGGAGTTCGAACTCGTACATGGTGTGCCCTTCGGGAGAGGTGGTGTCGTGTGCCGCTTTCCGCGACGTGTTCACTTTCGTCTCCGAGGGGGACCGCCCACATCGGGCGAGTTCCGCATCTTGGGGCGCCGGGCGGGCCCGGGGGCATGCCTAAGGGGCCCCAGGGAGTCCGTAAGGTACTCACGGATTCCCTAAGACCCCTGTGTGACCTGCGGTTTCTCAGCCGGCGGAGGGCAGGCCGAGCAGTACGTCGGAGTACTTCAGGACGGCCAGGAGCAGGCCGATGACGCCGAGCGAGACACCCGCCCAGGCGACCGACCTGGTCCAGGCCGCCTGCGGGCGGCCCGGGGCGCCGAACGCGGGCCGGGCGAGCACGACCACGCCGGTGACCAGCGCGGCCAGCGCGAACAGACCGGCCCACAGCGCGGTGGCGTGCCAGGAGTCGCCGTAGACCGCCTTGATCTGCTGGGCGACGCCCGCGGAGGACGAGGTGCGCAGCTGGCCGACGAGCTGCTGCCGGGCGCCGGCGATCGTGCCGATCCAGCCGCCGCTGAGCGAGACCAGACCGAGCGCGGCGGAGACGACGGCGCCCGCGCCCTGCCCGACCCCCGAGGAATCCTTCTCGTCGGACTCGGCGGGCTCGTCGGTCTCGGCGGTCTTCCCGGCCTCTTCGAGCCCTGCGGGCTCCTCGGACCCACGGGTCTCCTCAGGCGCTTCCGCCTCCTCCCGCGGTGCCTCCTCCCGGGAGTCCTCCCGCTGCGTCCCCTCGTCGTCGGTCCGGATGTCGTCCTCTGTCTTCGTAGCCATGCCCGGCACCGTACGGACGCTGTCTGAGAAGTCTCTTAATGATCGTCAGTGCGCGTCGTGAGCGGTACGCGCGCGTGCCTCACGCCACTCCGGGGCGAGCACCGCCCAGACCTCGGTGTCGGTGCGCACGCCGCGGTGCGGGTAGTTCTCCCGGAGCACGCCCTCCCGGGTCATACCGAGGCGCCGGGCCACGTTGATGCTGGGCTGGTTGGCGGAGGACACGTACCACTCCACCCGGTGCATGCCGCGCTCCTCGAACGCCCAGTCCAGCAGCCTCACCAGGCCCCGCGTGACGAGTCCGTGCCCGGCGGCGTCCGGTTCCAGCCAGCAGCCGGCCTCGCAGACGCCGCTCGCGCTGTCCCACACCCGGAAGAGCAGCCCGCCGACGAGCTTCTCGTCCAGCCAGATCCCGTGCAGGCTGCCGGCGTCGGTGGCGCGCTTGTCGGCGTACGACTTCAGGTAGGCGCGGGCGGCGTCCAGGTCGGGCACCACGTCCGGCAGTCCGACGTGCCGGCCGATGAACTCACGCCCCCGGTCGATGTTGGCGAGCAGTTCCGCCGCGTGCCAGACCTCCAGTGGCCGCAGTTCGGCGCCGTCGTCGCCCAGGGATGTCGCGTACATCGTGCTGTCGTTCCTCTCTCGTTCTTCCCCCGATACGCGATCGAGCCTTTCATGCCGCCGCGCGGCGCTCCGCCCCGGCTTCTCAGTCGAACTGGTCACCGAGCGCCATGACCATCGTCCCCGCGATCAGCAGCCACAGCGCGCGGCGGGTGCGGCCCCGGGCGCCCAGGAGCGCGGCGAGGGCGCAGACGGCGGCGCCGAGGGCGTAGGCGGCGGGGACGACGGCCGGGGCGGGGCCGGTGAGCCGCATCAGCGCCGCGGCCAGTCCGGCGACGCAGAGCAGGGCTCCGGTACCGGCCGCCGTCCGGCGGGCCCTGCGCGCGTCTTCGACGTACTCCGCCGGCTCCTCCGCCTCGGACGGCGCGGGTTCGGTGTCGGATTCGGTACGTCCACTCATGGCGGGCGAGCGTAGCGCCTCCGTCCGGGAAACCCTGGTGCGGGACGGTGTCCCCGGGTGCTACCCATGGTCGTTCGTGACCGAGACAGCGAAAACGCCCGACGAGCTCACCACACGCCTCGTCCACCCCCGCTACCCCCGCAGCAGCCGCTACGACGCCCGCTGGGCGGTGGAGAACCAGATGGGACCGCACGCGCTGTGGCTGCTGGAGTGGCTGGCGCCCGCGCTCGGCCTGGACCGCCTGCCGCCGTCCGCCCGCGTGCTGGACCTGGGCTGCGGGCGCGCGATGACGTCCGTCTTCCTCGCACGGGAGTACGGCGTGCGGGTGGTCGCCGCCGACCTGTGGGTGAAACCCGACGACAACGCGGTCCGTCTCGCCGAGGCGGGCGTCGCCGACCGGGTGCTGCCGATGTCCGTGGAGGCCCACGACCTGCCGTTCGCCGAGGGCTCCTTCGACGCGATCGTGTGCGTCGACGCCTACCAGTACTTCGGCACCACCGACCTGTACCTGCCCACCCTCACCCGGTTGCTGAAGCCGGGCGGGCGGATCGGGGTCGTGGTGCCGTCCGTGCGGGAGGAGCTCGAGGGGACCGAGGCGCCCGCGCATCTGCGGGACCACTGGGACCCGGGGTTCTGGGCGTTCCACTCCCCCGCCTGGTGGCGGCGGAACTGGACGCGCACGCGGGCGGTGACCGTGGAGGCGGCCGACTGGCTGGAGGACGGCTGGCGCGACTGGCTGCTGTGGAGCGAGGTGTGCGCCGAGGAGAGCCCGAGCGCGTTCATGGCGGGGATGGCGCGCGACTCGGTGGAGCTGCTCGACGCCGACCGGGGGCGTCTGCTCGGCTTCGCGCGGGTCGTGGGCCGGCGCGGATGAGGGAACGGCCCCGGAGGACGCGCCTCCGGGGCCGTGGGGAAAGCGGGGGCTCAGCCCTCGCTGACGCCCAGCCTCTCCAGGATCAGCTCCTTGACGCGGGCCGCGTCGGCCTGGCCACGGGTGGCCTTCATGACCGCGCCGACCAGGGCGCCGGCCGCGGCCACCTTGCCACCGCGGATCTTGTCCGCGATGCCCGGGTTGCCGGCGATGGCCTCGTCGACGGCCGTACCCAGCGCGGAGTCGTCGGAGACGACCTTCAGACCGCGCTTGTCGACGACCTCGTCGGGGGTGCCCTCGCCCGCGAGGACGCCCTCGATGACCTGACGGGCCAGCTTGTCGTTCAGGTCGCCCCCGTTCACCAGCGCGGTGACCCGGGCGACCTGCTCCGGCGTGATGGCCAGCTCGTCCAGCGACACGCCCGACTCGTTGGCGCTGCGCGCCAGTTCGCCCATCCACCACTTGCGGGCGGAGGCCGCGTCGGCACCGGCGTCGATCGTGGCGACGATCAGGTCCAGCGCGCCGGCGTTGAGGATCGACTGCATGTCGGTGGCCGAGACGCCCCACTCCGCCAGCAGGCGGGTACGGCGGGCCAGCGGCATCTCCGGCAGCGCGGCGCGGATCTTCTCGACCCACTCGCGCGACGGCGCCACCGGGACGAGGTCGGGCTCCGGGAAGTACCGGTAGTCCTCGGCCTCCTCCTTCACGCGGCCCGAGGTCGTGGACCCCGTGTCCTCGTGGAAGTGGCGGGTCTCCTGGATGATCGTGCCGCCGGAGTTCAGCACCGCGGCGTGGCGCATGATCTCGAAGCGGGCCGCACGCTCGACCGAGCGCAGCGAGTTCACGTTCTTCGTCTCGGAACGCGTGCCGAACTTCTCGCGGCCGTGCGGACGCAGCGACAGGTTCACGTCGCAGCGCATCTGGCCCATCTCCATCCGGGCCTCGGACACGCCGAGGGCACGGATGAGCTCACGCAGCTCACGGACGTAGGCGCGCGCGACCTCGGGGGCACGCTCGCCGGCGCCCTCGATGGGCTTGGTGACGATCTCGATGAGCGGGATGCCGGCGCGGTTGTAGTCCAGCAGGGAGTGGGACGCGCCGTGGATACGGCCGGTGGCGCCGCCGACGTGCGTCGACTTGCCGGTGTCCTCCTCCATGTGGGCGCGCTCGATCTGCACGCGGAAGGTCTCGCCGTCCTCCAGCTGTACGTCGAGGTAGCCGTCGAAGGCGATCGGCTCGTCGTACTGGGAGGTCTGGAAGTTCTTCGGCATGTCCGGATAGAAGTAGTTCTTCCGGGCGAAGCGGCACCACTCGGCGATCTCGCAGTTCAGCGCGAGGCCGATCTTGATGGCCGACTCGACGCCGGTCGCGTTGACGACCGGGAGCGCGCCGGGCATGCCCAGGCAGACCGGGCAGGTCTGCGAGTTGGGCTCGGCGCCCAGCTCGGTCGAGCAGCCGCAGAACATCTTGGTGTGGGTGCCGAGTTCGACATGGACCTCGAGGCCCATGACGGGGTCGTACGACGCGAGCGCGTCCTCGTACGGCACCAGGTCGGTCGTGGTGGTCACGGTGAAAACTTCCCTCTCAGCCCAGCAGGACGTCGTCGTCGCCCAGCCGCTTCAGCTCGCGGTAGAGGATCGCGAGGCCGGTGGCGATGGCGACGGCGGACACGGCGGCATCGAACAGGCGCAGCTTGTCCTGCTCGGCACGGGCCTTCTTGATCTGCTTGGCGACACCGACCGCGCCGAACGCGGTGGTGGCCATGGACAGGTACGTACCGGACTTGGACTTCTTGAAGCCCTTGGCCTTCGACAGTGCACTACTCACAGCGACGGAGCCTCCTCCAGCAACGGGTGCCCCCACTTTTCCACGAAGGCGGCCTCGACGGCGGCACCGACCTTGTACAGCCGGTCGTCCTGCATCGCCGGGGCGATGATCTGCAGGCCCACCGGGAGGTTGTCCTCCGGGGCGAGACCGCAGGGCAGGGACATGGCCGCGTTGCCCGCCAGGTTGGTCGGGATGGTGCACAGGTCCGCGAGGTACATCGCCATCGGGTCGTCGGCGCGCTCGCCGATCGCGAAGGCGGTGGTCGGGGTCGTCGGGGAGACGATCACGTCGACCTGCTCGAAGGCCTTCTCGAAGTCCCGCGTGATGAGCGTGCGGACCTTCTGCGCGGAGCCGTAGTAGGCGTCGTAGTAGCCGCTCGACAGGGCGTACGTGCCGAGCATGATGCGCCGCTTGACCTCGTCGCCGAAGCCGGCCTCACGGGTGAGGGAGGTGACCTCCTCGGCCGAGTGGGTGCCGTCGTCGCCGGTGCGGCGGCCGTAGCGCAGGCCGTCGAAGCGGGCGAGGTTGGAGGAGCACTCGGACGGCGCGATCAGGTAGTACGCCGACAGGGCGAGGTCGAAGGACGGGCAGTCCAGCTCGACGATCTCGGCGCCCAGCTCCTTCAGCAGCTCGACGGACTCGTCGAAGCGCTGGATGACGCCGGCCTGGTAGCCCTCGCCGCGGAACTGCTTGACGACGCCGACGCGCATGCCGGCGACGCTGCCGTTGCGGGCGGCCTCGACGACCGCCGGGACCGGTGCGTCGATGGAGGTGGAGTCCATCGGGTCGTGGCCGGCGATGACCTCGTGCAGGAGCGCCGCGTCCAGGACCGTACGGGCGCAGGGGCCGCCCTGGTCCAGGGAGGACGAGAAGGCGACCATGCCGTAGCGCGACACCGAGCCGTACGTCGGCTTGACGCCGACGGTGCCGGTGACGGCGGCCGGCTGGCGGATGGAGCCGCCGGTGTCGGTGCCGATGGCGAGCGGGGCCTCGTAGGAGGCGAGCGCGGCGGAGGAGCCGCCGCCGGAGCCGCCGGGGATCTTGGTGAGGTCCCAGGGGTTGCCGGTCGGGCCGTAGGCGCTGTTCTCGGTGGAGGACCCCATGGCGAACTCGTCCATGTTGGTCTTGCCGAGGATGACGACGTCGGCGTCCTTCAGACGCTTGGTGAGCGTCGCGTCGTACGGCGGGATCCAGCCTTCGAGGATCTTCGAGCCGACGGTCGTCGGGATGCCCTCGGTGGTGAAGATGTCCTTCAGCGCGAGCGGGACGCCGGCCAGCGGGCCGAGCTTCTCGCCACGGGCGCGCTTCTCGTCCACGGCACGGGCCTGGGCGAGGGCACCCTCACGGTTGACGTGCAGGAAGGCGTGCACCTTCTCGTCGACGGCGTCGATGCGGGCGAGGTGGGCCTCGGTGACCTCGACGGCCGTCAGCTCGCCGGAGGCGATCTTCTCGGCGATCTCGGCTGCGGTGAGCTTGATGATGTCCGTCATGACTTTTTAGTCCTCCCCCAGGATCTGCGGCACCTTGAAACGCTGCTGCTCCTGGGCGGGGGCGCCGGAGAGCGCCTGCGCGGGGGTGAGCGAGGGACGGACCTCGTCCGCCCGCATGACGTTCGTCAGCGGGAGCGGGTGCGAGGTCGGCGGTACGTCTTGGTCAGCGACCTCGCTGACGCGGGCGACCGCGCCAATGATGTCGTCGAGCTGGCCGGCGAAGTGGTCGAGTTCTTCGGGCTTGAGCTCCAGACGCGCCAGCCGGGCGAGGTGGGCGACCTCCTCGCGCGTGATGCCAGGCATGCAGCGATCCTCTGGGGTGAGTGTGTGTGGTTTGGGGCTGGGGCTAGTCGTCCCCTTCCCGTCGTCCGCCCGAAGGGCGGGTCGCGCGGCATCTGGTGCGTGCGATCGCAAGGCGCCGGAGCGCCCTCGTGGCGGAGCCACGTGGACGATTCGGCAACGCGGCGAGCGTGCGTGCCGGGCGTCGCGCGACAGACGGGAAGGGGACGACTAGCCCCAATCCTATGGGGCGGGGCCCGGTGACCGTGAAACGGTTTGCCCGGGGGCGGCCCCGAGCGAGGCCCGATGACCGTGAAACGTTTGCCCGAGGCCTGCCCCGAGCGGGGTACGGCCCCGGGGCGCGACCCCCGCCCGGCCCGGGTACGGCCCCGGTGCGCGGCCCTCGCCGTCAGCGTCGGCGGGCCTCTTACCCCTGCCCTCTGCCCGCCGACGCCGAGCGCCGCCGCGGGAAAGCGCGCCGCGCGGCCGGGCCGCGCGAGCGGAAGGCGGCCGGCCGGCCGTCGCCGTCGGCCAGAACGGCCGACCGCGCGGGGATCATCCGCGCGCTCCCGAACCGACGACGGTCCCGCCGCACCCCTCCCGCACGGGAAGGCGACCACCCCCACGCCGGGCCTCTCGCCTCTGCCCTCTGCCCGCCGACGCCGAGCCGCGCGAGCGGAAGGCGGTCGCCCGGCCGTCGCGGCCGGCCAGGCCGGCCAGGGCGGCCGAGGCAGCCGGGGCTCACGGGAGGCGGCCTCCACGCGGCCGCGCCGAGCGGGCGGGCGGCGAGGTGGGACGGGTCATTCGGCGGCCGGCAGAGCCGCGCGTGGCCGTTGCCAGCCGCGGGAGCCCCGCGCGCGCAGCCACGCCGTGGTCTCCTCCGGCGGCATCGCGGCGGCGACCAGCCAGCCCTGGACCGCGTCGCAGCCCAGGTCGCGCAGCCGTTCCCAGGTCTCGTCGTCCTCGACGCCCTCGGCGACGACCACCAGCCCCAGCGAGTGCGCGAGGTCCACCGTGCAGCGCACGATCTCCGCGTCCTCGGTGTCCACGGCCAGCTGGGCCACGAAGGACCGGTCGATCTTCAGCTCGCTGACGGGCAGCCGTCGCAGATGGACCAGCGAGGAGTACCCGGTGCCGAAGTCGTCGAGTGACATCTTGACGCCGTGCCCGGCGAGTGCGTTGAGCGTGTCGGCGGCCCGCTGCGGATCCTCCAGCAGGACGTGCTCGGTGATCTCCAGCTGGAGCGCCCCCGCCGGCACCCCGTGCCGGGCCAGCCGGGCCGCGACCGAGCCCGCGAAACCGGGCGTGTGGACGTCGCGCGGGGAGACGTTGACGGCCACCGGCACCCGCAGCCCCTGCACCCGCCAGCGGGCGACCTGCGCGAGCGCGGTCTCCAGCACGTACTCCGTCAGAAGGGGCATCAGCCCCGAGGACTCGGCTATCGCTATGAACTCGTCCGGCGGAACCTTCCCGCGCTCGGGATGCACCCAGCGCACCAGCGCCTCGAGGCCGGCCACCTGTCCGTCGAAGCGGACCTTCGGCTGGTAGTGCAGCTGCACCTCGTGCGCGTCCAGCGCGCGGCGCAGATCGCCCAGCAGGCCCAGCCGGTCGGGGGTGTTGGAGTCCCGCTTGGACTCGTAGACCTCCACCCCCGTACGGTCCCGCTTCGCCTGGTACATCGCCACGTCCGCCCGCCGCAGCATCCCCTCGGCGTCCAGGGCGTGGTCGGGGAAGACGGCGACGCCCGCGCTGGCCTCCAGGACGAGGGTGAGTCCGTCGAGGTCGAGCGGGGAACTGAGCGCCGTGACGAGGCCGCGGGCGATCCGGGTCGCGGACGTCGTGGAGTCGGCGACCGGCAGCAGCACGGCGAACTCGTCCCCGCCGAGCCGCGCGGCCTCCGCACCGCGCGGCAGGGCGAGCCGGAGCCGGTCCGCGATCTGCAACAACAGCCGGTCACCCGCGAGATGACCGAGGGTGTCGTTCACCGACCGGAAACGGTCGAGGTCGATCAGCATGAGGGCGGAGCGCGCGCCGATACGCTCCGCGTCGTCGAGGGCGGTCCAGATCCGCTCCAGCAGCCACTGCCGGTTGGGCAGTCCGGTCAGCGGGTCGCGCAACTGCTCCTCGGCGCGGGCCCGGGCCATCCACAGGGCGGAGTCGAGGGCGACCAGCGGGATGGCGAACAGCGGGAGCAGGAGCGGATGCGTGTCGGCGACCACGCACACCAGCGGCGCGATGCCGGTCAGGGCGGCGGCGACCAGGCCCTGTCTGAGCAGGGCGCTGCGGGCGACCGTGGGCAGTCCGCCGCTGCGCGGCGCGTGCAGGTACCACAGCAGTCCGCGGCTGACGGCGAGGTAGGCGACGGCGGCGAGCACCACCTCGGGCGCGGTGCCGACGCTCCAGCTGTCGGGCCGCCAGGGCGACTCGACGCTCGGGACCCGGCCGAACGCGGCGAGCACCAGGGTTCCGGCGCCGACGCCGAGGATGTCCACCGCGCCGTGCAGCACGCCCTGGTGCCGGCGCTGGCGTCTGGCTATGCCGACCAGGACGACGACGGTCAGGCTGACCATGCCGGCGGGCGCCCAGCCGTACAGCAGCAGGACGGCGATGGTGAGGGCGGCGCCGGAGCCGGTGCCGCCCCACCAGCGGGCGCGGCCGAGCATCACGAGGTGGCCGACGATGAAGCCGGTGAGCAGGGCCAGCGACCAACCGACCCTGCCGGGCGGGAAGAACGCGTGGTGTGCGGCGACGGCCTGGCAGAAGCCGGCGCCGAGGGCGACCGTCGCGGTGGCCACGACGACCGTGGGCAGCACGGGCCAGGGCAGGCGCCGTTCGGGTCCCGCGCCGGGCAGGCCGGGGTCGAGGGGCGACGGGGGGTGCGGTGCGGTGCCCGGCGCGCCGGCGCGCTCGGCGCCGCGCCCGCTCCGTCGGCTCGCCCGCCACGCGGCCGCGCGGCGGCGCAGGCGCAGCCGTGAGTCCGGGGCGGCGCTCTCGGTCGGTTCCATTCCCGTCCCTCTCACAGCCGGCGGTGCCCACGCCACGCGGCCCGATGCCCGGCAACCATCAGCGGCTCCGCGCTGGAATGCCCCTCCCCGTGCCGTCCGGTGGGCACGGGGATGCCCCAGCCGTAGCTGGGCACGGCGGCGCACACCTCAACAGTAGGCCGCGGAAGGCTTCCTCGGGCAGCGGTCGTCGACGGTTGCCCGAATACGCCCGGGCCACCCGTATGCATCTGATATGCACCGATCGAGTGGCCTTCAACCGCTACTCCCCGGTCGGAAGCGCGACTTCGGCCGCCGCGTCGGGGCCCTGCTCCAACAGGACGGCGAAACCGTCCTCGTTCAGAACCGGAACCTTCAGCTGCATCGCCTTGTCGTACTTCGACCCGGGGTTGTCGCCCACGACGACGAACGAGGTCTTCTTCGACACCGATCCGGTCACCTTCGCCCCCCGGCTCTGCAGCGCGTCCTTGGCGCCGTCCCGGGTGAAGTTCTCCAGGGTGCCGGTGACGACGACGGTGAGTCCTTCCAGCGGGCGGGGGCCCTCGTCCTCGCCGGACGCCTCGTCCTCCAGCGGGACGCCGGCCGCCTTCCACCTGCGGACGATCTCGCGGTGCCAGTCCTCGGCGAACCACTCCTTGAGCGCGGTGGCGATGATGGCGCCCACGCCGTCGATGTTCGCCAACTCCTCCTCGGTGGCCGCCTCGATGCGGTCGATCGAGCGGAACTCGCGGGCGAGCGCCTGCGCGGCCACCGGTCCGACGTGCCGGATGGACAGGCCGTTGAGGAACCGGGCGAGCGGGCGCTGCTTGGCGGCCTCGATGTTCTCCAGCAGCGCGAGGGTGTTCTTCTTCGGCTCTCCCTTCTGGTTGGCGAAGACCGTGACGACCTTCTCCTCGCCCGTCCTGGGGTCGCGCTTGGGCAGGCCGCTGTCCGGGTCGAGGACGTAGGCCTTGATGGGCAGCAGCTTCTCCACGGTCAGGTCGAAGAGGCCGCCCTCGTCCGCCAGCGGCGGTTCGGCCGGCTCCAGCGGCCGGGTGAGAGCGGCGGCGGCCACTGCGCCGAAGTTCTCGATGTCCAGGCACTCACGGCCGGCGAGGTAGGAGACGCGCTCGCGCAACTGGGCCGGGCAGGTGCGGGCGTTGGGGCAGCGGAGGTCGATGTCGCCCTCCTTCATGGGCCGCAGCGGTGTCCCGCACTCGGGGCACTCGGCCGGCATCACGAACTCCCGCTCGGTGCCGTCGCGCAGGTCCACCACCGGGCCGAGGATCTCCGGGATGACGTCACCGGCCTTGCGGATCACCACGGTGTCGCCGATGAGGACGCCCTTGGCCTTGACGACGTCCTGGTTGTGCAGGGTGGCGAACTCGACCTCGCTGCCCGCGACGGTGACGGGCTCGACCTGGGCGTACGGCGTGACGCGGCCGGTGCGGCCGACACCCACCTTGATGTCGACGAGCTTGGTGTTGACCTCCTCCGGCGCGTACTTGTAGGCGATCGCCCAGCGCGGGGCGCGCGCGGTGGAGCCCAGGCGGCCCTGGAGGCGGATCTCGTCGAGCTTGACGACGACGCCGTCGATCTCGTGCTCCACGGAGTGGCGGTTCTCGCCGTAGTACGCGATGAACTCCCTTACGCCGTCGAGGTCGTCGACCACGCGGTTGTGCGTGGACGTGGGCAGGCCCCAGGTCTTCAGCAGGTCGTACGCCTCGGAGAGCCGGGTCATGCCCGTGCCGGTGTAGCCCTCCAGGGCGCCGATGCCGTGGACGACCATGTGCAGCGGGCGGCCGGCGGTGACGCGCGGGTCCTTCTGGCGCAGCGAACCTGCGGCGGCGTTGCGGGGGTTGGCGAAGGGCTTGTCGCCGGCCGCGACCAGCCGCTCGTTGAGTTCGAGGAACTTCTCCATCGGGAAGTAGACCTCGCCGCGGATCTCCACGAGGTCCGGGACGTCGTCGCCGCGGAGGCGGTCCGGGATGTCGGCGATCGTACGGACGTTGGGCGTGATGTCCTCGCCGGTACGGCCGTCGCCGCGGGTCGCCGCGCGGGTGAGGCGGCCGTGTTCGTAGGTGAGGTTGACCGCCAGGCCGTCGACCTTCAGCTCGCACAGGAAGTGGTACTCCTGCTCACCGAGGTCCCTGGCGACGCGGTCGGCCCAGGCGGCCAGTTCCTCGTCGTCGAAGGCGTTGTCGAGCGACAGCATGCGCTCGCGGTGCTCGACGGCGGTGAACTCCGTGGCGTACGCCCCCGCGACCTTCTGGGTCGGCGAGTCGGGGGTGCGCAGCTCCGGGTGTTCCTCCTCCAGCGCCTCCAGCGCTCTGAGGAGCCGGTCGAACTCCGCGTCGCTGACGACCGGGGCGTCCTTCACGTAGTACCGGAAGCGGTGCTCCTCGACCTGTTCCGCGAGCTGCGCGTGCTGCTCCCGTGCCTCGGCGGGCACCGTCGTCTCCGCCTGCTGCTTGTCGCCGGCCACCGTGTGGTCCTCCCGTTACTCAGGGTTGTCCGCGAGGGATCTCGCCGCCCGGACGCAGTGGGCGAGCACCTGGCGCGCATAGGCGGGAGAAGCGCCCGCGAGACCGCACGACGGGGTGACCGTGACCGCTTCCGCGAGCAGCCCCGGACGCAGCCCCAGCCTGCGCCACAACGTCCTGACACCCATGACGCTACCGGCAGGGTCTGACAACGGGCCGTCCGTGCCCGCCGCGACACCGGCGAACAGTCCGGTGCCGCCCTCGACGGCCTCGCCGACGCTGTCGTCGTCACGCTCGGTGAGAAGCGCCAAGTCGAAGGAGAGGGCCGCCGCGCCCGCCCTGCGCAGCAGGGCGAAGGGCACGTCGGGGGCGCAGGAGTGGACCACGACCGGGCCGCCGGCCGTCGCCCCGAACACCTGGCGCAGGGTGGCCTCGACGACCTGCCGGTCCACCGCCCGGTGGGTGCGGTAGCCGCTGGCGGTGCGCACCTGTCCGCGCAGTACGGCGGTGAGGGAGGGCTCGTCGAGCTGGAGGACGACCCGGGCGCCCGGGATCCGGCGCCGTACCTCGGCGAGGTGGAGGCGCAGGCCCTCCTCCAGCGAGGCGGCGAGGTCGCGGCAGGCGCCGGGGTCGGAGAGCACGGCCTCGCCGTTCCTGAGCTCCAGGGCGGCGGCAAGCGTCCAGGGGCCCACCGCCTGCACCTTGAGGTCGCCCTCGTAGCCCTGGGTGAACTCCTCCAGGGCGTCGAGGTCCTCGCCCAGCCAGGAGCGGGCGCGCCGGGTGTCGCGGCCGGGGTGGTCCGAGAGGCGCCAGCCGCTGGGCTCCACGCGCGCGTACAGCTCGACGAGCATGCCCGCGGTGCGGCCGATCATGTCGGCGCCGGGCCCGCGCGCGGGCAGCTCCGCGAGGAACGGGAAGTCCTCCAGGCTGCCGGTGACGGTCTTGGCGGCCTCCCGCGCGTCGGTGCCGGGCATGGAGCCGATGCCGGTCGCTCCCGCGAACCTGAACTCGCTGTTCTCACTCACCCCCGCAGGGTATGCCGTCCCACCCCCGGGGGCTCCGCCCCCTGCCCAGCTCGGTTTTCGAAGCCGGCGCCGCTCGCGTCGGACAGCCCGTCCGGCGTTTGAGGACGAGGCCCTTGCAGGGCCGATGCGGGGGGGCTGGGGGCGGGCAGCCCCCGGGGACGGGACGGGTAGGGGCGGCGGGGGCGAGGAACCCGCCCACCACCACCGTCGCCGCACCCCCACCGCCGCCGCACCCTCGGCGCAACCCGGCGCACCCCGGCGCACCCCGGCGTCAGCGCCCCGGACGTACCGTCAGGTCGTTGATCTCCGCGTCCCGCGGCAGGTCCAGGGCCGTGAGGATCGCCGTGGCGACCGACTCGGGGTCGATCCACTTCCCGGGGTCGTACTCCTTGCCCTCCTGCTGGTGAACCTTGACCTGCATGGGGCTGGCGGTGCGACCGGGGTAGACGGAGGTGACACGGACACCGTTGCCGTGCTCCTCCTGGCGCAGGGAGTCCGCGAGAGCCTTCAGGCCGTGCTTGGAGGCGGCGTACGCGGACCACCCGGCGTGGGCGTTGAGGCCGGCCCCGGAGTTGACGAAGATCACCTGGCCGCGGGAGGCCCGGAGCTGGGGCAGGAAGTGCCGGGTCAGCTCGGCGGGCGCGACCAGGTTGACGTTTAGCTGGTGACGCCAGGACTTCGGGGTGAGGTCGCCGACGTCGCCGAGGTCCACCACACCGGCGATGTGCAGCAGCGAGTCGACGCGGTCCGGCAGGGTCTGGTGGGAGAACGCCCAGGACAGCTTGTCCGGGTCGGCGAGGTCGCCGACGAGGGTACGGGCCCCGGGAAACTCGGCCGCCAGCTCCTTCGCGCGGGCCGCGTCGCGCGCGTGCAGGACGAGTTCGTCCCCGCGCTCGTGCAGACGGCGGGCGACGGCGGCGCCGATGCCGGAGCCGGCGCCGGTGATCACATGAGTAGCCATGCCCGCCATGCTCGCATCACCGGGAGCCGGGCTCCGCGGCGGTGGCCGCCGATGTCGCGCTCTCCAGGTGGGCCAGCGCCGCGGCCGGCTCGGCGGCGAAGAAGACCAGCTCGGACAGCGGCCGCGGCAGGAAGCCCTCGGTCTCCATGCGACGGAACTGCTGCTCCAGGCCGTCGTAGAAGCCGGCCGTGTTCAGCAGCACCACCGGCTTGTCCGTGCGGCCGTGCTTCTTCAGCTCCAGGATCTCGGTGGCCTCGTCCAGCGTCCCGGTGCCACCCACCATGATCACCACGGCGTCGGCCCTCTCCAGCAGCAGCCTCTTGCGTTCGGCCAGGTCGGCGGCGACGACCATCTCGTCGGCGCCGGGCCGCGCCTTGAGCGAGAGGAACTCCACGGACACGCCCACCAGCCGCCCGCCCGCCTCCTGCACCCCGTCCGCGACGACCTTCATCAGGCCGGTGTCGGAGCCGCCCCAGACCAGGGTGTGGCCTCCCTTGCCGATCAGTTCCGCGAACTCGCGCGCGGGGCGCGTGTAGCGCTCGTCGAGGTCGGCGGCGGAGAGGAAGACGCAGATGTTCATGCGCTCCACCGTACGCGGGAAGAACCGCGGGCTCCGCGGCGCTCAACCGATATGACCAAAGGACACACCATCACCATCGAGCAGGGCGATCAGCACGTGCGCGTGGTGCACGGCGACCTGGTGCTCGCGGAGAGCGACCGTCCGCTGGTGCTGCGCGAGACGGGCTCTCCCGCGCGGTATTACCTCCCCGCCGAGGACGTACGTCTCGATCTGCTGACCCCCTCCGGGACGCACACCGTCTGCCCCTTCAAGGGCACGGCGTCCTACTGGTCGCTGCCGGACGCCCCCGACCTCGCGTGGGCGTACCCGGCCCCGAAGCCGGACGTGGCGGCCATCAAGGACCACCTGTGCTTCTACGCGCCGGAAGTGTCGTGACCTTGCGCGGTGTCGTCGTGTCGTGACCGGGGAGCCGGGTGGCGTACGGCAGTCTGCACCGGCATGGACAAGATGACGACTTCCCGTGACGGCACGTCCCTCGCGTACCAGGTGATCGGCCAGGGGCCCGCGGTGATCCTGGTGAGCGGCGCGTTGTCCACCGGTGGCACGCTCGCGCCCCTGGCACAGCTGCTCGCGGACGCCTGCACCGTCGTCGTCTACGACCGCAGGGGCCGTGGCGGGAGCGGCGACACGGCACCGTACGCGGTGGAGCGCGAGGTCGAGGACCTGGCCGCGCTGGTCGCCGCGGTGGGCGGGGACGCGTCCCTGTTCGGGATGTCCTCGGGCGGTGCGCTGGTGCTCCGGGCGGCGGCGAGCGGGCTGCCGGTGCGCCGGGCGGCCGTGTACGAGGTGCCGTACGCGGACTTCGTGGTGGGTGGCGCCGAGCGGTGGGCCGGTTACCGGAAGAACCTGGACACGGCGCTCGCGGAGGGCCGGCGCGGGGACGCGGTGGCGCTGTTCCTGCGCCTGACGTCCCTGGCCGAGGAGATGATCGAGCGCGCCCGCCATTCGCCGCTGTGGGCCGGCATGGAGGTCGTCGCGCCGAGCCTGGCGTACGACGCCGCGGTGATGGAGGACGGCGTGCTGCCCCTGGACCGGCTGACGTCGGTCTCCGTGCCGGTCCTGTCCGTGACGGGCGGGGCGAGCCCGGAGTGGATCCGGGAGGCCGGCCGGTCGGCCGCGGCGCTGGTGCCGCACGGGACGTACGTCGAGCTGGAGAAGCAGACGCACGCGGTGGAGCCGCCCGTCCTGGCACCGGTGCTGGCGGACTTCTTCACCGGTCCCCCGGCGGGCTGAACGGGGCACGGTCCGGCGCCGGTTCGCGGCCGCCCGGCCCCCGCTCCGCCGGGAAGCGGCCGCCGGGCCACAGCCGCCGGGTCACAGGCACCGGACCACGGCCACCGGGACCCGCCGCCGGGCCCCGCCGTTCTCAGACCGCCGTCGCCGGCGCGCGCGTGGTGGCGGCGATGGTCGCGGAGCCGACCACGCGCGTGTCGTCGTACAGCACGATCGCCTGGCCGGGGGCGACGCCGCGGACCGGCTCGGCGAAGGTGACGCGGAGTTCGCCGTCGACGACTTCCGCGGCCACTTCGGTCTCGCCGCCGTGGGCGCGCAGCTGCGCGGTGTAGGTGCCGGGGCCCGAGGGGGCGGTGCCGCACCAGCGGGGCTTGATCGCGGTGAGGGCGGTGACGTCGAGGGAGCCGGCGGGGCCGACGGTGACCCTGTTGTTCACTGGGGAGATGTCGAGGACGTAGCGCGGCTTGCCGTCGGCGGCCGGGGTGCCGATGCGCAGGCCCTTGCGCTGGCCGATGGTGAAGCCGTACGCGCCCTCGTGGGTGCCCAGCCGGTTGCCGTCCTCGTCGACGATGTCGCCCTCCGCCTTGCCGAGCCGCCGGGCGAGGAAGCCCTGGGTGTCACCGTCGGCGATGAAGCAGATGTCGTGCGAGTCGGGCTTCTTGGCGACGGCCAGGCCCCGGGCTTCCGCCTCCGCGCGGATCTCCTCCTTGGTGGTGAGCGTGTCACCGAGGGGGAACATGGCGTGCGCGAGCTGCCTGTCGTCCAGGACGCCGAGGACGTACGACTGGTCCTTGGCCATGTCGGAGGCCCGGTGCAGTTCGCGGGAGCCGTCCTCGCGCAGGATCACCTTCGCGTAGTGACCGGTGCAGACGGCGTCGAAGCCGAGCGCCAGCGCCTTGTCCAGCAGCGCGGCGAACTTGATCTTCTCGTTGCAGCGCAGGCACGGGTTCGGGGTGCGGCCGGCCTCGTACTCGGCGATGAAGTCCTCGACGACGTCCTCGCGGAAGCGGTCGGCGAGGTCCCAGACGTAGAACGGGATGCCGATGACGTCGGCGGCGCGGCGGGCGTCGCGCGAGTCCTCGATGGTGCAACAGCCCCGCGCGCCGGTACGGAAGGATTGCGGGTTCGCCGAGAGCGCGAGGTGGACACCGGTCACGTCGTGACCGGCTTCCGCGGCACGCGCGGCGGCGACGGCGGAGTCCACGCCGCCGGACATGGCGGCGAGGACGCGGAGGGGGCGCTGCGAGGTCTCAGTCATAACCCTTCCAGAGTACGGGGCCCCGGGAACCGGAGCCGCCGCGTATCCGTTGAAGATCGCACGGGGACGCGCACGGGAAGCACACGGGCGGACGGTGCGGGGCAGGGGCGGGGTGGGGGCATGGGCGAGGCGGGGACGAACGGCGGGAGCACCGGCGACGGGGACCGGCGGCTCGGGCGGCGGGCGCTGCTCGTCGGCGGGGCCGCGGCCGCCGTGGGCACGGCGGTGCTGGCGCGGGAGGAGCTGTCGCATCTGTGGTGGCGGCTGCCGGGGGTGCGGCGCTCCCGGGTGGCGGGGGCGGTGGACTTCCGGGGCGCGCGCTGGGTTGCCGCGTCGCCCGCGAACTACCGGTCGGCGGACCGGCCGGACGACTACCCGGTGGACCGGGTGGTCATCCATGTCACGCAGGGCGGTTACGCGTCGGCGGTGAAGGTCTTCCAGGACCCGGCGCACGAGGCGGCGGCGCACTACATCGTGCGCCGGGACGGCCGGATCACGCAGCTGGTCCGGGAGCTGGACGTGGCCTTCCACGCGGGCAACCGCGAGTACAACGAGCGCAGTGTCGGCATAGAGCACGAGGGTTTCGTGGAGGACCCCTCCTCCTTCACGGACGCGATGTACTCCGCGTCGGCCCGGCTGACCGCCGCGATATGCGGGCGCTACGGCATGACGGCCGACCGTACGCATGTGATCGGGCACGTGCAGGTGCCGGGGACGGACCACACCGATCCGGGTCCGCACTGGGACTGGGAGCGGTACATGGGGCTGGTGCGACAGGCGCGCACCGGCCGGTCGTGACCGGCCAAAAAATCAAGGCCCAACCCCTTTTTGTCCGCCTTGCGGAGTTCTATCCTGGTATCAGGCCTACGAGGCGAGTGAGGGAGTCCGAGCGGAGTAGCCGACTTCAGCGAGAAGTGAGAAGCACACAGCTTCCGCTGGTGCCGACGTCGACGGTCGGACTGAGAGGCCGGAAGGCAGTAGCAAGGCCTGAAGGCGACCCCTAGTCACCTGATCCGGACCATACCGGCGAAGGGAACCCGTTTCGTAGGTCGTTTCCATGCCCGCACGCGGGTTTCCATGCCCGCACGGTCCGCCCGCACGCGGGCATCCGGCGCGCCCTCCCTCAGCTGAGTCCCGCCGCGCGGGCCCGTTCCACCGCGGGGCCGATCGCCTTGGCGACCGCTTCGACGTCCGCCTCCGTGGAGGTGTGGCCGAACGAGAAGCGCAGGGTGCCGCGGGCCAGGTCGGGGTCGACGCCCGTGGCGAGCAGGACATGGCTGGGCTGGGCCACGCCCGCCGTACAGGCGGAGCCGGTGGAGCACTCGATGCCCTGGGCGTCCAGCAGCAGGAGCAGGGAGTCGCCCTCGCAGCCGGGGAAGGTGAAGTGGGCGTTGGCCGGGAGCCGGCCCCCGGGCGCCGGGTCGCCGCCGAGGATGGCGTCCGGTACGGCCGTGAGCACCGCGTCGGTCAACCGGTCCCGCAGGGCGCCGATCTCGCGGGCGAACCGCTCCTGCCCCTCGGCGGCGTGCCGGCCGGCCACCGCGAAGGAGGCGATGGCGGGGACGTCGAGGGTGCCGGAGCGGACGTGGCGCTCCTGGCCGCCGCCGTGCAGGACCGGTACGGGGGCGTACTCGCGACCCAGGAGTAGGGCGCCGATGCCGTAGGGGCCGCCGACCTTGTGGCCCGAGACGGTCATGGCGGCGAGCCCGGAGGCGGCGAAGCCGACCGGGACCTGGCCGAAGGCCTGTACCGCGTCGGCGTGCAGCGGGACGCCGAACTCGGCGGCGACGTCGGCGAGTTCACGGACCGGCATGAGCGTGCCGATCTCGTTGTTGGCCCACATCACGGTGGCCAGGGCGACGTCGTCGGGGTTGCGGGCGATGGCCTCGCGCAGGGCTTCCGGGTGGACGCGGCCGTGGGCGTCGACGGGGAGGTACTCGACCGTGGCGCCCTCGTGTTCACCCAGCCAGTGCACGGCGTCGAGGACGGCGTGGTGCTCGACCGGGCTGGACAGGACCCGGATGCGGGCCGGGTCCGCGGCGCGGCGGGACCAGAACAGGCCCTTCACCGCGAGGTTGTCGGCCTCGGTGCCGCCCGAGGTGAAGACGACCTCGCTGGGGCGGGCGCCCAGCGCGTCCGCGAGGGCCTCGCGGGACTCCTCGACCGTACGGCGTGCCCGGCGGCCGGAGGCGTGCAGGGAGGACGCGTTGCCGGTGATGCTCAGCTGGGCGGTCAGTTCCTCCGCCGCCTCGGGGAGCATCGGGGTCGTGGCGGCGTGGTCGAGGTAAGCCATGGTGCGGCCGATTCTACGGGGCGGCGTCCACACGGTCGGCTTCGGCCGGGCGGGACGGCCCCATCGCCCCGCGGCAACGGCCGCCCGCGCCCGGCCGAACCCCTCGGCCGTTCGCCACGCCCCTTCATTACGGCCCTTCGTCACGCCCCTTCGTGACATCCGCTCGTGACAGCCGCTCGTCACGGCCGTTTCGTCACGGCCGTTTCGTCACAGGCTCCACGACACCGTGTCGGACATCTGCATGCTGACGACCAGGACGACCAGGTCGGCCACGCCCAGGGCCATTCCGAGCCACGCGCGGCCGCGACGGGAGGTGCCGCGCCAGAGGGCGACCGCGGCCAGGACGACGGCGACGGGGCCGAGGAAGAGGTTGAGGACGAGCAGACCGAGCAGACCGAGGATGAAGGACGCCACGGCCATACCGTCGGCGTCCCGCGTGCGCGGCCCGGCGCCGGTACCGGTTCGGTCCGCGGCAGGTGCGGTGAGATGCATGGTGCTCAGCTCCTGGATGTCGTTACGGACGGTCAGTCGGCCGAGGTGCGGCGACGGCGGGCGGCGTGCCGCTCGCGGATCGCGAAGACGCCGAGCCAGGCGGCGATGACGGCGGCCAGCGCGGCGGAGACGGTGAGCGGAACATGAGCCACGGTGCCGAGCACGACACCGAGCAGCATGAGTGCGGCGACGAGGAACAGCATGAGATCGGGTCCCCCCTCCGGGATGCCTCGTGCGGCACCTCCCGCGGAGGCGCCGCCCTGAAGTTCTGGTGAACAGTTGTAGTAACACTTGTTCACTGACTGGGAGTCTAGCGCGCGCCGCGGCTTTTCAATTCCAGAGAACAGTTGTTAACTGGATGACATGAGTCACACGCTCGGCATCCGGCAGGCCCAGAAGCAGAAGACGCGGCAGGCGTTCCTGGACGCGGCGCTCGCGCTGCTGGAGGAGCAGAGCCTGAGCAGTCTGGGGCTGCGTGAGGTCACCCGGGCCGTCGGTGTGGCGCCGACCGCTTTCTACCGGCACTTCCGCTCCACCGCCGACCTCGGCGTGGCCCTCGTCGACGAGGCGCTGGGCAGCCTGCATCCGATGGTGCGGACGACGGTGGCGACGACGGACGACAACGACGAACGCATCCGCCGTGCCATCGAACTGATCGCCCATCACGTGGACACCTATCCCGCGCACGTCCGCTTCATCGCCCGGGAGCGGCACGGCGGGGTCCAGCCGGTGCGTGAGGCCATTCAGGCCCAACTGGCCCGGTTCGCCGAGGAGGTGAAGGCCGAGCTGGCCAACGACCCGCAGGCGGAGGGCTGGAACGACGACGACCTGCTGATGCTCGCGCACCTCTACGTCGACCAGATGCTCAGCACGGCCTCCCTCTTCCTGGAGGCGCTGGAGGCACCCCGGGAGGAGCGCGAGCGCGTCGTCCGGCTCGCCGCCCGCCAGCTGCGGCTCATCAGCGTCGGCCGCCACCACTGGCTGGACTGACCCGCTCCCCCACCACGCCGGACGCGGCCGGCGGCACGGCGCCGCCACGGGCACGGGGAGGGCGTATGGATACGGGAGGGCACGCGGGCATGGGGAGGGCGCGCGGGCATAGGGAGGGCGCGCGGGCGCGGACGCGGAGGTCCGCCTCAAGTGCCTTGACGCACCCGCGCCCTCACCCGTCGGTCACATCTCAGCCGAGCCTGGCCCGGGCGAGCTGCCGGGACTGGGCGACCAGGCGGTCCTGGCTGTCCCAGACCTCGGCGTCCTCCTCGAGGAAGCCGCCGGCCAGGTTGCGGGTGGTGATCGACACCCGCAGCGGGCCGGGGGCCGGGCGGTGCCGGACGTGGACGGTGAGTTCGACCGTCGGGACCCAGCCCTTGAGGCCGATCTCGAAGGCGGTGGGAGGCAGGGCGTCCACCGCGAGCAGCAGCGACAGCGGGTCGGCGTCGCGGCCGTCGGCAAGTCCGAACCAGGCGCGCATCTCGCCCTTGCCCGAAGGCGCGCCGAGCGCCCAGCCGAGGGTCGCGGGGTCCAGCTTGAGCATCAGCCGGTCGGTGATGGCCGAACTGCCCTCCATCGGCGCGGGCCCGTCCTCGGGGCCGAAGCACTGCTCCAACGGCGGCATCCGCGGCGGGGTGGCCGTCGTGCGGACGTCGTCGGGGAGTGCGGCGAGGTCGCCGTAGGAGGCGAGGACGCGGATGCGTTCGACCTCGTTGCCCTCGTCGTCGTACTGAAAGAGGGAGGCCTGGCCGGTGGAGAGGGTGCGTCCGGCGCGGACGGTCTGCGTGCGGACGACCGCGGGGCCGGGACGGGACGCGGTCAGGTAGTGCGCGGAGATGGTGAAGGGGTCCGGGTGCGGGAGGGCGTCCGCGAGGGCCCTGCCGAGAACGGCCAGCAGATAGCCGCCGTTGACGGCGCTGATGATGGTCCAGCCGGCCGAGAGGTCGATGTCGTAGACGCCGGGCTCGCGCCGGACGACCGCGGTGTCGCGGTCGAACTCGCTGTCGCCGATCAGGGCCCGCGCGGCGGAGACGGAAGCTGCTTCTGGCATGGCTGAACGGTACAACAATGTGTTACTAAGCGGTAGCTTTTCAAATCTCTCGACTGCTCGCCGCACGTCAGGGTGAGAATCCGGCAATTTCTAGGTAAGTGTCCGGACACGTCCACAACCTCGGACCCCTGATCGCCCTCTATGGGGACATGAGCCTCACCGGGACTCCGTTCCTCTACACGGCGATCGTGCTGTCCGTCGTCGCCCTGATACTGCCGCTCGCGCTCTGGTCGCGGCCGCGGGGACCCAGGCCCCTGCGCGCAGCGGCCCGCGTACTGATGCTGCTGTTCGCCCAGGGCACGGCCGTCACGCTGGTCTTCGTGCTGGTCAACAACCAGAACAACCTGTACGACAACTGGGCCGACCTGCTCGGCACCGGCAACCACGTCCAGCAGGCGAGCGACCTGGGCCAGGACGGCACGGGCGGTATCGCGCTGAAGCGGCTGCCCAGGGTCCGGCAGGACTTCGGGCCGGCCGACGGGCCCGGGATGCGCGCGGCCGGCGGAGTGCGCGTCACCCAGCTCAGGGGCCGGGTCTCGGGGGTGAACGCCGAGGTCTACGTCTGGCTGCCGCCGCAGTACGGTGATCCGGCCTACCGGCACAAGAGGTTCCCGGTGGTGGAACTGCTCCCCGGCTACCCGGGCTCGGCGAAGGCCTGGTTCGGAGCGCTCCGGACGCACGAACAACTGCTGCCCCTGATGAGGAGCGGCCAGGTGGCGCCCTTCATCCTGGTCGCCCCGCGCACCAACCTGCTGGCCGGCGTCGACACCGGCTGCGCCAACGTCCCGGGCCAGGTCAACGCCGACAGCTGGCTGAGCGTCGACGTACCGAAGATGGTCACGGACAACTTCCGCGCCCAGCCGGCGCCGCAGGGCTGGGCCGCCGCCGGGTACTCGGCGGGCGCGCACTGCGCGGTCAAGCTGGCCGTCGCCCACCCGGACCGGTTCCGGGCCGCGGTGAGCATGTCCGGCTACAACGACCCCATCGGCGAGCGCAACTCCCTGGCGGCGCAGACCCCCGCGCTGCGCGCCGCGAACAATCCCTACCTGCTCCTGCGGAAGCGGGCCGTGCCGCCCCGGATCGCGCTGTACGTCTCCGGCGAGTCCGGCGACGGCTACCAGGCCGGCGTGGCGCTGGAGTCGATCGCCAAGGCGCCGACGACCGTGCACGTGGTGTTCCTGCCGCGCAGCGCGGGCGGCCACACCCTGGCGCTGTGGCGGCCGCAGGTCCCCGCGGTGTTCCGCTGGCTGACCCTGCAGATGGGCCAGAACCACGCCCAGGGCGAGGACCACTCCCTCGCCGGGTCCACGGCGTCCGCGGGGGGCGCCGGGACGGGCTCCAAGGGGGCTGCCTCGTCCGCCGGGACCGCCGGCGCCGTCGGGTCCGCTACTCGGTCACTGTCGAACGCCGGTTCCACGCACGCGGCGCTCGCCAGTGGAACTTCATCGCCAGCAGGCGCAGCACGAAAGCCGTGAGGGCCGCGGCCCCGCTGGTGAACGGGGTCAGCGCGTCGTAGCGGATGCACAGCACCACCATGGTGGCGCCGACGATCGCCGGGACCGCGTACAGGTCGCGGTCCCAGCGCAGCAGCGAGGGGACCTCGTTGGCCAGCACGTCCCGCAGCACACCGCCGCCGACGGCGGTGGCCAGGCCCAGGGTCGCCGACGCGGTCAGACCGAGGCCGTAGCTGTACGCCTTGGTCGTGCCCGTGACGCAGAACAGGCCGAGGCCGGCCGCGTCGAAGACGAGGACCGCCGACTGGATCCGTTCCACGTGCGGGTGCAGGAAGAAGACCACGACCGCGGTGAGCAGCGGGGTGACGAAGTACCCGAGGTCGGTGAAGGCAGCCGGGGGTACGGCCCCGATGATCAGGTCCCGGAACAGTCCTCCGCCCAGCGCGGTGACCTCGGCGAGCACGGCGATGCCGAACAGGTCGAAGTTCTTCCGGACGGCCAGCAGCGCGCCGGAGATCGCGAACACGAAGATGCCGATGACATCGAGCGTGTGCTGGACGGAGGGACTGAAGAGTTGCTGGAGCTGCACCCTGACATTCTCACCTGTCAGGGTGCGTGGACCTTACAAAGCCAGGCCTAGACGGTCGGCTTCCCTGTCGTGAACAGCCAGGTGTCGAACAGGTCGTCGAGCTGTCGCCCGCTGATCTTCTCAGCGAGCCGGATGAAGTCGCCGGTGTCGGCGTTGCCGTACCGGTGCTGACGGGTCCAGGCCGGCAGCAGCTCGAAGAACGCGGTGTCGCCGATCCGCTCCCGGAGCGCCTGGAGGGTCATCGCGCCCCGCTGGTAGACGGCGGAGGCGAACATCGTGTCGCGCTGCGGGTCGGCGACCTTGATCTTCCAGAAGTCGGAGTCGGCGGGGCGGGTGTCGTACGCGGCCCGGAAGGAGTCGTGGGCCGAGCGGGTGCCCTGGTGCTCCGCCCACAGCCACTGGGCGTAGGTGGCGAAGCCCTCGTTGAGCCAGATGTCCTTCCACTGAGCCACGCTCACCGAGTCGCCGAACCACTGGTGGGCCAGTTCGTGCACGATGGTCGACTCGCTGCGCACGGCCGAGTAGGCGGGCTTGCTCTGCACCTCCAGCGAGAACCCGGCCTCGGGCATGTCGTCGACGATCGCGCCCGTCTCCTCGAACGGGTACGGCCCGAAGACCTGGGACCAGTAGTCGGTGGCGGCGGCGGTGACGGCGTACACGTCGACGGCGTTGCTGTCCTTGAGCACCGGGTCGATGGCGACGTAGACCGGGATGCCGCCGGGGGTGCGGCCGGTGCGCACGTCGAACTTCCCGATGGTGGCGGTGGCCAGGTAGGTGGCCATGGGCCGGTTCTCGCGCCAGTGGGCGTACGACGAGCCGCCCTTGTCGTACGCCGACACGAGCCGGCCGTTGGAGACACCGGTCAGGCCCTTGGGCGCCTTGATCCGGATGTCGTAGGTGGCCTTGTCGGCGGGGTGGTCGCTGGACGGGAACCAGGTGGAGGCGGCGTTGGGCTCACAGGCGACGAACACGCCGTCGGTGGTCTTCATCCAGCCGTAGTCGGACCCGAAGACGATGGGGCCGCTGAGGGCTTCGGGTACGCCGCCGTAGGTGACGGAGACCGTGAAGTCGTGGCCCTTGCGGAGCGTGCCGCGCGGAGTGACGGTGATCTCGTCGCCGTCCCGCGTGAACTTCGCCTTCCTGCCGTCGACCTCGACCCGTGTGATCTCCAGCTTCTGCAGGTCCAGGTCGAAGGAGGAGAGGTTCCTGGTGGCGCGGGCGGTGAGCGTCGTACGGCCGTCCAGGCGGCCGGTGCCGGGGGCGTAGGCGATGTCCAGGTCGTAGTGGCGGGCGTCGAAGCCGCCGTTGCCGAGCCGCGGGAAGTAGGGGTCGCCGATGCCGGGTGCGCCCGCGACGGGTGCGGGTGAGGCGGCGACGACCAGGAAGGAGGCCGCCGCGGCGGTGGCGACGGCCCCCACGCGTACCGAACGTCTGCGTAACGGGCGGGTCGAAAGCGCTGAGCGTGCCGGACTTTCCGAACGTGCCGAACGTGCCGAACGGGAGAGTGCCATGAGTCGTCCCCTCGAGCGTGTTCCGGTCAGTAGACGGACACGGACGACTCTGCACTCTCCCGCTCAGGCATGTACATGCCTTTTCCCTTTTGTCGTGGGCTACTTGCCCTTCGACTCCTGGGACTTCGTCACATCCGCCGCAGGAGCCTCACCGGACTCTTCGGCACCGGAGGCGTCGGCGGAGCCGGCGGAGTCTCCGGGGGCGGGGGTCTCTTCGGAACCGGCGGCCTCGGCGGCCTCAGGCTCCTCGGCGGACGCCTCCTCGGTCTCGGCGGCCTCCTCAGCCTCGGACGCCTCCTCCGACTCCGCAGCCTCAGACTCCTCGACGGAAGCCTCGGTCTCGGACGCCTCCTCCGACTCCGCAGCCTCGGGCTCCTCAGCGGAAGCCTCAGCCTCGGTTACCTCCGCAGCCTCGGGCTCCTCGACGGAAGCCTCAGCCTCGGACGCCTCCTCCGACTCCGCAGCCTCGGGCTCCTCAGCGGAAGCCTCAGCCTCGGTTACCTCCGCAGCCTCGGGCTCCTCGACGGAAGCCTCAGCCTCGGACGCCTCCTCCGACTCCGCAGCCTCGGGCTCCTCAGCGGAAGCCTCAGCCTCGGTTACCTCCGCAGCCTCGGGCTCCTCGACGGAAGCCTCAGCCTCGGACGCCTCCTCCGACTCCCGCTCGGCCGGTGCCTCCTCCGTGGCGGCCTCCTCCGTCGCGGACTCGGCCGCGACCTCCGCCGCCACCGCTGCCGACGTCTCCGCCGACTCCTCCAGGACCGCGTCCGGGACCAGCTCGGAGGCCTCCTTCGCCGCCGTGAGCAGGACGGTGTCCTGCGGGGCCTGGTCGGCGAAGTTCTCCGGGTGGTGGCAGGCGACCCGCTGGCCGGGCCTCAGCTCCAGGAACTGCGGCTCGGTCGTCTTGCAGATCTGCGTCGCCTTCCAGCACCGGGTGTGGAACCGGCACCCGGAGGGCGGCGCGATCGGCGACGGGACGTCACCGCGCAGCAGGATGCGCTCGCTCTTCGCGTCCCGGCGCTTCGGGTCGGGAACCGGCACGGCCGACATCAGGGCCTTGGTGTACGGGTGCATCGGCGACTCGTACAGCGAGGTGCGGTCGGCGAGCTCGACGATCTTGCCGAGGTACATCACCGCGATGCGGTCCGAAACGTGCCGGACGACCGACAGGTCGTGCGCGATGATCACGTACGTCAGGCCCAGCTCCTGCTGGAGGTCGTCCATGAGGTTGACGACCTGGGCCTGGATCGACACGTCCAGCGCGGAGACCGGCTCGTCGGCGACGACCAGCTTCGGCTTCAGGGCGAGCGCGCGGGCGATGCCGATGCGCTGGCGCTGACCGCCGGAGAACTCGTGCGGGTAGCGGTTGTAGTGCTCGGGGCTGAGGCCCACCAGCTCCAGCAGCCGCTGGACCTCCTTCTTCACGCCACCCTCGGGCTCCACGCCCTGGAGCCGGAAGGGCGCCGAGACGATCGAGCCGATGGTGTGACGGGGGTTCAGGGAGCCGTACGGGTCCTGGAAGATCATCTGGATGTCGCGGCGCAGCGGCCGCATCTTCCCGGCGCTCAGGCGCGTGATGTCCTGGCCCTCGAAGGTGATCTTTCCGCCGGTCGGGTCCTGGAGACGGGTGATGACCCGCCCCATGGTCGACTTGCCGCAGCCCGACTCGCCGACCACGCCCAGGGTCTCGCCCTTGCGCACCTCGAAGTCGATGCCGTCGACCGCCTTCACGGCGCCGACCTGGCGCTGAAGGATGCCCTTCTTGATCGGGAAGTGCTTGGTCAGGCCCTCGACCCGGAGCAGCACGTCCTGGTCTTCCACGGACGACGCCTGGTTCGGGACCGTGGCCTCGGCGACGGTGTCCGTCTTCTTGGTCTCACTCACAGCTTCGGCGCAATCTCTTCGGTCCAGATCCGCTCACGGTCCTCGGCCGGGAGGTGGCAGGCGGACCAGTGCCCGGTGCTCACCAGCTCCAGCTCGGGACGCACCGTGCGGCTGACGTTGCCCTCGGGGACGTCCGCGTACGGGCAGCGCGGGTGGAAGGCGCAGCCCGAGGGGATGTTGATGAGGCTCGGCGGCTGGCCCTTGACCGGGATGAGCCGTTCGGAGGTCTCACGGTCGATCCGGGGCATCGAGCCGAGCAGACCCCAGGTGTAGGGGTGCTGCGGCTTCTCGAAGACCTCTTCGGCGCGGCCACGCTCCACGCACCGGCCGCCGTACATCACCAGGACGTCGTCCGCGATCTCGGCGACCACACCGAGGTCATGGGTGATCATCATGACCGCGGAGCCGAACTCCTTCTGCAGGTCCCGGATCAGGTCGAGGATCTGCGCCTGGACGGTCACGTCGAGCGCGGTGGTCGGCTCGTCCGCGATGAGCAGCTCGGGGTTGTTCACCAGCGCCATGGCGATCATGGCGCGCTGGCGCATACCGCCGGAGAACTCGTGCGGGTAGCCGTCGACGCGCTTGGCCGGCTCCGGGATGCCCACGCGGTCCAGCATCTCGATGGCACGCGTGCGGGCCACCTTCTTGCTGACGTCGTGGTGGACCCGGTACGCCTCGACGATCTGGTCGCCGATCTTGTAGTACGGGTGCATCGCGGACAGCGGGTCCTGGAAGATCATCGCCATCTCGCGGCCGCGGAGCTTGCGCACCTCGTCCGGGGAGGCGCCGACCAGTTCCTTGCCGTCCAGCCAGATCTCGCCGGACATCTGGACGTTCTTGCCGCGGGTGCCGAGCCGGTGCAGGCCCATGATGGCCTGCGAGGTGACCGACTTGCCGGAGCCGGACTCGCCGACGACGGCGAGGGTCCGGCCCTTCTCCAGCGAGAAGCTGAGCCCGTCGACGGACTTGACCAGGCCGTCGTCGGTGGGGAAGTGCACCTTGAGGTCGCGGACCTCGAGGAAGGCTTCGGGCGTCCGGCGGTCGGAGGTGGGCTCCCCCACGGCCGCACCGGACTTGGAGAGTTCGGTCACGAGAGCCTCACCCGCGGGTCGGCGGCGGCGTAGAGCACGTCCACCAGGAGATTTGCGATGACGACGAAGAAGGCGGCGAGCAGCGTCACGCCGAGGATCTTCGGCAGGTCGTTGTCGGTGATGCCCTGCACGGCGTACTGACCGATGCCCTGCAGCGAGAACACCGACTCCGTGATCACGGCACCGCCGAGCAGCAGGCCGATGTCCATGCCGAACACGGTGATGATCGGCGTGAGAGCGGCGCGCAGTCCGTGCCGGACCACGACGTTGCGCTCACGCAGACCCTTGGCACGGGCCGTGCGGATGAAGTCCTCGTTCATCGTCTCCAGCATGCCCGAGCGGGTGAGCCGCGCGTAGATGGCGGAGTACAGCAGCGCGAGTGAACACCAGGCCGGGAACAGGGTGTTGGCCCACTGCGAGGGGTTCTCGGTGAGCGGGACGTAGTCGTTCCCGAAGATCGGCCACTTGAAGTGGAAGAGCAGGAGCGCCAGGTTGCCCGTGAAGAACATGGGCAGCGACACGCCGGTGAGCGCGATGCCCATGAAGGTCCGGTCGAGGTACGAACGCGGCCTCAGTGCCGAGATGACGCCGGCCACCACGCCCGAGAGCAGCCACAGTACGGCGGCACCCACGGCGAGCGAGAGGGTGATCGGAAGACGGGAGACGAGCTCCGGCCACACTGCCTGGTGGTTCTTGAACGAGTAACCGAAGCAGGGTGCGTCACAGTGCACCGTGGTGGGGCCGAGGTCGTAGGTGGCGCCGGCCACGATCCCCTTGATGAAGTGCCAGTACTGGACGTAGACGGGCTGGTCCAGACCGAGGTTGTGCTTGACAGCGACGATGTCCGCCTTCGACGGGCTCTTGCCGATGTACTGCTGCGCCAGCTGATCCGCTGTCTGCCCCACGAGCCGTGGCAGCAGGAAGAAGATGGCGAAGGTGACCGCGGAGACGACCAGCAGCAGCACGAGTGCCGCGAACGTCCGGCGGAGGATGTACGAGATCACGGGGATCGGCGCTGGTGCCCGCGGGCCGCAAAGCCCGCGGGCACCAATGCCTTCACCTGCCTTCCGGGGCTGCTACTTCGACGCGACGCCGATGTTGAGGTAGTCGTACTGACCGCTGAACGCCGCGGTGGACACCAGGTTGGTGTAGCTCTGCGGGCGGGCCAGCAGGACCTTGAAGTAGGTCAGCGGGACGAGGACGGCGTCGTCCATGGTCTTCTTGTCGATCTGCGTGTAGAGGCTGTTGCGCGCGGCGTTGTCCTCGGTGCCGATCGCCTTGCCGAGCAGGTCGTTGACGTCCTTGTTGTCGTACTGCGACAGGTTGGTGTTACCGGACTGGCTGATCGCCTTGCCGTTCAGGATCTGCTGCAGGAAGCCGTAGCCGGAGGGCCAGTCGGCACCCCACTGCATCATCTCCAGGCCGATGTTCTGCTTCGTGGCGAACTTCGGCACACCCGCGTAGTCGGTGAAGTACTTGCCGGACGGGTACTGCTTCAGGCTGGCGGTGATGCCGACGGCCTTCAGCGAGTTGATGATCGCCGTGGCGGCGTCGATCTCCTGCGGACGGTCCGAGCGGGCCGAGATGTTCGTCGAGATCGACGACTTGCCGCAGGCCTTCAGCTGCTCCTTGGCCTTGGCCGTGTCGCCCTTGCTGCCGGCGGAGGCGTAGACGTCCGACTTCTCGTAGCCCGGGATGTCCGGAGGCAGGACCGTGGAGGCGACGTCACCGCGGATCGGGCCGCCCTCGGCGGTCTGCACCGAGACCTTGTCGATCGCGAACTGGACGGCCTTGCGGCACTCGACCTTGTCGAACGGCTTCACCTTGGTGTTGATCGCCATGTAGACCAGGCGGCCACCGTAGGTGTTGTCCGTGTTGGCCTTCTGGCTCGCGTCGGTGAGCACCTTGGCCTGCGTGGAGGCCTGGACACCCGTACCGGCCAGGTCGATCGCGTTGCCGGCGAGGACGTCCTGGTCGATGGTCTCCGGGTTGACCTTCAGCTTGACGACGATCTTGTCCGGCAGCTGCTTGCGCAGCGGGTCGGTCTTCGCGTCCCAGTTCTCGTTGCGCACGAGCACGGCCTGCTTGCCGTCCTCGTAGCTCTGGAACTTGTAGGAACCCGAGGACACGATGCTCTTGACGTAGTCGACGCCCTTGTCCTTGGCCTGGGGCACCGGAGCCGTCTGCGGGGCGGCGACCAGGTAGTCGAACTCCTGGAAGGCCTGCTTCAGGTGGAAGACGATGGTGGTGTCGTCCGGCGTCTCGATGGAGGACAGGCCCTTGGCGTTCTTGTCCTTGTAGGGGCCCTTGTACTTGTCGCCGCCGGCCATGAACTGCTGGAAGTAGTTCGGGCCGAGGGAGAGCACGTCACGCGCGAAGTTGGAGCGCTCGACGGCGTACTTGACGTCCTTCGAGGTGATCGGCGAGCCGTCCTCGTACTTCAGGCCCGCACGCAGCTTGTACGTCCAGGTCTTGCCGCCGTCGCTCGGGGCACCCTTGCTCGCCGCGAGGTCCGGGACGAGGGTGTTGCCCTTCTCGCCCGCACCGGGCTGGAAGGTCATCAGCGGGCGGGCGTACAGCCGGCTGAGGTTGTACATGTAGGCGTAGTAAGTGTTACCGGGGTCGAACGAGTCCGGGACGTCGGACAGCTCGTAGGTGAGCGTCCCGCCCTTCTTGTCGGAGGCGTTGACGACGCCCTTGGTCGCGGCGTTGGCGCCGGCCGACTTGGTGCCGTTCTCGTTCTTGTTGTCATCGGCCTTGCTGCAACCCGCAAGAAACAGGCTGGCGGTGCCGATGGCCGCGATCGCGGCCAGCGCTGACCTTCGCATGATGGGCGTTTTCCCCTCCATTGTCGGAAACTTATTGGGCTCTCGGACGCGGGCCTCAGCGGCTGCGCGGGTCGAGAGCATCACGCAGACCGTCACCGAGCAGGTTGAACGCCAGGACAGTCACGAAGATGGCGAGACCGGGCACGATCATGTACTCGGGATCGACCTGGTAGTAGGTCACCGCTTCGCGGAGCATGCCGCCCCACGAGGCCTGCGGCGGCTGGATACCGACGCCGAGGAAGCTCAGGGAGGCCTCGAAGAGGATGTTGGTCGGGATCAGCAGCGTCGAGTAGACGATGATCGGGCCGACCAGGTTCGGCATCAGCTCGCGGAAGAGGATGTACGGGCCGCGGGCACCCATGCCGCGGGAGGCGTCGACGAACTCGCGCTCCCGCAGGGCGAGGGTCTGGCCGCGCACGATCCGGCCCAGGTAGGGCCAGTTGAAGAAGCCGATGACGAAGATGAGCACGCTCAGGTGGAGCGGCAGGCCGTTCAGGCCGAAGGCGCCGCCCTGAAGGGTGGCGGAGATGGCGATCGCGAACAGCAGGAGGGGGAAGGCCAGGAAGGTGTCCATCAGGCGGCTGATGACCGAGTCGACCCGGCCGCCGTAGTAACCCGCGACGACGCCCATGATCGCGCCGATCACGTTGGACAGGACCGTGGCACCGAACGCGACCACCAGCGAGACCCAGGAGCCCTCGAGGATGCGGGTGGCGATGTCCCGGCCGAACTTCGGGTCCAGGCCGAGGAGGTGGTCGCCGCTCATGCCGCCCCAGGCGCCCTTGGGCAGCGAGGTGTTGGCGTCGATGAGGTCCTGGTGGAAGGCGTTGGGGTCGAGCCCGAACACGGACTGGAGGGGACGCGAGAGGACCGCGAGGAGGACCAGCAGAATCACGATGACGGCGCCGGCGACGGCGGCTCTGTCCTTCTTGAACCGGGTCCAGGCGATCTGTCCAAGGGAACGACCCTCGATCTGCCCCTTACCGACACCGGCGAGGACAGCTTCCGGCTGTGTCTCGGCTGCCGTATCGGTGGTCTCGATCGGTGCGGTCACAGTGACCCGACCCCTCTCGCCGGTGGTGACCGGCCTGTGCTCGCCGCAGATTGCGGCTTTGTCGACTTGCACTCGACCACGAGGTCATCACAACCTCGCGTCTTGACTCGGGAGTCTTCAGTGTGGTTGCGATCAGCCGCCAGAGCTGGCGGCGAAAGTATGCGCAAACGTGATGCGTTGCTGGGGGTTCCGTTATCCGATCTCTGGGTAACGGGTAACGGACAGGGTCCAGTTGGGGCAAGGTGTCGATTCGGCGCGAATGGGGCGGACCGATCGGTGTCTACGCGCGAAGATGTGTGCGGAGTGGGCGAGTTCGGTGGTGACCGAGTGCAAAGCCTTTTCCCGCGCAGGTATTTGACTCAGTAGCCGCCGTGCACCGGCGGGTAGCCGTACCCCGGGGCCGGAGCCTGGGTCTGGGGCAGGACCTGAGGCTGGGGCGCGGCGTGGGCGTCGCGGTCGTAGAACGGCCGGGAGTTGGCGCGCATCCACATGACTACCGGGTCGTAGTCGTCGGTCATCACGACCGTGGAGACGGGCAGGCCCTCGGGTACCGCGCCGACGGAGCTCTGCATCATCGCCCGGACCGAGTCGACGGCGGCCGGTGAGGCGTCGTACACGTCCAGGCCGATGGCGAGGTACGGCGCCCCGAGCGTGGGCTGCACCCAGGCGCGGCGCAGGGCGCGCAGCGCGGGGGTGCGGTGGGCGTTCTGCGCGAGCAGGGCGTAGAACTGCGGGACCTCGATGGCGGGTTCGGAGAGGCGGAGCGGGCCGGCCGGCTGGCGGTCCAGGCCGGTGGCGATGCGGCGCAGGTCCAGCCAGGGGACGCCGACGCCGCCGCCGGGGGCGTGCGGGTTGAGCCAGAGGCCGTAGTGGTCGGGGTAGAGGGTGCGGGCCACGTCGAGGCCGTCGACCACCTCGTAGGACCGGTTCCAGCCACTGGCCGAGAGTTCCTGCGCGGACGTCACACAGGGGGCGTAGCCGAGGCCTTCGACCTCCATGTTCCCGTACTGCGCGTCCGGGGAGCCGGCCTGGCCGTGCCACAGGAGCATCCAGATCTGGCCGGAGGAGGGAGTGGCGAGGGCGCGCAGCAATGCCTCGTAGGCGTCGTAGCGCCCGGGGGTGACCTGGCGCAGCATGTGCTCGACGCTGCCGCTGTGGCTCGCGCTCACCTGTCGTACCGGCCCTTCTTGGATTGCCCCTCGTTTGGGAGACAGCTTAAGCGCCTGCCGGGCCAGGACCTCGGGTCCGTGCGCGAGTACCGGTGCGTTGTGGCACGTCGCGCAGTTCCCCGTGCCCCTGAGGTGCTTCAGTGCCCGCTTCGGTGGAACTTCAGTGCCCGTTTTGGTGGAAGGGGCGCACGTTGGTCTTGAGCCACTCCGCCACCGGGTCCTCGGTGACGTCCAGGAGGACCAGGTTGACCGGCCACGGGACCGGGACCTTGCCGAGGGCCCTGCCGAGGGCCTCCAGGGGGAGGGCGCGCAGGTCGCCTTCCCACGAGGAGAGTTCGACGCCGACGAACATCACCGGGTCGGCCGTCTCGATGGCGGCCAGGCAGCGGCGGGCGGTGCGGACCACGCCCGTCGCGGCGAACTCGGCGGACGCCGCGGCGAGGAAGTCGACCGGGTCGTCCTGCCAGTCGGGCTCGTACAGGCGGACCCGGCCGCCGCCGCCGAGGCCCTCCAGCGGGCTGTGGCCCGAACGGCACAGCTCGGCGACCGCCTCCGGCGGCAGCGGGACGCCGACCACACCGCCGGGGTTGACGGCGATGCCCGCCTGCGGCGGCAGGCCGCGGGCGAACTCCACGGCCGGGGCGATGGTGAACGACATGTGGGAGCCGACCACCTGCCGGAACTGTTCCTCGGAACTGAAGACCGGGACGTACACCTGGCCTTCGATGTCGAGGGTGGGCAGGTCGAGCGAACTGCTTTCGGGGGAGCCGCCGTTGGGCAGCGGGACCCAGACGAGGCTGCGGCCCAGGACCTCGACGATCCGTCCGCCCGCCGAGGGGATGCCGACGGAGGCCGAGAGCACCTCCTCCAGTTCGTTGCCGGGCCACCCGCCGTGCGGGTGGGGATGCGCCTGTGCCGGGAAGTCAGCGGGGAAGTCCGCCGGGAAGTCCATGTGCCTACCGCCTGCTGGGAACCATGCTGTGGCTCAAAAGGCTAGCCGGTGCCGGTGACAGAGCCACCCCCGGTGAACACGATCCGCCGCAGGACGTCCACCGCGTCCCGGTCCAGCAGCACCGCCGAGCCGCACCCGGCGGGCGGTTCGCCCCGCTCCACCGCGCGCAGCAGCCGGGCGTTCGTACGGCGGTGGCGGCTGAAGGCGTACCGGGACACCTCGCGGCCGCGCTCGCGCTGGCCCTCCCGGGCGGTGCCGGCGGAGACGTCCAGGAGGAGCAGGTGCAGGGTGCCGCCGCGGCGGCGGGCCTCGCGGGCCAGCCACGCGCGCACCCAGGCCTGGGTGCCGCAGTCGTGCACGACCACTCCCTCGCCGCCGCGCAGGGCGCGGCGCAGCCCGGCGTAGTGGGCGAGGCGGACCAGGGGGCGGTAGAGCGCGTACGGCAGGAGGCGGGGGGCGCGGGCGTCCCAGCGGTCGCGGGCGTCCTGGGAGTCGACGCGGGGGCCGGTGACCACGCGGTGCATCAGGGTGGACTTGCCGCTGCCGGGCAGCCCGGTGATCACCACCAGGTCCCTGGGGCCGAAGTGCAGGGTGTGCGGGCTGTGCCCGGCGTGGTCGCGCAGGTCGCGGACGGCCGCGGACGGCCGCCCGGCCAGGCGCTCGCGGGCGGGGGCGGAGGGCTGCTTCGGCACCGCGATGCCGGTGGTGGCGGCGTACGCCGTGGTCCTGTTCACCGTGATCGTCCTCCCCTGTGGGCTCGGGGGATCCCTGCCCTCGTAATGTAAAGAGAAGGTAATGCGCGATGTCCGGCGGTTCGGTGCGCGTACTGCCACGGATCGGTTACAACTGACGTGCCCTTCAGGGGCGGGCCGGGGCGTGCAATGATGTGCGCGCCAACTGCATACCGGCCGTTTGAATCCGCGCGGGAGAGTCCCCGGCAGCATGTCTCGCTGGGGCGCCGAAGGAGCAAGTCCCTCCCTTGAATCTCTCAGGCCCCGTTACCGCGCGGGCGAGGCACATCTGAAAAGCGGGCCGCTGCGACAGTGGCCCCACCCAAGGTGCAAGTCGTGACCCGCGGCTCTTCCCGAGCCGGTGGTCATGGCGAACCTCTCAGGTTCCGATGACAGATGGGGAGGACCTTCCTCGCCCGTCATGCCTCTGGGAGACGACCGACCGATGAGCAGTACCGAATCCCGTCAGCCCCGCCGTACCGCTCTCGATGCCCTGCATCGCGAACTGGGCGCCACCATGACCGATTTCGCCGGCTGGGACATGCCCCTGCGGTACGGCTCCGAGCGCGACGAGCACGTCGCGGTGCGCACCCGGGCCGGTCTCTTCGACCTCTCGCACATGGGCGAGATCACGGTCACCGGCCCCGAGGCGGCCGCCCTCCTCAACCACGCCCTCGTCGGCAACATCGCCTCGATCGGTGTCGGCCGCGCCCGCTACACGATGATCTGCCAGGCCGACGGCGGCATCCTGGACGACCTGATCGTCTACCGGCTGGCCGAGGCCGAGGCCGGTTCGTCCACGTACATGGTCGTCGCCAACGCCTCCAACGCGCAGGTCGTCCTCGACGCGCTGACCGAGCGGGCCGCGGGCTTCGACGCCGAGGTCCGCGACGACCGTGACGCCTACGCGCTCCTCGCCGTCCAGGGCCCCGAGTCCCCCGGCATCCTGAAGTCCCTCACGGACGCCGACCTGGACGGCCTGAAGTACTACGCGGGCCTGCCCGGCACCGTCGCCGGCGTCCCGGCGCTGATCGCCCGCACCGGCTACACCGGCGAGGACGGCTTCGAGCTGTTCGTGAAGCCGGAGCACGCCGTGGAGCTGTGGCAGGCCCTGACCCGGGCGGGCGAGGACGTCGGCCTGGTGCCGTGCGGCCTGTCCTGCCGGGACACCCTGCGCCTGGAGGCGGGCATGCCGCTGTACGGGCACGAGCTGACGACGTCCCTGACGCCGTTCGACGCCGGGCTCGGCCGGGTGGTGAAGTTCGAGAAGGACGGCGACTTCGTGGGCCGCGAGGCGCTGACCGAGGCCGCCGCGCGGGCCGAGCAGAACCCGCCGCGCGTCCTGGTCGGGTTGATCGCCGAGGGCCGCCGGGTGCCGCGCGCCGGGTACGCCGTCGTCGCCGGCGGCGAGGTGATCGGCGAGGTCACCTCCGGCGCCCCCTCCCCCACCCTGGGCAAGCCCATCGCCATGGCGTACGTCGACGCGGCGCACGCGGCACCGGGCACCGAGGGTGTCGGCGTGGACATCCGGGGCAGCCACGAACCGTACGAGGTCGTCGCGCTGCCGTTCTACAAGCGGCAGAAGTAGCCCCCTGCGCGCGAGCGGCGACGCGGGAGCGGGCCGGGACCGGTGACACGGTCACGGACCCGTGACCGGCGGGCCAGGCCCCAGGCCGGCCCGCGCCGGGCCGCCGCGCGAAACACGCGTGCCGTACGGGCCACACGAAGCACACGTGGCGCGCAAGACACCCGAAGCGCACGTGGCGTACGGGGCACACGGATAAGTGGACACCGGCAACCTGCCCCAGCAGGCTGGGGCGCGGTCGCGCGATCAAGCCGGACGCCGTACGTGACCCTGCGCACATTCGCCCGCTCACCAGCGGTTTCAGTACTTCCCTTTTGACCAGCACCTCCCCGCGTACAGGAGAATTCAGGCCATGAGCAACCCGCAGCAGCTGCGCTACAGCAAGGAGCACGAGTGGCTGTCGGGCGCCGAGGACGGCGTCTCGACGGTCGGCATCACCGAGTACGCGGCCAACGCGCTCGGCGATGTCGTCTTCGCCCAGCTTCCCGAGGTCGGCTCCGAGGTGACCGCGGGGGAGACCTGCGGCGAGCTGGAGTCGACCAAGTCCGTGTCCGACCTGTACTCGCCGGTCACCGGTGTGGTCACGGAGGCCAACCAGGACGTCGTCGACGACCCGTCCCTGGTGAACTCCGCCCCCTTCGAGGGCGGATGGCTGTTCAAGGTCCGCGTGGCGGAGGAGCCGGGCGACCTGCTCTCCGCCGACGAGTACACCGCCCAGAACGCCGGCTGAGGGAGTCGTAGTCGTATGACCGTTCTGAACACGCCCCTGCACGAGCTGGACCCGGAGATCGCCGCGGCGGTCGACGCGGAGCTGCTGCGTCAGCAGTCGACGCTGGAGATGATCGCCTCCGAGAACTTCGCGCCGCTCGCGGTGATGGAGGCCCAGGGTTCGGTCCTGACCAACAAGTACGCCGAGGGCTACCCGGGCCGCCGCTACTACGGCGGCTGCGAGCACGTCGACGTCGCCGAGCAGATCGCCATCGACCGGGTCAAGGAGCTGTTCGGCGCCGAGTACGCCAACGTGCAGCCCCACTCCGGCGCCTCCGCCAACCAGGCGGCCCTGTTCGCGCTGGCCCAGCCAGGGGACACCATCCTCGGCCTGGACCTGGCGCACGGCGGCCACCTGACCCACGGGATGCGGCTGAACTTCTCGGGCAAGCAGTTCGACGTGGTCGCGTACCACGTGGACGACGCCGGCCTGGTCGACATGGCCGAGGTCGAGCGGCTCGCCAAGGAGCACCGCCCCAAGGTGATCATCGCCGGCTGGTCGGCGTACCCGCGCCAGCTGGACTTCGCCGAGTTCCGCCGGATCGCCGACGAGGTCGGGGCGTTCCTGTGGGTCGACATGGCGCACTTCGCGGGCCTGGTCGCCGCCGGTCTGCACCCGAACCCGGTCGAGTACGCGGACGTGGTCACCTCCACGACCCACAAGACGCTCGGCGGTCCGCGCGGCGGCATCATCCTCGCCAAGAAGGACTTCGCGAAGAAGCTGAACTCGTCCGTCTTCCCGGGCTTCCAGGGCGGCCCCCTGGAGCACGTGATCGCGGCCAAGGCGGTCTCCTTCAAGGTCGCCGCGGGCGAGGAGTTCAAGGAGCGCCAGCGCCGTACGGTCGAGGGCGCGAAGATCCTCGCCGAGCGGCTGACGGCGGCGGACACCCGCGAGGCCGGCGTGAACGTCCTGTCCGGCGGGACGGACGTGCACCTGCTCCTGGTCGACCTGCGCGACTCCGAGCTGGACGGGCAGCAGGCCGAGGACCGCCTCCACGAGGTCGGCATCACGGTCAACCGCAACGCGGTCCCGAACGACCCGCGCCCGCCGATGGTCACGTCCGGTCTGCGGATCGGCACGCCCGCCCTGGCCACCCGCGGCTTCACCGCCGAGGACTTCGCCGAGGTCGCGGACGTGATCGCCGAGACGCTGAAGCCGTCGTACGAGGCGAACGCGGAGGCCCTCAAGGCCCGGGTCACGGCCCTGGCCGCGAAGTACCCGCTGTACCCGGGCCTGAACAAGTAAGTCCGTTTCATCCGGCATCGCGCACACTGGACGGTGTGCGCGATGCCGTCCCCGCACCGCCCCAGCACCACCCTGCATTGAGGAGTCACCCGTGGCCGTCTCGGTCTTCGACCTGTTCTCGATCGGCATCGGCCCGTCCAGCTCTCATACGGTCGGCCCGATGCGCGCCGCGCGCATGTTCGCGCGCCGCCTGCGCAACGAGGACCTGCTCGGCTCGGTGGCGTCCGTGCGCTGCGAGCTGTACGGCTCGCTCGGCGCGACCGGCCACGGCCACGGCACCCCGAAGGCGGTGCTGCTCGGCCTGGAGGGCGCCTCCCCGCGCACGGTCGACGTGGAGGGCGCCGACGAGCGGGTGCGGGGCATCAAGGAGGCGGGCCGGCTCAGCCTGCTCGGCGAGCGCGAGATCACCTTCTCCTTCGACGACGACCTGGTCCTGCACCGCCGCAAGGCGCTGCCGTACCACGCCAACGGCATGACCCTGTGGGCGTACGACGCCTCGGGCGCGGAGCTGCTCACCAAGACGTACTACTCGGTCGGCGGCGGCTTCGTCGTGGACGAGGAGGCGGTCGGCGCGGACCGCATCGTGCTGGACGACACCGTCCTGAAGTACCCCTTCCGCACGGGCGACGAGCTGCTGCGCCTGACGAAGGAGACGGGTCTGTCGATCTCCTCGCTGATGCTGGAGAACGAGCGGGCCTGGCGCTCGGAGGAGGAGATCCGGGCGGGCCTGCTGGAGATCTGGCGGGTCATGCGCGAGTGCGTGTCGCGGGGCATGTCCCGCGAGGGCATCCTGCCCGGCGGCCTGAAGGTCCGCCGCAGGGCCGCCATAACCGCCCGCCAGCTGCGCGCCGAGGGCGACCCGCTGGCGCACGCGATGGAGTGGATCACGCTCTACGCGATGGCGGTCAACGAGGAGAACGCGGCGGGCGGCCGCGTCGTCACCGCCCCCACGAACGGCGCGGCCGGCATCATCCCGGCGGTCCTGCACTACTACATCAACTTCGTCCCGGGAGCCGACGAGGACGGCGTCGTCCGCTTCCTCCTGGCCGCCGGCGCCATCGGCATGCTCTTCAAGGAGAACGCCTCCATCTCCGGCGCCGAGGTCGGCTGCCAGGGCGAGGTCGGCTCCGCCTGCTCCATGGCCGCGGGCGCGCTGGCCGAGGTCCTGGGCGGCTCCCCGGAGCAGGTCGAGAACGCCGCCGAGATCGGCATGGAACACAACCTGGGCCTCACCTGCGACCCCGTGGGCGGCCTCGTCCAGATCCCCTGCATCGAGCGCAACGGCATGGCCGCGGTCAAGGCCGTCACCGCCGCCAAGATGGCCATGCGCGGCGACGGCTCCCACAAGGTCTCCCTCGACAAGGTCATCAAGACCATGAAGGAGACCGGGGCGGACATGAGCGTCAAGTACAAGGAGACGGCCCGCGGCGGGCTGGCGGTGAACATCATCGAGTGCTAGGGGAACAGGCCCTGACCAGCGCGTTCGTGTCTTTCGGCGCTGTCGGGGCCTTCCCTGCTTACGCGGCGGACAGTCCCCAGAGAGTCCCTGGGACAGGCTTGAAAGTCCCCGAAAAGTCCCCGGGAAATCACACAGGATGAGCGCCTGACCTGGGGTTTCATGGCCCTCTTGGCCACTGTTCGGATCCGTCGTGACCGTCAGCGTCCGCCCAGATGTATCAAATCGATCCCCTAAGAGCACTCGACGGGTACCATTAGATACATGAGTGCTGCGGAAAGCTCACGCCTGGAGCAGCGGCTGGCCGGCCTCCTCCCCACGTTCACGACGGCGCAGGCGCGCCAAGCCCTGCTCTCCCCTCGCGATCTGGCGCACCTGGTCACAGAAGGCGAGATAGACGAACTGTCCCGCGGGGTGTACCGGCGGGCAGACGCCCCGGAGACTGCGCACGCCGATCTGCTGGCCGTGTGCGCACGGGCCCCTCGCGCCGTCGTGTGCGGCGAGTCCGCCCTGGCTCTGCATGAGCTGATCGACGACATCCCCGCAGCGGTACACATCGCCGTGCCACGCGGTACACGCCGCCCCACGATTTCCTATCCGCCGACCGTAGTGGCGCAGTACACCTCGAAAACCTTCACCCTCGGCGTCGAACGGTTCGAAGCGGCCCCGGGAGAGACCATTCCTGTGTACAACGCAGCCCGCAGCGTCGTCGACGCGATGCGCCACCGCAGCCGGATCGGCGAGACCCTCGCCCTGTCCGCGCTCGGCCGCTACCTGCGCCGGAGCGGACGCGGCGGGGTCAGCGAACTCCAGCACATCGCGCGCGAGTTGGGCGCTCTCTCCGCCGTCCGTCCCGCCGTAGAGGCGGTGCTCGCCTGATGGCCAACCCCACCCGCGACACCACCGCCGGCCGCGCCTAGAACGACCTGCGCAACCTGGCCCGCCACAACAGCCGGTCCACGGACGAGGGCATGGTCGAGTACGTCCTCGAACGGTTCCTCTACTGAGCATCCCCTTAGAGACGCGCGACTGAGCACTCGCAGGAGCCAAGAGTCTCCGCCGCCCTGCCCACGCTCCCGGCGAAGCTCAAGATCGTGACGACTGTCCAGCTCCCACAAGAACCCGCTGGACCGCGGCCCGTCACAAGTCACCCAGGCCGGCCACTCCACATCGAAACGATATCGAATCTAGCGATTTTAAGGTATCGTTTTCAGTCCTGGGGCATCTCCGGAAGGACCGTTCACATGGCCAGAACCGTTATCGACCTCGACGAGGACATGGTTGCCGAGGCCATGCGCATCTTCGGCACGAAGACCAAAGCAAGGGCCGTTCGCCTCGCTATGGAAGACGCAGTGAAACGGCACCTGCGCCAGGAGTTCTTCGACGCCATGGATGCCGGCGAGCTGGACTTCAGCGAGATCGTCGAGACCACCGGCCCCCGCAACGTCGACGGCTCTCTCAAGCGCGACAACGGTCGCGACGGAGGCCGTGCTGCCTGATGCAGGACCGCTACCTGATTGACAAGTCCGCCCTGGCCCGCTGGACGAAACCGAACGTCAAAGAAGTCCTCAGGCCACTGCACGAGCGCTACCTGCTCGCGGTGTGCCGGCCCACCGAGTACGAGATGATCCACTCGGCACGAGACAACGCCGAGGCCACCCGGATCAGCACCTGGCTTCGCGCGTTCGACTACCTAACCACCGACGACGACGCCTTCAGTCGCGCCCTCGAGATCCAGCGACACGCCCTCAACGCGGGCTTCCACCGGGCTCTGTCCCTTCCGGACTTGCTGATCGCTGCCACGGCCGAGGTCAACCGCCGGACTGTCCTCCACTACGACGGCGACTTCGACATGATCGCTTCCCTCACCGGTCAGCCCACGGAATGGGTCGTCCCACCTGGCACTGCTGATCGGTAATCATTTCGGCCTCCTGCCTGCGGTGCTGTGTCCGCCACAGGGTACTGACGCGGACCAATCAGACCGTGCTCGGACACTACCGACCCCAACGCTTGGCCTGACGCTCGACGCGCACGGCATAGGACACCTTGGGACCGCTGATCCGGCGCGCGTTCGAGGCAACCTGAATACGGGTTTGCACGGTCACCGGTGCCGGCCCTGGCCTCGTCGCCAGCGCCGGTGATGTCCGCGCGTTCACGGCGCGCGCCTCCTGCCTGGTGAGCTCCGCGAGGGGCGCCCCCTGCCTGGCGACCTCCCCGTCCACCACGACCCACCCGCGACCAGATGACGACCAGCCCGCGCACCCCGCCGGAGCCGGACAGCCCGCTACCGTCAACGTGCCGTGACGGCACTTGTGAGGTGTGGGAGGGGCGCCCGATCATAAACGCATGTCGCCTAGTGCCACCGAGTTCGATGTCACTTCCGTGCTTCGGGAGGTGAAGATGGTCCGGACGGAGGGCCTGGTCAGGATCCGCGATCTCGATCTCCCCCTGCTGCGGCGCGCAGCGGCGCCGAGGTCCGCCACGGTCACCGACGCCTGGCCCGTCGAGGTGGAGAACCTGCTGCGCACCGCGGTGTCCCGGCTGGGTGGGGGACCCCTGGAGGAGGCTGCCGCGCTCACGCTCGGCCTGGCCCCGGGGATGCGCGACCGGCCCGCCGCTGACCGGCGCAGACTCGCGGCCAAGGCGTACAGCATCAGCGTCGAGCGCTTCCGCAAGAGCCAAGAGGAGATGATCCTCGGCCAGATTTCCGAGCAGATCTGCTGGCTCGGCGGGATGGGGGCAGGGGCCGAGGGGGCGTCGCGTCAACCTCCGCTGCTGGCACCACACTTGCAGCACCGCTCGCTGCGCGTGGGCGACGTCGCGCTGACGCTGCACGTCCACCCGGTCGAACTCGTACGGCACATCGACGTGATCGTCTCCGCCGTCAACACGCATCTGAGCCTGCCGGAGATGTTCAAGGCCTCCGTGCCGGCCGCGCTGCGCCGGGCCGGTGCCGTGCGTGATGCCTCAGGCGAGGTGCTCGCCGACCCGGTCCACGAGGAGCTGGTCGACTGGCGCAGGCGGAACCGTGTCCTCAGCCGGCCAGTGCCGCCCGGCACTGTGGTGCCCACCGGATCGGGTGCCCTCGCCGCACAAGGGGTACGACGCTTGTACCACGCCGCCGTCACGGTGCCGAGGCACGGCACCAACGACTACGACGTAGCTCCGCAAGACGTCTCGCTGGCCACCGCCCGCGTTCTGACCCTGCTGACCGAGGAGCGCGCGGCCTTCACCCCGCCCCTGCGCTCGATCTGCTTCCCCCTCCTCGGCGCCGGCCGCGGCGGGCTGCTCCCGCAGACCAGCGTGAGCGCCCTATGGGCCGCCCTGCGGGCCGGGGCGGCCCCAGACCGGGACATCCATCTCGTCGTCCGCAGACCACTGCTCGCCGACCTCGTCACCGAGGTGCTGGGCGCTCGCCCAGCGCCCAGCGCCCCGCGAGCATTCGATGACAAGGAGACATGGCACAGGTGCGTGTGAACCCCTTCCAGGTGCTCGCGGCATGCGCGGCCGACTGGAGCCGCTACGGCCGCCTGCTCGACGCCGCCTCGCGCGAGGCCGTCCGCGCAACACTCGCCGAGTTACGGAGCGCAGGCGCCAACCAAGAAGCTACGGCCGAGCGCGCGGCCCGGACCCTCGTCGGCGCCCTCCCCGCCGAGGTGGCCGCCGAACTCGTACGGGAGGAGGAGCCAGGGCGGTTCGCCGGCGCACCCTCAGCGATCCTGCACGAAGGGTACGGCGCGACCGACCTGTGCATGCTTGTGCTCGACGGCAACCCCATGGTCGGCCCCGTCCTGGGCGCCATCCGCAAACGCCTGCTGAGTGCACCGGCAGAGCCCTGGAGCGAGAGCGCCGACCCGCGGCTGATCGTGCTCTCGGACGAAGACGGACGACGCCGACTGCCCGCCTTCCAGTTCGAGGCGGGCACGATGCCCTGGCAGATCGTGCTCGAGATCGGCACCGTACTGCGCGCCGACCTCGACCCCTGGGGCGCGGCCGACTGGTGGCTTTCCGGGACCACGTGGTGGGACGGCACCCCTGCCGACCTCCTCGGGCACGGCCGCGACGCCGAGATGCTCGGCGCGGCACGTGCGCTGGTGACAGCGGACGAGGAGGCCTGACCGATGGGGAAGTACCCGCCCCCCGACCGCCTGCTCGGCGACCCGGCCCGCGTGATCCTGTGCGCGGGCACCCCTCTGTACCGGGTGCACGCCTCCCACCGCTCGCCTGCGGCGTACAACTCCCGTCCGTCCCACCCCTTCTACTACGGTGGGCGGTTCGACAGTACGCCCCACGACCCCTACGGGTATCTGTACGTCGGGTTCGGTCCTGGGGCCGCCGTGTGCGAGGTCCTGCTGCGCTCCCTGCCGTTCGACGGCGACGGCGGTCCGCGCTTGCTGCCGCGCGAGGTGTTCGAGCGGCGCAGCCTGTCCTTCCTCCGGCTGGCCGCCGACATCGAGGTCGTATCGCTGATGTCCGCCGCCGACCTCGCGACGGTGGCGCAGGACCCGTGGCTCATCCACGCCGAAGGCGCGGACTACCCGCAGACCCGCGACTGGGGCCACTGGATCCGCCGGCACACCGCACCCTGGGCGCAGGGCTTCGTCTGGCCCTCCAAACGCGACCCCGCCGACCGGGTAGCGATCCTGTTCGACGACAGAGGCATGGAACCGGCACTCGAACCGACGGGAGCCGTGTCAGTCGACTTCGGCACGGAGGAGGGCGAACAGTGGCTCAACGGCGTACTCGCTCCGTACCGCACCCGGACCGCCCCACGCCTGCCGGGACGGGGGGTGTGACGTGCCACAGCGAATCTACGACCTGAACGCGCTGACGTACGAACTGCGGACCATGCTCGGCGAGAGGCTGATCGACGCACGGGACCTGAACCGGGCAAGTGCCCTCGTCCTGGACCACCTCGGCTGCACCACGGGAGCCGAGGCGTTCGAGTTGCTGTACGCAGACTGGAAGGCGCTGCCCAGGGGGACCGTCATGTCCGGAATGCGGGCGGGCGAGATCCTCCAGCTGCTTCCGATGCTCCGCCTGGATCAGCGTTTCGGCGATCCCGGACGGGAGGAGCAACTGCTGCTCGAGGCACGCGCTCATGGGCCGTCCGAGGAAGGCTGGCAGAGAGCGGTCGTCACGGCGACGACCATGACAGGCGTGCTGAACCCGGACGACCCGAAGGCGCTGGAGGCCGCCATCGCCCGCGTGGAGGAGCAGCGGGCCATGTCCGCGCAGGACAGTCCGCAGCGTGACGCGCTCGACTACCAACACGCAGCGCTCAGGACTCAGCTGGCGCAACTCACCGGAGGCGAAGACGACTTCGACACGGCGGTCGATGACATGGCCCGCCTCGCCGAATCTCCGGCGTTCACCGCCGACCAGCAACTGGCCATGTCCGCCCAGCTCGCCGGCTTCCGCACACACCAGGCCGCGCGCCGCAACGACGAAGACGCACTGGAGCAGCAGATCCAGGTCATGGAATCGCTGCTCAGCCGCCTGTCAGCCGACCACATGGACGGACTGAACCTGGAGGCGTACCTCGACGTCGCCCGGGGCAACCTGGAGGTCATGCGAGCGCGCCGTCTGGGCCGTATGCCCACGGCGGCGGGCCGGATCGCCGCCGAACCACTGCCTGATTTACGGCGCAGACTCGCCGCACTGCCTCGCGAGGCGCGGATCGACCGGCTGGGCGAGCTGGGCATCAGCCGGGGCATGCTGGCGCTGGGCGCGCGGGACCACCGGGGCATGCTGGAGGCCCAGGGCCTGCTCGAGGAAGCGCTGGACCTGCTGGACGACCCCGACGACACTCGCTGGATCCGCAACGCCTACGCCCTGGGCCAGTCCCACTGCAGCCTCGCCGTCCTCTCCATCTCCCCGCACCCCGACCGCATGCCCCACCTCGACCAGGGCATCGCCTGGCTGCGGCACGTATGGCGGCTGACGGGCGGCCCGGAACACCCGCTCTGGGGACACACCGGCACATCCCTCGCCGACGCCTTCCGGTTCCGAGGTGATGTCCTGCACCTGCTCAACCGACGGGCCAAGCCCGCCAACCACGCCGAGGCCCGGCGCATCGGCCTCACCGCGCTCAAGGCCGCGGCCTGGACGGTCCTGCTCCAGTCCGGTACCACGCACGCCGCCGAGACCGCCCGGCGCGCTGGCGCGGATGCCGTGAACGTGGCGCGGTGGTGCCTGGCCGACGGCGCCCACGCCGAGGCCGTAAGCGCTCTGGACGCCGGTCGCGGACTGACCCTTCATGCGGCGACCATCACGATCACCGTGCCCGAGATGCTCGCCTCGCTCGGACAGGACGAACTCGCCCACGAGTGGCGGCGCGCCAGCCTCGCGATCGCCGCACCGGCACCCGGCGTCAGCCCAGTGCTCGTGCCTCCTGCGGGCAGCGGCGGGCCGGACAGCCGGTTGCGCCGCCGGGTGCTGCGCGCGCTGGCCGCGTCCCCGCTGCGGCAACGGCTACTCGACACTCCCTCGCCCGAGCGGATCGGGCAGGCACTGCGCGCACTGGGGGCGAAGGCTCTGGTCTATCTGGTGCCGGCCGGCGAGGAGTCGCCCGGCTTGAAGGACCGAATGTTCTTCGGCCGACGCCCCGTTCCCGGACAGGCCGTCATCGTCACCGCCGACGGAACCACTCAGTTGCTTGATCTGCCACATCTCTCGGCTTCCGCACCCGCGTTGAGTTCGTACCGGTCCGTCGGCAGCCCGGGCCGGGACGCCGGCGGACCACCCCTACCCGACGACCCTCCCGCCCCCGCTTCCGCTCCCGACGCGGACTCGACCCGTGCCGCCCTGGAGCGGCTGTGCGACTGGGCGGGTACGGCGGTGATGGAGCCGCTGCTCAGGGCTCTCCCGCGAGACGCCGGAGGCGGCACGGCTTCCCTCGTGCTGGTGCCGATGGCCGAACTGGGCGTCGTACCGTGGCACGCGGCGCGGCTGTCCCGGGGGCGGCGGGTATGCCAGGTGGTGGACGTCTCGTACATGCCGTCCGCCCGGCTGCTGTGCGAGGTCGCCGCCCGTCCCGCGACCGGCGCCCGCGAGGCGCTCATCGTCGGCGACCCGACCCGGGACCTGCACCACGCCGGCGAGGAGGCAGAGGCGATCCACCGGGCCTTCCACCCAGGCAGCCGCCTCCTGCGCTCCGGAACGGCGACCCCCGACGCCGTCACCAAATGGTTGGAGGGGCAGCGGGGCGGGCTGTTGCACCTCGCCTGCCACGGAGTGGTGCACCAGGGCAGCCGACACAGCGCCTATCTCGCCCTTTCCGGCGGGAACCTGGGCGCCGAGCAGCTCACCGAAGGAATCACCCGATATCGGCAGCTGGACCTGGTGGTACTGGCCGCCTGCCGTACCAACGTCTCCGGGCATGGTTACGACGAGGCGTACAGCCTGTCCACCGCCTTCCTCGTCGCCGGCGCCCGCTCGGTCATCGGCTCGCTGTGGCTGGTGCCCGACGAGGCGACCTCGCTGCTGATGTACATGACCCATCACTACCTGTGCCAGGAGGGGCGGCCCCCAGGGCAGGCCCTGCGCGGTGCCCAGATGTGGATGCTGGACGATCTGCGCGAGCCGCCGCCGGGCATGCCGGCCCCCTTGCGCTCCCGCGTCGCCCGGATCAGGAGCGACGACCTGACGGCGTGGGCCGGCTTCACGCACCTCGGCTGGTGATCCGGCGGCCCGGGTACCGCCTCGGCTCGTGACCCGGCCGGGACCGCGGTTCAGGGCACCTCGGTGCGGATGAGGACCTTGACCGTGCCCCAGCGGCCCACGCCGCGCCCCTGCGGCCCGCCCGCGTCCCGGCCGTGCGCGGGCGCGGCCAGCCGCAGCAGACCGCCGTCGCTGCCGGAGCCGGTCGGGAGCCCGCGTGCCGGCTCGGGGGCGTCGGCGGACCACGGATCGAGCCGGAACGGCGCGAGGTTCAGCTCGTTCTCCGCCACGATCAGCTTCAGCCACTCCCGCGTGTAGGCACCCCGCCGTACTTCGCGCCCCGAAGGCAGGAACAGCCACACCGGCTCGCCCCGGCGGGCCCACCCGGTGTGCCCGGGCCCGACGAACTCGCCCTCGAACAAGCCCGGCCACGAGCCGTAGCGGTCGGTGAGATCGAGCAGGACGCACCAAAGCGGACGGTCCGAGTCGTTGCGGATGCCCACCATCACCTGCGGCGAGCGGTGATCGTCGGTGTACGAGCAGATGACCTCCCCGTCGGCCGTGTGCCGCACGCCGCCCACCGAGGTCTCCTCGACCGTCACCCGGACGAGGGACGACAGCCAGGGGTCGGGGTTGTCCAGATCTCGGATATGCCGCCAGCGCGTGAGGTGTTCCAGGCAGTCGGCGACTCGTGCGGCGTCGGCCCGGGAGCGCAGTGGCAGTTCGGGCTCGACGCCCCCGCCGCCCGACACCCGTACCCGGCCGTCCGCTGCCTCCACCCGCAGCGTCGGCCCGTCGCCCTCGGCCGCCAGCAGAGGCCGGTCGACCAAGGCGTCGGCGAGCAGGCGTACGGCCGCGGGTTCGCCCTCGAGCGTGACGGCGGCCCGCGTGAAGGCCAACACGGACGGCGTCACCCCGAACACCGACTCCCGATCGGCGGGCCCCGGTTGCCAGCCCGTCGGCTCCACCAGAGCCGACTCCGCCCGGAGGGCGCGCACCACGACCGTTCGCGGCGTGCCCGCGCCGCCGAGCAGGGTGAACTCAGCTCCCACCGTGGCCAGTCCGTGAGCCCGACCGCAGTTGACCTCCCAACCGTCGGCCGTGTGCCGCAGCAGGAACGGCGAGGCTTCCAGGGTGTCGCCGTACAGGAAAGAGCCGTTCTCCGGGCCGCGCAGCTCCGGGTGCTGCACGCTGCTCAGCCTGCGGACGCGTTCCTCCACGCGCGCGTGCAACGCGCCGTGGGCAGCCGCGGGGCCGAGCGCGCCGAGGGTGGCGAGCAGGGCGTGACTGAAGTAGCCGCGCACCCGACCGTCGAGGACCTCCTCGTGGGCGAGCTCCTGCGGGCGGCACGCGGCGAGCAGCACGTGCCGGTGCTGCTCGGGACCTTGGCCTCCGGTGTCCCGCGTCCCTCGGGCGCCGTCCGTATGCCACCAGGGGCGCCAGGTCACCGAGCGCACGCCGGCGGTCTCGTCGCGCGTCGCGCCGCCCGAGTGGCAGCAGTCCAGGACGGCGACGACATGCGCGCCGCGCGCGGCGATGCCGTCGAGCAGCGCGCCGAGTTCGGTGTCCCGCAGTGGCTGGCCGCCCGGTGTCTGGCTGTCGTGGCACACCAGGGCCTGGGACCGGCCGGTGGCTTCCCACGGCGCGTCGGTGGCCTCCTCGCTACCGTGGCCGCTGAACCACAGCAGCGCGGTGTCACCGGGACCGCTGCGGCCGAGGTGCCGCTCGATGCCGCCGAGCACAGCCGCCCGAGTGGCCCGCCCGTTGTGCAGCGGCAGTACGTCGGCCCGTACACCGCCCTGCCGACGCAACCATTGCTCGGCCTCCCGCACGTCGTTCACGCATCCCTTCAGCGGCTTTTCCGGATAGTCGTCGATGCCCACGAACAGGGCGTACACGCTGCGCATGGCGTGATCCTCTCAGTCTGGACGGGGCGGGACCGGGGCGAAGCCAGGGCGTGTGCGGGTCATCGTCGTGCCACCCATGTCCCTTGGACCGCAAAGCAGTTGAAGGTAAGGGCAGTATGAGAGTCAGGAGACCAGGAGAGAGGACAGCGCAGTGAGTTTCGGGGGACCCCACCCGCACCAGTCACCCTGGCAGCCCGACGGCGGACCGTGTCCGCCGACCCCGCAGCCGGACCCGCACACCCCGCCACCGCCCCGGCTTCCCCACGTCCCGCCGCTCCCGGACCGTCCGCCCTACGCCCCTCCTCAGTCGGGCCAGACCCCATACGGCCCGTCCCCATACGGATCCCCGTACGCCCCCTCCCCGTACGCGACCCCGTACGGCCCGTCGCCGTACAACTCGCCGACGCAGCCCTCCCTGTGGCAACGACTGCGGTCCGACGAGTGGCCCACACTCGCCGAGTTGCTCAGAGGGCGGCGCGGGCGGGTGCACGGCTGCCTCTGGGCCGTGGTGCTGTTCCCGTGCACCTGGGTCGTGACCCTGCCGCTGCTCGTGAGCTACCCGCTGGCCCGGTCGGCCCGCACCAGGGCACGACGGATCTTCGCGGCCGGGCACCACCGCCAGATCGAGGACCCGGAGGTTGTGCGTATCCAGAAGGCGCGCGCCTGGACCGCTGCGGTCATTTCCTGCCTCATCCTCCTCGTGTACGGCAAGCCGGGGGATATGGCCCAGGCGCGGGAAGAGTACTGGGCCAGGCTGATGGCCACACCGTGGCTGCTGCTGCTCACCGCACCGGTGGTGGGCTGGTTGCTCTTCCGGTGGGCCTCACCCGACGCAAGGCGGGTCATGCGGCCGCGGCTACGCGCCTCTGGGCGGTTGGCCCTGTGGTACTTCGGCGCGCTCAGCCTCGTGCCGGTGCTGGCCGCGCTCGCGGCCTGGTCCACGGCGCATCTGATGCCGGCCGTGTTCGGCAAGTCGTCCGTCGACGTGACCACCATCCTGCTCATGCCGGTGGTCACGTTCGTGCCATGGATCCCGATGATCTGGGTCCTGCTGTTCGTGGTGTTCGCTTCCGGGCCAGCCGTGCGCAGCGCCTTCAACACCGCCGAGGCGCATCCGGCCCTGCCCGCGCTGCTGACCGGAGCCCTCGTCTGGGAGTTCATGGTCATCAGCGTCGCCACGGCTGACCTCCCGCCCGGCCCGCCGCTGATCCAGATCGGTTCCCTGCTCGGCGGCCCGGTTTCGGTGACGGCCGTCGTCTGGTGGGAGATCCACCGGATGCGCATTCGGCACGGCGTGACCCTGCGCGGCTAGCTGGTCGCACGTCTCCAACCACCTGCTTGTCCCCCGCTCTGCGCGCTCGCTGCACGTCTGTCCACCGGTCGCCACCGGTGGCGATCACGGCGTACCGATAGAGGTGCCTCGCCACCACGAATTGATCTTGGAAAGCATGAAAGGCCCAAGTCACTTCACTGAACCGCCTTCGGGATTCGAATCAGAGACCTCTGCGCATTACCAGCGCGCCGATTCGCCGGCTCGGACGCATGCTTGTCCAGACCGTCGGCACTGCCTTGAGTCCGCCCTTCACACGGATTTCGAGCGCCGCCAGATACTCTGTGAGCAAGCGTCCGCAAGAAGTCCCCGAAAAATCCCCAGTGCCACGCGAGCCACGTTCGCCGCACCAAAACGCCAGGTCAGAGCCATGCTCAAGTGCGGCCCACATGAGCGTCAAGTACAAGGAGACGGCGCGCGGCGGGCTCGCGGTGAACATCATCGAGTGCTGACGGGCACGGGCGGCTGCGGGTCGCGGGGCGCGGGCCGCAGACCGGAAGGTGACGGTGGGGGCCTAGGGGCTGGGGTCGGGCACCCGTATCGGCACGCACCGCAAACTTAGCGTCACTCTCCGCTACCATCGGTGAGGTGACCGACCTGTACGCCGCGCTGTGGGGACTGCTGGGCAGCAGCGTCGCCGAGGCGCTCAACCTCTCCGCGTCCATGCGCCCGACCGGTCCGCGCAGTCGCTGGCGGTGGCCGTGGCGCAGCCGTGCCGACCGCCCCGTGATGCTGGTGGCGATCGCGCTGCGACTGTTCGCGGGGTTCGGTCTCACCGCGGCGCTGGGGAACTCCGGGCAGCTGCCCAACGCCACCGCCGCCTTCGCCGTGGGCGTGACGACGCCGCTCGTCGTGGCCAAGTTCTTCCAGGCGATCCCCGTCAGCGGTCCGGGCACCCAGCAGCACCCCGAGCCACCGCTGCCCGGCGCCCGGCAGTCGGACGGGGAATCCGAAGAGGCGCTGTCGCGGTCCAGGGGGTCCAATGCTGCGCGCTGAAAGCTTCGCCGGCCGCCTGGTGCTGGCCCTGGCCGCGTGTCCGCCGGACACCCCCGCGCCGCCGCGGGACCGGCCCGGCGCGCGGCTGGCGGCGGCCCTGGCCGCCGCGCCGGCGGCAGACTGGGCTCAGGGGCCGCCACCCTGCCGTACGTCGCCCCGGGCGCGCTGGCTTCCCGGGCTCCTCACCGTCTGGTGCGTCGTCCTGACCTGTCTGACCGCCGCCGCCGTACAGGACGTGCTGCCCACGCCCTGGCAGAGCGTGAGGCCGGAACGCGGCGACGTGCTCCGCGCGGAGCGCTGGCACCTGGTCGACAACGGACGGCTCGGACCGTACGGACGGGCCGACGCGGTGGCGTTCACGCCGCCCGACGGCGGGCTGCTGGTGACGGTCACCGGCTCCTCGGTGGGCACGTGGGACCTGATGGAGCCCGAGCATCCGGAACGGGTCACCACCCGGGGCAGAGCCCAGGGGGTGACGGCCGCCGGGATCAGCCCGGACGGCAGGACACTCGTGACGGCGGGGGCGCAGGGAGTGCGCGCGCTGGCCGTCGACACGGGGCGGACCCAGTGGTCCTGCCCGGACGCCCCGCCGCGGGTGAAGGCCCTGCTGGCCGGCGGGAACACCACGATCCTGGCCGCCTCCGCCGCGGGCGGCTCCACCGAGCTGGTGGAGCTTCGCCGCACGCACGGGAAACCGCCGCGGCCGCGCACCCTGAGCAGAATCGCCCCGGCCTCCGGGCCGGCCCAGTTCTCACCGGACGGACACACCCTCGCGACCGCCGGCGCGCCTTCGGGTGTGCGCCTGTGGGACGTGTCGCGGCCGGGACGCCCCAGGGCCGCGGGAGCGCCCTTCGGCTCCGGCGGACGGGAGACGGCCGCGCTCGCCTTCAGTCCCGACGGCGGTCTGCTCGCCGTGGTGGACGGCCGGCACGGCGTCACGCTGTGGGACGTGACCGACCCGGCGCGGCCGCGGCCGCTCGGACACCCCTTCGCGGACGGCGGGGAGCGCGTCACCGCGCTCGCCTTCAGCCCCGACTCCCGTACGGTGGCCACGGTCGGCCCGGACGGGACGGCGAACCTGTGGTGGCGCTCGCCCGCCGCCTGAGGCACCGTCACTCCCGCCACCCGCCGGCGGCCCCGCGCCATTGATACGGAGCCCGATGTTCCGACGGTGGGCACAGCGGGCACAACACCCCCATGCTGCACGGCATCGACGTAAGCGCGTTCCAGTCATCCTCGTACGACACGGACGGCCTGTCCTTCGTCTTCATCAAGGCGACGGAGGGACGTTCGTACGTCAACTCCAGACTCGCGGCCCAGACGAAGACCGCCCGGGACGCCGGGCTGGTCGTCGGGTTCTACCACTTCCTGTGGCCGGGGAATCTGACCGCTCAGGCCGAGTACTTCGCCCGGCACGCCCCGGAGCGGCCGGGGGACGTCCTGGCCGTGGACTGGGAGACGACCGGGGAGGGGACGCACGCGAGCAACGCGGAGAAGGACGCCTTCATCCGGAAGGTGAAGCAGTTGCGGCCGGACAACCGGGTCATCCTGTACACGAACCGGGACTACTGGCTCAACATCGACACCACCTCGTACGCCGGCGACGGGCTCTGGATCGCCGACTACGTCACGGCGGGCAAGCCCCGGATCAAGGCGAAGTGGCGTTTCCACCAGTACACTTCCGACCCGCTCGACCGGGACGTGGCGGACTTCTCCAGCAAGGCCGCGCTGCGGGAGTGGGCCGCGGACGCGTAGCGAGCGGTGAGCGGCGACCGTCTCGCGGGGAGCGCTTCCGCTTCCCGCGACGGCCGCCGCCCGAGGGGCTTTTCGCCCCGCCGCCCACTCAGCCCCTGAAGTCCGCCGGGCGTTCCGGCGACGCCGCCGCCAGTGCCTCACGGACGGCTTCCGTGCCCTCCTGGAGACCGTAGACGGGGGTGCCGGGCTGCTGGCGCCAGGAGTCGTCCAGGGTGCCGGAGTCGACGGTGTCGAAGCCCAGTTCGTCGATGAGCGCGCGGACCTTCGCCTTGGCGGCGGGGTCGTCGCCGGCCACCGGGAGGGCCAGGCGGTCGGGGGCGCCGGCCGGACGGTGGCGATCCAGGATGTCCTGGGCGTAGGTGCCGTTGAAGGCCTTCACGACCGGGTGTCCCAGGTGCTGCCCGGTCCAGCGGCTCTCGGTCAGGCCCTCGTCCTCGATGGCCGCGATCCGGCCGTCGCGCTCTCGCGGGTAGTAGTTGTTGGTGTCGATCACCGCCGCGTCCTCGGCCGCGCCGTCGAGAAGGCCGGCGGGGAGGTCCGGGACTGCCTTGAGGGGGACGGTGACGACGACGATCTCGGCGCCGTTCGCGGCCTCCTCGGCGCGCACGGCCGTCGCGCCGGTCTCCTCGGCCAGTGCCTTGAGCGTCTCGGGACCGCGGGAGTTGGCCACGGACACGTCGTGACCGAGGGCGGTGAGCCGCCGGGTGAGGTTGCCGCCGATGTTGCCCGCGCCGATGATGCCGATCTTCATGAGGGGCCCTCCAGGTCGATGCATGTGCATGCTTCCGTGGGCGGCAACCCCGGCGGGGCCCCGGCTATTCCGGCGGCTCCGGCGAACGGGTGGCGGGGTACGACGAAGGGGGGCGCCGGACCGGCCGGGCACCCCCCTTTCGCCGCGTGTCACTTGCTCAGGTAGGTCCAGAACTCGTCGAACGACAGCACCTTGTCACCGTTGAGGTCGCGGGTCCTGATGATGGCCTCGGCCACCGTCTCGGTGACGTTCCAGTCACCTTCCTGGGCCAGGGCGGACTTGAACTCCGCCGCGGTGATGAATCCGTCACCGTCCGCGTCCATCCGCTGGAACTGCTTGCGTGCTTCCTCGATGTCCGCCACCGATCCGCCCCTTTTGCTCGTGTTTCTTATGCCGTACTGACGTACTGACGCTGGTCAGATTAACGGCCCGCGCGAGCCTCCAGTGCGGCGACCACCCATGCGAACTCCTCCTCGTGGGCCTGGAGGGTCGTTCCCTTGAGCGTGGCCATGAGTTCGCGGTAGCGGGCCGCCCTGACGTTGTGGGACGACTTCATGCGGGCGAGGACGGCGTCCCGGTCGGCGTCGCCGAGCAGTTCGCGCAGGATCCGGCCGGCCTCGGGGGCCTCGGGTGCGATGCCGCGTTCGCGTGCCTGCCCGGCAAGCTGGACGAGCCGCTTGTAGAACCACATGGAAGCGCCGGCGGGGGTACTGTGCCCGCGGTCGGCGGCGTTGAACTCGGCCGCCTCGCGCATCTGCGCCCGGAACGCGGGGTCCTGGATCAGCTCGGCCAGCTCCACCCAGGCGTCGACCTGCTCGGGCGTCGGGTCGTCGGGCAGGTCGACGGCCGTGTTCCGCATGCGCTCGCGGATGTCCGGGTCCGCGGTGTCCAGGCCGTGGAACATCTCCTCCACGAACTCCTCCAGGATCCGCCTGCGTTCGGCCGTCGACAGCCGTGCCAGCTTGTTCATCAGGGTCATCTCCTCTGCGGTCGAGCCGCGTCGCGCCACGGTCGACAGCACCGCACGGGTCACCTTCAGGGCGCCGATCTGCGCGTCCAGCGCCACCACGTGCGCCGCCGCGACCTCGGCCACCGTCGTCTCGCCCGCCAGCACCCGGCGCACGTCGTCCAGGCCGAGGCCCAGCTCGCGCAGGGTGTGGATCAGCTCCAGGCGGGCGACGGAGGCGCTGTCGTAGAGCCGGTAGCCGCCGGCTGAGCGGCCCACCGGGGGCAGCGCACCCTCGTCGGACCAGTAGCGGATGGTGCGAACGGTCAGGCCGGTGGCCCGTGCCAGCTCGCCGATGGTGAGAAGTGCGGTGCCGTCGTCGATCACGTCTGCGAGTGTGGGCCCTCCAGTGGGTGGAGACTCAAGGAGCACCTGAGAGGGCGTGTGCGGTGGAGACCTTGCGGGACGTGCTCGACGCGGCGGCGCGCGGCGTCTTTCCCCCGGCGGACGGCCGTACGACGGTCGTGGCGCAGCACTGCGACCGGGACGCGGGGGTGGTCGCGTTCACCGGACACTCGGTCGTCTTCACTGACGAGGACCCCCGCTGGGTGTACGACACCCTGCGCGGGCTGGACTGCGATCCGCTCGCCGCGTCGCTGAACCCCCGCTTCCTCGCCGCCTTCATGGACCGCACCGGCCGCCGCACGGAGACCGTGGACGCGGTTCTGGTCGGTGCTCCCCTGCCGGGCCCGCCGCGGCTCGCGCTGCGGGAGATCGAGGACGCCGGGCATCCCCGCGTCGCCTACGCCTGGGGGCGCCGCGACGAGGTACGGGCGTGGACGGCGGACGGCGGGGTGCTGATGGCGGGGCGCGGGGTCGGCGGCCGCCTGGAGGTGTCCGTCGAGGTGGACGAGGGGGTACGGCACCGGGGGCTGGGGCGGGCGCTGGTGACGGCGGCCCGGCAGCTGGTCACGGAGCCGCTGTGGGCGCAGGTCGCGCCGGGGAACGCCCGCAGCATGCGGGCGTTCCAGGCGGCCGGTTACGTGCCGGTGGGCGCGGAGGCGCTGCTCGTCGGCGCGACGGCTGGTGCGCCGGTTGGTGCGACGGTCAGTGCCACGGCTCGTAGTACGGGTTGCTGACGCAGTCGTCCAGCAGCTCGGTCCTGGTCTGCTTGTCGACCGGGCAGGCGCCGATGATGTACTGCCGGGCGATGCCGCCGGGGAAGGCGACCTCGACCTGGTCGGCCCACTTGTGGGTGTCACCGATGGTCTTGTTGACGTCCACGCCGCCGGGAGCGTCGATGTAGTAGTTGAACTTCGACTTCCAGGTCTTGTAGAGGTCGTGGTCGTACGTGGTCGACACATAGGGCGACGGCTGGTTGACGAGGACGTACTTCTCGACGTCGTACTGGCCGTCGACGACGTCCCGGGGGTAGAAGCCGTCGGGGAAGATCGTCTCGGGTGCGCGGTTGTCGTTGCGCCACAGGGTGCCGCAGGTGGTGCGCCACGCCGGGGCCGGCGTGATCCGGTCGACGTCCACGCTCCGGTCGGCCGCCGCCTTGATCTTGTCCTCGAACTGGGGACAGAAGGGTGCGGCGGCCCGGGACTTCAGATCCGCCGGGGTCGCGGACGGGGCGGCGGCGGTGGTCGCGAGGACGGCGCCGAGGGACAGGGCGGCGGCGAGGATCCGCCGCCGCGGACGGGTTGTGATCATGGGCGGCACGATGTCGGCTCACCGGCGGCGAATGCGGGATCCTCACCCGATCGGCGGCGATTCCGGCCGACCGCCCGGTCAGCGGAAGATGCCGGTGTGGCCCAGTGAGTAGCGGCCGGGCTGCGGGTAGACGGCGAGGCCGTGCGGGCCGCTGCCGACCTTGACGCGGGCGAGCAGCTTGCCGGTGCCGGTGTCGAGGGCGTACACCTCGGAGTTGTAGCGGCCGGACAGCCACAGCACCTTGCCGTCGGCCGAGACCCCGCCCATGTCGGGGCTGCCGCCGCCGGGCAGGCGCCACTTCCCGGTGAGCCGGCTGCGGGTGAAGTCGAAGAGCGAGATGGTCCCTTCGCCGCGGTTGGAGACGTACATCACCCGGGAGTCCCGGCTGACGTACAGCCCGTGCGCGCCCTTGCCGGTGGCGAGGAACGACGGCTTGGCGAAGGTGTCGCCGTTCAGGATCCACACGCCGTTGGCCGCCATGTCGGCGATGTAGAACAGCTTGCCGTCCGGGGAGATCTTGACGTCCTGCGGCATGGCACCGCGCAGGGGCAGCTTCTGGTGGGCGACGACCTTCATCCGCGCGGTGTCGACCTTGAGCAGTTCCCCGCTGAACTCGCAGGAGACGACGAAGTAGCGGCCGTCGGCGGAGAAGTCGGCGTGGTTGACGCCGAAGCAGCTGACGGGCACCGCCTTGACGGTCTTCATGGTGTGCGCGTCCCGGAAGACGAGCTGGCGGTCCATGGAGGCCATGACGATGGCGTACTTCCCGTCGGGTGTGAAGTACAGGTTGTACGGGTCGTGCACGGCGACCGCCTTGCCGGCCTTGCCGGTCGCCGGATCGATCGGGGTGAGGCTGTTGCCGCGGTCGTTGTTGACCCACAGGGTCTTCAGGTCCCAGGAGGGCACGACGTGCTGCGGCTGGCGGCCGACCCGGATGGTCCTGACGATCCGGTAGGTCCTGGGGTCGATGACCGAGACCGTGTCGGAGTTGGTGTTGGGGACGTACACCAGGGACGGGAAGTCCTTGACGACCGGGGACAGCCGGTTCGGGCGGTCGGCCGCGTAGAGGTCGTGCGGGTCCTGCACCGGGGGCATCCCGGGCAGGACGCTCGTCTGCCGGCGCACCTGCGGTGGCCGGACCGCCGCCTTGCTGGGGAGGGCCTGGCTCTCGCGGTGCCCGCCGTCGCCTCCTCCGCACGCGGTCAGCAGGGTCAGGGCGGTGAGGGCGGCTCCGGCGGCCAGGAGGCGGGCGGCGTTCGTCGTTCGCATCAGCTCAGCAGCTCCGTGGTGGTGACCGCGCGCAGGCCGCGGTGGTCGAGTTCGTGGAGTACGGCGGGGAGGGCGGCGACCGTGTCCGGATACCCGAAGTGCAGGCTCACCACCGATCCGCCGCGCACCTCGGCGAGCACCTTGCGGGTGACGGCGTCGGCGCCGGGGCGGGTGTAGTCGAGCGAGTCGACGTCGTACGACAGCACGTGCGGGTAGCCGGCGGCGCGGGCCAGCCCGACGACGCGTGCGGAGGCGGCCGGGGAGCGGGAGGGGCGGAACCAGGTGCCGATGGACCCGGTGAGCCGCTTCAGCCGGTCCGCGCAGCCGGTGATCTCCGCGCGGGCCTCGCTCTCGGACAGGTCGTTGACGGCGATGTGCCGCTGGGTGTGGTTGCCGAGGTCGTGACCGCCGTCGAGGATGCGGCGGGCGAGGCTCGGGTGTTCGTCCAGCCAGGTGCCGACGGCGAGCACGGTGAGCCGGGCTCCGTGCCGCTCGGCCGCGGTGAGCAGGGCGGTGGCGATGGCCGGGTCGCCCTGGCCGTGGAAGGTGAGGGCGACCTGCGGGCGGGTGCGCGGGCCGTGGGTGATCTGGGCGGGCTGCCCGGGGAAGGCGCGGGGGGCGGGCGCGGGGCGGGGGGCGGCCGTGGGGCGGCCGGCCGCGCGGGTGGGAGGCGGGGTGGAGTCGGAGGTCCCGGCGGCGCGGGATGCCGCCGGGGCGCCGCCGCACCCGCCGGCGAGTGCTCCGCCGGTGACGAGGCCGGCTCCCGCACGCAGCACCCCGCGTCGGTTGGTGGTGGTCACGGCACCCATTTAAGGGCTGACAGGTAAGAAAACGACCGATTGCCCCCATTAGGGGAGGATTTCGGGTCGTATGCCGGAACCCGGGAGGGGTGCGGTGGAGGGGAGGAACGGCGGAGCGGAGGAGGGGTGGAGCGGTGGAGGGGCTAGCGGTCGCTGACGCGCATCTCGAACCAGGTCGTCTTGCCGCGCGGTAACAGGTCCACGCCCCAGCGGTCGGAGAGCTTGTCGACCAGGAACAGGCCGCGGCCGCTGACGTCCATCTCCTGGACCGGCATCAGACAGGGCAGCCCGCGCGAGGGGTCGCGGACCTCGACGCGGATCCAGCCGCGGCGGCGGCGCATGCGCAGGCCGAAGACCCGGGCGCCGGTGTGCCGTACGGCATTGCCGACGAGTTCGGAGACGAGCAGGACCACGTCCTCGGTCATCTTGGGGGACAGTCCCCAGTGGCGCAGGACGACGACCTGGGCGAGCCGGCGCGCGGTGGCCGCCGACTCGGGGCGGGACGGGAGCGGGACCTCCGCTTCCGTGGGGTTGCCGAACAGTTCGAGCGCCTTGAGCGCCTGTTCGTCCTCGACCGCGGGCGACCAGCGCGCCGCGGCCGCACGGCTGTGTCCCCGTGGCTGTTCGATGCCCTCCAGCCCCGCCATGCCCCCATGATGGCCGTCCGGGGCCGCCTCCGGAGGCGTTCCGGGGGAATACGCCCCCTGCACGCCCCTGTCCTCCGTCGGCCGATTGTCATATGCCGACGGCAAGTTTCGATCCGGTAGGGGCCGGTTGACCTGCGGCGACGGCTCACTTCCGGGCAATCGTCAGACTCCCTCGACGGGGCAGGCTTAAGGGCGAGTTAAGGCTCCCATAAACCGCTCCATCGAGGGACCCGAATGAGACGACGCGTCAATTGCAAGTGATCCCGGCAGAGTTACGCCGGAAGTTCACCCTCCGGGTCAGACGAACTTCGCCTTGCCCGGACCCTCTTCCACGAAGCTGCGCATGCCGCGCTCGCGGTCCTCGGTGGCGAACAGACCGGCGAACCAGTTCCGTTCGACGGCGAGGCCGGTGTCGATGTCGGTCTCCAGTCCGGTGTCGACGGACTCCTTCGCCGCACGCAGGGCGATGGCCGGACCCTTGGCGAGCGCGGCGGCCCAGGCGTGCGCCTGCCCGTACACCTCGTCGGCCGGTACGACGCGGTCCACCAGTCCGAGGGCGAGGGCCTCGTCGGCCTTCACCATGCGGCCCGTGAAGATCAGGTCCTTCGCCTTGGAGGGACCGATGAGGCGGGGCAGCCGCTGGGTGCCGCCGGCGCCCGGGATCAGACCGAGCAGGATCTCGGGCTGGCCGAGCTTGGCGTTGTCCGCGGCGATGCGGTAGTCGGCGCACAGGGCCAGTTCGCAGCCGCCGCCGAGCGCGTACCCGGTGATCGCGGCGACCACGGGCTTGGGGATGCGGGCCACGGCGCTGAAGGAGTCCTGAAGGCCGCGGGCGCGCAGGACCATCGCGGTGTGGTCCATGGCCTGCATCTCCTTGATGTCCGCGCCCGCCGCGAACACCCGCTCGCCACCGTAGATCACCACGGCACGCACGTCCTCGCGGCGCGTGGCCTCCTCGGCGAGCTCCTTCAGCCGGTCCTGCGTGGCCACGTCCAGCGCGTTCATCGGCGGGCGGTCCAGGCGCAGAGTTCCTACACCGTCGGCGACTTCGAGATTCACGGTCATGCCCCGCAGGTTAGCGGGCGTTCACGCGGAGCGGCACCGCACCCTCTGGCCAACGCGCGTAGAAGCGAGCATCATGGCGTGGCCGACGCACCATCCCGCACAGCTGTTTCGTCGCAAGTTGTCATGCACTGATCAACTCAACCCCCACTCCGAACGGTGCACTGAACTCCCCCATCGACGAAGGGACAAGCAATGGCTTGCGGATCCACCTCGCTGTGGGCCGGCGAGACGTCCTGGTTCTGCTGCGGCAGCTCCTGGGGCCCCTGCGGCAGTACCGGCACCGGCGCCTGCGGCACCTGTCAGTCCAGCCGGAACATGGCCGCCTGGCCGAACCTGACGTCCGCCTGCTGGAACGTCACCAACCCGGCCGCCTGCGGCGAGAACATGCCCAGACGCGGCTGCGGCTCCGTGGTCAACGTCAAGCACCAGTGCTCCGGCGCCACCGTCTGCGTCACCCTCGCCGACTGCGGCCCCAACACCCAGATGTGGTGCAGCGAGAAGACCTGCTGCAACGGCGTGTGCCGCACCCACCGGGTGATCGACCTCACCCCCGCCGCCTACTCCGCCATCGGCAGCCTCAGCTCCGGGCTGCTCCCCGTCTACATCTACGAGTGAGGAGGACGACCATGACCGGACGCGAAGGCCTCGACCGCCGCCGTCTGCTGACGGCCGCGGCGGTCGGCGGCGCCACCATCGTGGGCGCCTCCGCACTCGGCGCACTGGACGCGGACGCCGCGTTCGCCGCCCCGACGCCCTCCCTGGACCCTGCGATCTCCAAGTCGTCCTTCATCGACGGCCGCGTCAGCCGGATCAAGGGCAGTGTCCTCGAAGTCGTCGAGTCCGACGGCGGCCACCGGCTCGTCCAGCTCACCAACGCCACCAGCCTCTGGAAGCTGGAGACGGTCACCGCCGAGGCCGTCGAGGTCGGCGACGGCCTGTACGCGCGGGGCGTCGACATGCCTGACGGCACCATGGCCGCCGACGCGGTGTGGGTGAACATCGTCAACCTCTACGTCACCGTCCGCGGCATCGAGCGGTCGAGGCTGCACCTGAGCCACGGCCGCAACGCCCTGGTCGGCAACGTCGTGACGAAGCGGACCACCGCCTCCTTCCGCGGCGGCGCCCTCACCTCCGACCTCTCGCAGCTGCGGATCGGGCACCACGCCCAGGTGCTCGGAGCCTGGCGGCCCGCCGACGACAGCGTGGACATCGCCCGCATCAGCGTCGGGCACTGAGCCGAGGAGGTACGTGATGGTCTCGCTCGTTACGAGCCTCGCGCCGCTGCTGCTCGGGGTCCTGCTCGCCGCCACCGGGGCGGGCAAGGCGTTCGGCCGGCAGACGGCACGGCAGGCGGCCGGCACCGTACTGGTGCGCGTCCTGGGCGACGGCCGCCGCGCCACGGCCGTCCTGCGGGCCACCGGGGCCGCGGAACTCGTGGTCGCCGCAGGCCTGTTGGCGGCACCGGCCACGGAGGTCCCGGGCCTCGCGGCGACCGCCCTGGGGCTCGGCTTCCTGGGCTACCTCGGGTACGCCCGGGCGACCGCCCCGGAGTCGTCCTGCGGGTGCACCGCGCGGGACGACTCCCCGCTCACCTGGCGGTCCTTCGCCCGGGCGGGACTCGTCGTGGCGGGCGGGGCCGCGGCCACCGGAGCGCGGACGGCCTGGTGGAGCCAGGCCGCCGGGCACCCGGTGGCGTCGGCCGTGTTCCTGGCCGTCGCCGCGGCCGTGCTGGTCGCGGTCTCCGGCGATCTGGACGAACTGTGGCTGGTGCCGCTGCGCAGGACGCGGCTGAAGGTGTTCGGGCACCCGCTCCCGGGAGCCCCGGACGCGGAGGTGCCGGTCGCCGCCTCCGTCGAACTGCTGGAGCGCTCACTGGCGTGGGTGGCCGCGGCGCCGGTCGTGCGCTCGGGGCTGATCGACCACTGGGAGGCCGACGGCTGGCGCTTCCTCCAGTACGCCGGGGTCCATGACCCGGACGGCGCGGCATGCCCGGTCACCGTGCTGTTCGCGGTGGACCCGGGCGCGACCAGGGACACCACCGACCGGCCCGCGGTCCGGGTCACCCTGATCGACGACCTGACCGACCTGCCGGTGGACGTGGACCTGCTCGACGGCTTCCCGGGGCGCACCTCCCTGCCCCTGGTCTGAAGAGCCCGAAGGCCCGGCGGCCGGGAAAGAAGAAGGGGCGGGGCGTCCACCGGACGCCCCGCCCCCTCACACCCGCCGGTCGCTACTTCTTCCACTCGTCCCAGGACATGTTCCAGCCGTTGAGGCCGTTCGCCGGGTCGACCGTGCGGTCGTGGGCGTGCCGTACGACCACCACGTCGCCGACGATGGAGTGGTTGAAGAACCACGCCGCCGGGACGCCCTTGTCGTAGCCGCCGCGCACGTCGCGCAGACCGATGCAGCCGTGGCTGGCGTTGAAGTTGCCGAAGGCGCCGCCGCCCCAGTAGTTGCCGTGGACGAAGGTGCCGGAGTCGGTCAGACGGATGGCGTGCGGGACGTCCTTGATGTCGTACTCGCCGCCGTAGCCGACCGTCTCGCCGTTCATGCGGGTCACGACGAGCTTCTGGCTCATGACCATCTGGCCGTTCCAGGTGTCGTAGCCGGGCTTGCCGGTGGTGACCGGGATGGTCTTGATGACCTTCCCGTCCTGGGTGACCTTCATCGTGTGCTTCTTGGCGTCCACGTAGGACACCCGGTCGCGGCCGATGGTGAACTTCACCGTCTTGTGCTGCTTGCCGTAGACGCCGGAGCGGCCCTCGACGCCGTCGAGGTTGAGGTCGATCGTGACCTTCGTACCCGACTTCCAGTACTTCTCCGGGCGGAAGTCGAGGCGGTCGTTGCCGAACCAGTGGCCCTCGACGTCGACGGCCGGCTCGGTCTTGATGCTGACGGCCTTCTCGACGGCCTCGGGGTGGGTGATGCCCCGGGTGAAGCGGAGGGAGAACGGCATGCCGACGCCGACGGTGGAGCCGTCCTCGGGCGTGAAGTTGCCGACGAAGGTGTTCTTCGGCGTGAGCGTGGTGAACGTCGAGTCCTCGGCGGCCTCGCGGCCCGCGGAGTCCTTCGCGACCGCGTGCACCGTGTACTTGGTGGCGGCGGCCAGGTGCGTCGACGGCGTCCAGCCGGCACCGTCGGCGGCGATGGCGCCGTCGACCGCGGTGCCCTTGTCGTCCTTGACGGTGACCTCGGTCAGCTTGCCCTTGGTGACTCCGACCTTGAGGGCGCCGCTGGTGTCGACGTGCGCGGCACCGGACTTGGGCGAGATGCTGACGGCGGCCGTGGACTGCTTGCTCTGCCGGGTGTCCGAGGACTTGGCCTTGCCGTCACCCGACCCGGAGCCGGAACCGCCGCCCCCGCCGCACGCGGCGAGGGACAGCACCAGGGCTCCCGTCATGAGCGCCAGTCCCTGACGACCTCTCCGCCGGTCCCCCGCCGGAGCCCCCGATATCGGCCGCACGTTCAAGTTGCTCTCCCCTCCAAGGCCTGGTCACAGGCCCACGCCCCGGCGCGTCCCGCGCCCGCATCGGAGCATGGTAACCGCAGGGTTTAGGACGGGGAGTCAGCCGAATGTCACCGTTGCGTCGCAACTTCGACCGGCCCCCGTGACCCCCGAACCCCGCGCTTCACCTGGCTACTTGAGCACGCTGCCCGCTTTCCACGCGTTCCACGCCATGTTCCACCCCGAGAGCCCATTGTCGGGGGAGACGGTTTTGTCCTTGCTGTTCACGACCTCGATGACGTCCCCGATCAGGCTCCGGTCGAAGAACCAGCCCGCCGGGGTGTCCGAGCCGCCTCCCTTGACGTCCTTGAGTCCCACGCAGCCGTGGCTGACATTGACCTGGCCGGGGGCGGTCGGTGCCCAGTAGTTGCCGTGCAGGAAGGTTCCGGAGTCGGTGAGTTTCATGGCGTGCGGGACGTCGGGGATGTCGTACTCGCCGCCGAAGCCGACCGTCTGGCTGTTCATCCGGGTGACCTCGAGCATGTCCATCACGACCATCTTCCCGTTGTAGGTGGGGTGGTCGGGGGCGCCCGCGGTGATCGGCACGGTGGCGAGCAGATCGCCGTCCCGCCGTACCTCCATGGTGTGCTTGGCCGCGTCGACCAGGGAGACCTGGCTGCGCCCGACGGTGAAGGTCACCGTCTTCCGCTGGAGCCCGTAGACGCCGGGCGCGCCCTCGACGTCGCGCAGTCCGAGGTCGACGGTGACCTCGGTGCCGGGCTTCCAGTAGCGCTCGGGGCGGAAGTCCAGCCGGTTCTTGCCGAACCAGTGCGCGCTGATCTCCACGGGCGGTTCCGCGGTGACGCGCACGGCGCGCTGCACGGCGGCGCGGTCGGTGATGTCGTGGCTGAAGGCCAGGGAAACGATCATTCCGGTGCCGACGACGGAGCGGTTCTCGGGGGTGACGTAGCCGATGAAGCGCTTGTCGGGGACGTACGTCGTGAAGGTGGAGTGCCGGGCCGAGCGGCGGCCGTGGGTGTCCAGCGCCACCACGTCGACGGTGTACTTGGCGGCCAGCGCCAGCCGCTTGTCGTCGGGCTCCCAGCTCAGCCCGTCGGCGCTGACGCGCCCCGGTACCGGGGTGTCCTGGGCGTCCTGGGACCGGACGACGCTGACCTTCTCCAGGCGCCCGCCGGGCAGCCGTACCCGCAGCCGCTCCGCGGGCCGGACGGCCTTGCCGCCGTCACCCGGGGTGACGCGGATGACGTCCTCGGGTGCGGGGGGTTTGCCCACGGGCCCGCCGATGCCCAGCGGGCCGGAGCCCTCCGAGGTGCAGCCGGCGGCCCCTGCCAGCAGTCCGACCCATGTCATTACCGCGGCCAGCGCGGCCGCCGCGCGCCGCGCGTTTCCTTGTACGTGCCTCACGCGGGGCTCAACGACCGGGCCCACCCCGGGGAAACGTGAGTGCGACGCCCGCGCTGGGCAGAACAGTGGGAGGACGACGTGAAGGGGAGTTCCCCAGGAGGGGACCCCCGGCCCGCGCGGAGCCGTCAGGGCGGGCAGCCGCACCGGTCGGCCGGGTGTGCCGTCGGGCCGGGGGCCCGCACACCCGGCCCTTCGGCACGGCCGGCCGCGCCCCCGGGGCCGAGCCACACAGAAGAGGGGCGACTGGTGACGAGCGCAGCCGAGCGGCGGGCACGGGCCGAGAAGCCGGCCGCGGACAGCGGGCATCCGGCCGCCGTGGTGAACGGCGCCCGCCGCGCCGTGCCGCCCGCGCCGCCCGTGTGGCCCGGTGCGCCGACGCCGCTCGGGGCGCGGTTCCGGGTCGGCCCGGACGGGGTCGCGGGCACCAACTTCGCGCTGTGGGCGGCCGGGGCGGAGGCGGTCCGGCTGTGCCTGTTCGACGAGCGGGGCCGGGAGACCCAGGCCCGGCTGACCGAGCTGACGCACGAGATCTGGCACGGCTTCGTGCCGGGCGTCATGCCGGGGCAGCGCTACGGCTACCGGGTGGAGGGCCGCTGGGACCCGTGGACCGGTGCCCGCTGGAACCCGGCCAAGCTGCTGCTGGACCCGTACGCGCGTGCGGTGGACGGGGAGTTCGCGCTGCCTCCGGAGGTGTACGGGCATGTGCGGGACTGGCCGGAGCAGTACGTCGCCGACACCGTGCGCGACGAGCGGGACTCGGCGCCGCACGTGCCCAAGGGCGTCGTCGTGCACGACGACGACGACTGGTCCGACGACCGCCGCCCCAAGACGCCGTGGGCGGACTCCGTCATCTACGAACTGCACGTCAAGGGCTTCACCAAGCTCCACCCCGGTATCCCCGAGGAGCTGCGCGGCACCTACGCGGGACTCGCGCACCCGGCGGCGGTAGAGCACCTGGTGAAGCTGGGCGTCACGGCCGTGGAACTGCTCCCCGTCCACCAGTTCGCCCACGAGGACCACCTGCTGCGCCGCGGCCTCGTCAACCACTGGGGCTACAACTCCATCGGCTACTTCGCCCCGCACGCGGCCTACGCGGCCTCCGGCACGACGGGGCAGCAGGTCGGCGAGTTCAAGCGGATGGTCCGCGCGCTGCACGCGGCCGGCATCGAGGTGATCCTCGACGTGGTCTACAACCACACGGCGGAGGCGGGCGAGCTGGGCCCCACCCTCTCCCTCAAGGGCATCGACAACCGCGGCTACTACCGCCTCCAGGGCGACGCCCGCCGCTACGCCGACTACACCGGCTGCGGCAACACCCTGCACGTGGTCCAGCCCCAGGTGCTGCGCCTGATCACGGACTCGCTGCGGTACTGGGTCACCGAGATGGGCGTGGACGGCTTCCGCTTCGACCTGGCGGCGGCGCTGGCCCGCTCGATGCACGACGTCGACATGCTGTCCCCCTTTCTGGCGGTCATCGCCCAGGACCCGGTGCTGCGCCGGGTCAAGCTCATCGCCGAACCGTGGGACATCGGCTCGGGCGGCTACCAGGTGGGTGCCTTCCCGCCGCTGTGGACCGAGTGGAACGACCGCTACCGCGACGCCGTACGCGACTTCTGGCGCCATGCGCTGCCCGACGTACGGGAGATGGGCTACCGCCTGTCCGGCTCCAGCGACCTGTACGCCTGGGGCGGGCGCCGCCCCTACGCCTCGGTCAACTTCGTCACCGCGCACGACGGTTTCACCCTGCGCGACCTGGTGTCGTACCAGGGCAAGCACAACGAGGCCAACGGCGAGGACAACCGGGACGGCACCGACGACAACCGGGCGTGGAACTGCGGGGCGGAGGGCGAGACACCGGACGAGGGGGTACGGGCCCTGCGGCGGCGGCAGTCGAGGAACCTGCTGACCACCCTCCTGCTGTCGACCGGTGTGCCCATGCTGGTCGCGGGCGACGAACTCGGCCGCACCCAGGGCGGCAACAACAACGCCTACTGCCAGGACAACGAGATCAGCTGGCTGGACTGGTCGCTGCTGGACGACCCCGAATGGCGCCCGCTGTTCGACCTGACCTCGCGGCTGATCGCGCTGCGCCACCGGCATCCGGTGCTGCGCCGCCGGGCCTTCTTCTCCGGCCGCGCGCACTCGGTGGACGGGCTGCGCGACCTGGCCTGGTTCACCTCCCGGGGCGCGGAGATGACCGAGGGCGACTGGTACGCGCCCGCGGCCACGCTCGGCATGTATCTGTCCGGGCGGGACATCCCGGGCCGGGACGAGCGGGGCGCGCCGGTCCTGGACGACAGCTTCCTCGCCGTGCTGCACGCGGGCGAGCACCCGACGGGCTTCGTCCTGCCGGGGGCGCCGTGGGCGGAAGCGTACGAGGTCGTGGTCGACACCTCCCGCGAGGAGCAGACCGGGGCACCGGGGACGGTCCACCCGGCGGGCACGGAGATCACGGTGCCGGGGCGCTCGGTGCTGCTGCTGCGGGTCGGCTGACGGGCGGGGCGGGGCGGGGCGCGGACTAGGTCCTGTCGTCAAACTCCCGTCGTCCGCCTGGAGGGCGGGCCTCGCGGCGTCAGGTGCGTTCTCTGGGCGTGCCGGGCCCTGGCCCTCGTAGTGGATGTACGTGGGTCGGGGCCCGGTGCGGCGAGAGGACATGCGTGACGCCGCGAGGCTGTGGGCACCTCCCACGCCCTTGAGGCAGTGGGGGAGCGAGTTTGACGACAGGGCCCAGGGGCGAACCGTCGTTTCACGGGTGGAGACGGTCAGTTCGCCCGCGGCGCGCGGGCGGGGTTCCCCGCGTCGGCGGTGACACTGCCCACGGCGGTGACCCCTGGTTGCCGGTGATCCACATCCGGTAACTTCATGGCCTGCCCACCCGGCCCGGCGGACCTCGCACCAAGGGGGGCACGCCCAGGGGGGGTGGGTGTCCGGCGTCCGGATTCCGTCTCGGCCTCGAGCCGTCGAGACGCTGTCCGGCGGTCCCGGAGCGGCGGGAGGGATCCGGTCCGCGGCGTTCGACGGCCCGTCCTCCGCGGCACCGACCGTCGATCCCCGGAGGACCGTTCATGCGCGAGTTGCCCGCCGTCTCCCTTCCCGCCGCCGTGCGCTCCAGGTGACGCGGCCGGCCGGCGCGTTCCGCCGGTACCGGCCGCCGCTGTGGCTGATCCCGCTGCCGTGGACGCTCGCCCTCGGTCTGTGGGGCCTGTCCCGGCAGCGGAGCATGTGGCGGGACGAGGCCGCGACCTGGCAGGTGGCCCAGCGGCCCGCCTCCGGCATCTGGTACATGCTCGGACAGGTCGATGCCGTGCACGGGCTCTACTACCTGCTGATGCACGGGCTCTTCGTCTGCTTCGGGGCGAGCACCACGACCCTGCGGCTTCCCTCGGTCCTGGCCACGGCGACGGCCGCGACCTGCGTGGCGCTCATCGGCCACCGGCTGACCGGCCGCTGGGCGGGCCTGGCGGGCGGATTGGCGTTCGGGCTGCTTCCGGCCGTGCAGTTCTATCTCCAGGAGGGCCGCTCCTACGCGCTGGTCGCGGCCGGGGCGGGGATCTCGACCCTGCTGCTGGTGACGGCGTTGCGGGGACGGGCCCGGACGGGGCACTGGGTGGCCTACGGGGGCGTCGTCGCGGTGTGCGCGCTGCTGAACTGGCTGTCGCTGCTGGTCCTGCCCGCCCACCTGGCGACGCTGCTCTGGACGAAGGCCGCACGCGGGACCCGGACACGGTGGGCGGTGGCCTCGACCGGGGCGGTCGGCGCCGCGCTGCCGTTGATCCTCTTCAGCCGGACCCAGTCCGACCAGGTGTCCTGGATACCGCCGTTGACGTGGCACATGCTGATCGGTCCGGCGGTCCTGCTGGCGATCGGCGGTCTCGGCGCACTGCTGGACCGGCCGCGCGTGGGCCGGCTGTCGGCGGCGGCGGTCGGGCTGCCGTTGCTGGCGGTGCCGCAGCTCGGCCTGCTCGGCATCTCCCTGGTCCAGCCTCTCTTCCTGGACCGGTACGTGCTGTTCAGCATGCTGGGCCTGGCCCTGCTGATCGGCTCGGCGCTGGGTGCGGCGGTACGGGCGGCCGGGCCGCGGTACCCGCGGGCGTCACGCCTGCTCGTCCCGGTGGCGCTCGCGACGGCGGTGGTGGCGCTGCTGCCGCAGGCGCTGGCCAAGCGGTCCCCGGCCAGCCGGGTGGACGACGTCCTCGCGGCGGCCGGGAACGTACGGCAGCTGAAGCGGGCCGGGGACGCGGTGGTCTTCGTACCGGCGGCCCGGCGCGACACCGCGCTGGTCTCCCCCGACGCCTTCGCCGGCCTGCGGGACGTCGCGCTGGCCGAGAGCCCGTTACGGTCCGGAACGCTGAAGGGCGAGGAGGCCGCTCCCCGCCGGATACGGGCCGCGATGCTGGCACAGCGGCGGATACTGCTGGTCACGGACGCGGCCGAGGTGGCCCGGCCGGTAAGGGGCGGGCGGGACGGCGCGAAGACCGCCGTGCTGCGCGGCTACTTCACGGTGGTGGCGGACGCGCAGGTGCGCGGGCGGCGGGTGACGGTGTACGAGCGGTGCCGCCAGGACGCCGGACGCGCGGGCCCCGTTCCCTGTCCCCCGGGTTCCGGTTAGCCGAGGATGCCCCGGTCGTAGGCGACCGCCACCGCGGCCGCGCGGTCCTTCGCGCCCAACTTGGCGTAGAGGTGCGTGAGATGGGTCTTCACGGTCGCCTCGCTGATGAACAGCTCGCGGGCGATCTCCCGGTTGGACGTGCCCTTGGCGACCAGCGCCAGCACCTCGCGTTCGCGTGCGGACAACGGCTCGTTGCCGGGAGTCCTGGGGGCGCGGACGGCGGAGACCAGGCGGGAGGCGACGGCCGGCCGCCGCCTGGTTCAGCGCCTCGGCGGCAGCGCCGAAGGGCGTGAACCCGACGGCCCGGGCGAGGGTGTGCGGCATCGCCTGCACCGGCAGCCAGACGCCCGCGCAGAACATCGACGGGAAGAACACGGCCGAGCCGATCGCGCCGGCGATCTTCGTCGTGCGCGACAGCGCGGACACCACCGAGCCGAGAGCGAGGGCCACCAGGACGGCGCACACGAGCGCGACGACGTACCCGGGCAGCTGCCTGGGCAGGTGCACCGCGAACGCCAGCCGGCCGACGGCGAGGGCGAGCAGCGCGGAGCACAGGGCCGCGCCGCCGTACACGCACATGTGGGCGGATAGCAGCGCGCCCGGCCGTACGGGGGTCGTGGACATGCGGCGCAGGATGCCGCGTTCGCGGTAGCCGGTCAGGGACTGCGGCATGGACTGCAGTCCGCCGACGATCAGGCCGAGCAGGACGGCCACGGGTACGTAGGCGTCGATCGGGCGCAGGCCGCCCATGGAGTCGTCGGGCTGCCGGAACGAGGGGATGGAGCCCAGGATCACCAGCAGGACGGTGGGGAAGAGCAGGATCCAGAAGATGCCGCCGGGTTCGCGGCGGAAGAGGCGGATCTCGGTGCGGAGCACGGCGGTGTTCATGCCGCTTCCTCCTTGGTGAGGTCGAGGAAGGCGTCGTCCAGCGTGGCGTCGGTGACGCGCAGTTGGTGCGCGGTGACGTGGTGGCGGGCGAGCAGGGAGAGGACGGCGTTGACGGTCTCGTCGGTGCCGGTGAGGGTGATCCGGCCGTCCCGGTGCTCGACGGAGGCGAGCGCGGGCAGCGCGTTCAGGTCGGTTTCGGCGAGCGGTGCGGACGGGGTGAAGGAGACGACGGTGGCACCCGCCGAACGCCGGACGAGACCGGCGGGGGTGTCCAGGGCTGCCACCCGGCCCTTGTCGATGACCGCGACGCGGTCGCAGAGGCGCTGTGCCTCCTCCATGAAGTGGGTGACCAGGAGGACCGTGACCCCGCTCGCGCGGACGTCCTCGATGAGCTGCCAGGTGTCGCGGCGGGCGCGCGGGTCCAGGCCGGTGGTCAGCTCGTCCAGGACGACGATGCGCGGGCCGCCGATCAGCGCGAGGGCGATGAACAGACGTTGCTGCTGGCCGCCGGAGAGCTTGGCGAACCGGGTGTCCAGCTTCGGGCCGAGCCCCAGCCGTTCGGCGAGGGCGTGCCGGTCGGCGGGGCGGGGGTAGAAGGAGGCGTACAGATCCAGCGCCTCCCGCACGGTGAGTCTGGGCTGGAGTTCGCTCTGCTGGAGCTGGGCGCCGAGGAGCCGGGACACCTCGGCGTGGTCGGCGACGGGGTCGAGGCCGGCGACACGGACGCGGCCGGCGTCGGGGACGCGAAGTCCCTCCACGCACTCCACGGTGGTGGTCTTGCCGGCTCCGTTGGGGCCGAGGATGCCGAAGATCTCGCCCTCCTCGACGGCGAGGGAGACGCCGTCCACGACGGTGCGTCCGCCGTACGACTTGCGCAGATCGGTGACTTCGATGACGGATGGCATGCGTCGAGGGTCCCGGGCGGACGGGGTCCGGCACATCGGCCGTCGCGCTCGAGGCGGCATCGTCCGATCGGTTGACCCGGGGCTACGACCTCCCGGGCCCGGTGCCGCGGAACGCGCTGGTCGTAGGACCAGCGACGGACCCCGGTCCGGCCGAAACTCGGTGGGCGACGCCGGTCCCGGTCCGTACGCTCGCGATGATGCCCACGACACGTGCAACCACCGAGGAACGCTCCGCCGTACGCACCCTGCTGAGGCTGTGGCCGTACGTCCGCCCCGTCCGGGTCCGGCTGGGCGCGGCCGCGTTCGTGGCGGTCCTCGCCTCGTGCACCGGACTGGTGATCCCGCTCGTCCTGAAGTGGATGGTCGACGGACCCGTCGCCGACCGGGATCCGGCCGGAGTCTGGCTCGGCGCGCTGTACCTGCTGCTGCTCGGCATCGCCGAGGCGGCGCTGTTCGGGATACGGCGCCGGCTGGTGGCCCGGCCGCTGACGGGCGTCGAGGCGGAGATGCGGGCGGGCCTGTACCGGCACCTCCAGCGGCTGCCGGTGGCCTTCCACGACCGCTGGGCGTCCGGCCAGTTGCTCTCGCGGGCCACCACCGACCTGATGCTGCTGCGCATGTTCCTCGCCTTCCCGCTGACCTTCCTGCTGGTCAACGGGGTGACGATCCTCGTCGGCGTGGTCATCATGCTGCTGCAGGACTGGTCGCTGGGGCTGGTCATCCTCGGGCCCGCCGTGCCCGTGCTGTGGACCTGCGTAGTCTTCGAGCGCCGGTACGCCGAGGTGGCGCGGCGCGCGCAGGACCAGGTCGGGGACGTGACGACGCTGGTCGAGGAGAGCGTGCTCGGCATCCGCATCATCAAGGGCTTCGGCCGCCACCGCAGCCAGGCCCGGACGTTCCGCGCGCTGGCGGCCACGCTGCGCGGCACGGAGCTGCGCAAGGCCCGGCTGCTGGCCACCATCTGGGGCGTCATCGTGACGCTGCCCGAGGTGGCGATCGGCGCGGCGCTGGTGCTGGGTGCCCTTCAGGTGGCGGACGGGGATCTGTCGGCGGGCACCCTGGTCGCCTTCCTGAGCACCGCGCTCGCGCTGCGCTGGCCGGTGGACTCGATCGGCTTCCTGCTGGCGATGAGCCAGGAGGCGGCCACGGCCACGGAACGGTACTTCGAGGTGATGGACGAGGCACCGGAGAGCGGGACGCGGGAGCGGGGGACGACGGAGGGCGGGACGCAGGAGCGGGGCACCCCCACTCTCGCTGCCACTCCCGCGAAGGGTCCCGCTCCCGCGAAGGGTCTGCGGTTCGAGAACGTCTCCTTCCGCTACCCCGACGCCCCGCCGCACTCCCCTCCCCTCCTCGACCGCGTCGACCTGTACATCCGCCCCGGCGAGTCCATGGCCCTGGTCGGCGCGACCGGCAGCGGGAAGACGACCCTCACCGCGCTGATCCCCCGCCTGCACGACGTCACGTCCGGCCGCATCACCCTGCACGGCACCGACATCACCGCGATGTCCCGGGAGGAACTGCGCGCCCGGGTCGCCATGGCGTTCGAGGAGCCCACGCTGTTCTCCACGAGCGTCGGCGAGAACGTCCTGATGGGGGCGGACGAGGACGCCGGCGCGGCGGAGCTGGACCGCGCCCTGGCCGTGGCGCAGGCCGACTTCGCGCACGCGCTCCCGCAGGGCCCCGGCACCCGCGTCGGCGAACAGGGCCTGAGCCTGTCCGGCGGTCAGCGGCAGCGCCTCGCGCTGGCCCGCGCGGTCGTCGGCCGGCCGGAGTTCCTGGTGCTGGACGACCCGCTGTCCGCCCTGGACGTGCACACGGAGGCGGCCGTGGAGGCCGCGCTGCGGCAGGTGCTGGCGGACACGACCGCGCTGATCGTGGCCCACCGGCCGTCCACGGTGCTGCTCGCCGACCGGGTGGCCCTGCTGTCGGGCGGCCGGATCACCGCCGTGGGCACGCACCACGAACTGCTGCGCACCAACGCCGAGTACGCGCATCTGATGTCCGGTGAGGGCGAAGAGGGGGACCACCGATGACCACGACGACCAGCGCCGGCCCCACCACCGGCGAGCCCGGCGCGTCCGGCACCGGAAAGCCGGGCCCGGACGCCCCGGGCGACCCCTTCGACCGGGACGTGCTGCCCACTCCGCCCGGCGCCACGAGCACCCTGCTGCGCTCACTGCTCGCCCCGATGAAGGCCCGGGTCGCGTTCACCACCCTGCTGCTGCTGTTGCAGCAGGCGGCGGTGCAGGCGGCCCCGCTGCTGGTGGCGTACGCCATCGACAACGCCGTACCGGCGCTGCGGGACCACGACCGGGGGCCGCTGGTCGTGGTGGCCGTCGGCTATCTGCTGTGCGCGCTGACCTCCGGCGGGCTGCAGTTCACGTTCATCGAGGCCTCGGCGCGGGTCAGCCAGGACGTGCTGCTGGACCTGCGCGGGCGGATCTTCCGGCACGCGCAGGCGCTGAGTGTCGACTTCCACGAGCGGTACACCTCGGGGCGGCTGATCTCCCGCTCCACGACGGACGTCGAGTCGCTGCGCGAACTCCTCAACGAGGGGCTCCAGGAGCTGGTGACCGTCGTGCTGTCCTTCCTCTACATCTCGGCGATGCTGCTGTGGCTCGATCTCGGGATCGGTGCGGTCGCGGTGGCCTCCTTCGTGCCGCTCTTCCTGCTCGTGCGGCTCTACCGGCGGCGTGCGGGGCGGGTGTTCCGGGCGCGGTCGACGGCGATCGCGGCGGTGATCGTGAAGTTCGTGGAGACGATGAACGGCATCCGCCCGGTGCGCGCCTTCCGGCGGGAGGCCGTCAACGACGCCGAGTTCGCCGTGCTGAACGAGCGGCACGCGCGGACCAACGGCGACGGCATGCTGGAGATGGCCCGGTACGTGGTCGGCTCGCGGCTGGTGGCGAACACGGCGGTCGCGGCGATGGTCCTGTGGGGTGCCTACCGGGTGGCCTCGGGCTCGCTGGCGCTGGGCGTGCTGGCGGCGGCGGTGCTGTACCTGCGCCGGCTGTACGACCCGATCGACCGGCTCGGCATGTTCCTCAACTCCTACCAGTCGGCGGCCGCCTCGCTGGAGAAGATCGCGGGCCTGCTGGCGCAGACGCCGTCGGTGCCCGAGCCCGCGGAACCGCGTGAACTGCCGCCCCTGGAGAGCGATCTCCCCGGCCGCGAGGTGGTCTTCGACCAGGTCCGCTTCGCCTACCGCACCGGCGGCGAGGTGCTCCCCCGCTTCGACCTCACCGTGCCCGCCGGAGAGACGGTCGCGCTGGTCGGCTCCACGGGCGCGGGCAAGTCGACGCTGGCCAAGCTGCTCGCCCGCTTCTACGACCCCACCGAGGGGCGCGTGCTGCTGGACGGTGTCGACCTGCGCGAGCTGTCGGTCCCCGAACTGCGCCGCGGGGTGGTCATGGTCACGCAGGAGGCGTTCCTGTTCTCCGGCACGGTCGCGGACAACATCGCGATCGGCCGCCCGGAGGCCACCCGCGCGGAGATCGAGCAGGCGGCGAAGGCCATCGGCGCGCACGAGTTCATCAGCGGACTGCCCGACGGCTACGACACGGACGTACGCAAGCGCGGCGGCCGCATCTCCGCCGGACAGCGCCAACTGGTCGCGTTCGCCCGCGCGTTGCTCGCCGACCCCGCCGTACTGATCCTGGACGAGGCCACCAGCTCGCTGGACATCCCGGGCGAACGGGCCGTGCAGCGCGCGATGTCGACGGTGCTGCGCGGCCGCACCGCCATGGTGATCGCGCACCGGCTGTCCACGGTGGAGATCGCGGACCGGGTGCTGGTGATGGAGCACGGACGGATCGTCGAGGACGGCGCCCCGGACGAACTGATCGCCGGCACGGGCCGGTTCGCGGACCTGCACAAGGCCTGGCGGGACAGCCTGGCCTGAGGCCCCCGGGCCCCGGCGTCCGGCGTCCGGCGTCCGGCGTCCGGCGTCCGGCGTCCGGCGTCCGGCGTCCGGCGTCCGGCGTCCGGCGTCCGGCGTCCGGCGTCCGGCGTCCGGCGTCCGGCGTCCGCGGGATGCTCGCGCCACGCCGGCAGCGGATGCGCACGAGCGCCGTGCCGAGGTGGAGCGAGCGGTACGCGCCCTCGAGCGGCCCGCGCGCGAGTGGCCCGCCTGCGGGTTCGGGTGGCCCGCGTGATCAGGCCCCTGGTCCGACCGGGCCGATGAGGGTGCCGGCGTCGACGGTGAACTGGCCGTAGGCGGTGGACTCGCCGGGGATCACCCCGCCGTCCGGGGTCCTGAGCGTGAAGGCCGCCTCGTCGGCGAGAACACCCCCGGCGCCGCTGGGGACCTGGATGTCGAAGTGGACCGGGTGGCCCGGGCCGAAGGTCACCACCGTGCTCTGCGAGCCGTACCGGCCGGCCGTGACGCCGTCCGGGAGACCGTGGCGGGAGAACCGCACGTCGGTCGGCGACCCCGCCAGCTCGCACGGTTCGTACCCGGGCGCCGCGGTCAGGGTGACGCGGTAGTGGCGATGCCCTGAACTCGGGGCGTCCGCGGCGATCTCGGCGATGTGGTTCGCCGGCCGGCACGACGAGGGCGCCACGCCCGCGTCCGGTGATGCCGCGGCGGTCGGCAAGGACGCCTGCGCCGGTCCCCCGCCCAGCGCACCCACCAGCAAGGTGGTGGCGGCGGTGACGGCGGTCTTCCAAGTCGTCGTACGCACCACGAACTCTCCATTCCCGCTCGGTTCGGTCCACGGGATTCCGTCGGAACCCCGGTCGACTCCATTCCTCCCCCGACCGGGCCACCGGATGCCACAGAAGCGCCATGTCTACACCAAAGCGCACATTTTCACCCCGCGCGAACGTCAGCCCGAGCAGCCCACGGGGCCCGGATCCCGCCGTCCCGCCGCCGGGATTATTCGATGGGCAACCCCCGGCACCCTCGGTAGCCTGCAAGACCGCCTGCCTGGCCGAGCTCGCGAGGAACCTACGGGAAAGCGGACCGCGATGATCGACGCGTACGAGGATCCCGGCACACCCGACTGCCGCGGCGGCCGGCGATACCTGTGGTGGCTGGTGACCCGGCAGCCGGGCCGGGCCGCGGCCGGAGCGGTGCTGAGCTGTACGTGGATGACGCTGCTGGCGGCGACGCCGTACCTGATGGCGAGGGCGGTCGACGAGGGCCTGGAGCCGGGCGACACGGGGGCGCTGGCCGGGTGGACGGCCGCGCTGTTCGCGGTCGGGTCCCTCAACGCCTGGCTGAGCATCATGCGGCACCGCACGATGACCCGGGTACGGCTGGACGCCAACTTCCGCACGGTGAAGGTCGTCGTGCGCCAGGCGGTGCGGCTGGGGGCCACGCTGCCCGGGCAGACGGGGGCCGGTGAGGTGGTCACGATCGGCGTCGGCGACGTGCAGACGATCGCCGCCGCCATGACGGTGGTCGGACCCGGCATCGGCGCGCTCATGTCCTACGTCGTCGTCGCGGGGCTGCTGCTGTCGGTCTCCGTGCGGCTGGCCGTGGTGGTGCTCGTCGGGGTGCCGCTGATCGGCGTGCTCGTCGGGCCGCTGATGGGGCGGCTGCGCGGGGCGGAGACCGAGTACCGCGAACGGCAGGGGGTGCTGACCGCGCGGATCGGTGACCTCGCGGGCGGTCTGCGCGTACTGGGCGGCCTGGGCGGCAAGGGGCTCGTCGCCGACTCCTTCCGCCGGGACTCGCGGCGGCTGCGCGAACAGGGGTACCGCGTGGGCGCCGTGACCAGCTGGATCCAGGCGCTGGGGGCGGGCCTGCCGACCCTGTTCCTGGCCGTGGTGACCTGGCTGGGGGCGCGGATGGCGGCCCGCGGGGAGATCACCGTGGGCGAGCTGGTGTCGGTGTACGGATATGTCGCCGTGCTGGCCGGGTGGCCGGTGGCCATGCTGATCGACGGCGCCTACTACCTCAGCCGCGGCGTGGTGGCGGCGGAGCGCGTCGTACGGCTGCTGCGGCTCGAACCCGCGCCGGATGCCGGCACCGCCGACCCGCCGGCCGAACCGTCCGTGCTGCACGATCCCGAGTCGGGCGTGCGGGTGCCGCCCGGCGGGCTGACCGCGCTGGCCGCGGCGCGGCCGGCGGACGCGGCCGCCGTGGTGGACCGCCTCGGCCGGTACGCGCCCTCGGACGTCACCTGGGGCGACGTCCGCCTGGACGACATCCCCCTGCCGCGGGTGCGCGAGCGCATCCTGGTCGCCGACCACGAGGCCGACCTGTTCGCGGGGCCGCTGCGCGAGCTGGTCGGTGGGTGCCGGGAGCCGGACGAGGCGGAGGTGGCGCGTGCCGTGCACGCGGCGGCGGCCGACGACATCGTGCGGGGGCTGCCCGACGGGCTCGACGCGCAGGTCGACGCCCAGGGCCGCAACCTCTCGGGTGGCCAACGGCAACGGGTACGGCTCGTACGGGCGCTGCTGGCCGCGCCGGAGGTACTGCTGGCCGTCGAACCGACCTCCGCGCTCGACGCCCACACCGAGGCCGTGGTGGCCGACCGGCTGCGCGCGTCACGCGCGGGGCGTACGACCGTGGTGACGAGTGCCTCCCCGCTCGTCCTCGACCGCGCGGACACCGTGCACTACCTGGTCGACGGCAAGGTCGCGGCGACCGGGAGCCACCGCGAACTGCTCGCCGGGGAACCGGGATACCGGGCACTGGTGACCAGGGAGGCCGACGCGGAGACGGACACGGACGCCGGCGCGGGCGCAGACCCAGGTGCAGACGCAGGCGCAGACACAGACACAGACGCCGATACGCACACCGGCGCGGACGCGGTCGCTGACACGGAGGGAGCGAGGTGACCGACGGGAAGCTGCCCATCGCCGGGCCGGCCGACGTACGGCGGGCTGCGCTGCGGCTGGTGCGCGCCGACGGGCGGGTCTTCGCGGCCGTCCTGGCGCTGAACGCGGCGGCGGCCGTGGCGGGTCTCGCCGGCCCGTGGCTGGTCGGGCGGATCGTGGACGCGGTGCGGTCCGGGGACGGTGTCGCGGCGGTGGACCGGCTGGCGCCGGTCATCCTGCTGTGTTCGGCGGCACAGCTGCTGGTGGCGCGCTGGGCGCGGTACGTGGGGCACCGGTTCGGGGAGCGGACGCTGGCCCGGGTGCGGGAGGAGTTCGTCGACCGTGCGCTGGCGCTGCCCGCGTCGGTGGTGGAGCGGGCCGGCACCGGC